>MGVZ01000001.1:0-839 GCA_001800745.1 Euryarchaeota archaeon RBG_16_67_27
GCCACGGTCACGCAGGGCACCCCGAAATAGTACGCCTCCCGTTGCACGCCTCGGGAGTCCGTGACGACCTTCGCGGCGCGCATGAGGAGGCCGAGGAAGTCCAAGTAGTCCAAGGGGGCCGTCGTCATGACCCGGCCCTTGACCGGCTCCCACAGGCCGGCTCCCTCCAGTCGCTCCCGCGTCCGGGGGTGGACCGGGAACACGACGGGCCGGCCGCATTCGACGAGCGCGCCGACGATCGACGCGAGCGCCTGCGGATCGTCCAACGCCGCGCCGTGATGGACGGTCGCGACGACGTACTCCCCGGGCCTCACGCCGAGACGCGCGACGATGTCCCGTTCCCGCGCTGCCTGCGCGTACTGCAGGGCGACGTCGTAGAGGACGTCCCCGACGACGGACACGCCCTGGACGATCCCCTCGCGGTGCAGGTTCTCGGCGGCGGCGCTCGTCGGGCAGAACAGGGCGCGGCTCACGCGGTCGATCAGGTGACGGTGGGTCTCCTCCGGGCTCGACCGGTCGAACGAGCGGAGGCCGGCCTCGACGTGGCCCACGGGGATTCGCTCGGTCTCCGCGGAGAGCGTCGCGGCGAGGGCGGTCAGGGAGTCTCCGAACACGAGCACGAGATTCGGCGACTCGCGCCGCAAGATGCCTCCGAGCTCATCGATCATCGACGCGAGTCGCTTCGTCGGCTCCGCTGTCGTGAGCCCGAGCTCGTGGTCCGGCCGCCCGAGGTCGAACGCGCGGAAGACCGCCTCGCCCATCCGAGGGTCCCGTTCCTCGCCCGTATGGATGAGGACCACTACGTTGTGCTGCCCGACTTCGCGGCAGACGGGGGCCGC
>MGVZ01000001.1:848-5282 GCA_001800745.1 Euryarchaeota archaeon RBG_16_67_27
TCGTGCCGAGGACCGTCGCGACCTTCACGGCGCGGCAATGCGGGCTCGCGGAATATAACCGTTCTGCCAGGTTGCCCCCGCGGCCTCGCGAGGGGCAGGACTCGCGCGCCTACGTTCCCGCGGCCGAAGCCTTCATATCTCCTCGCGCCTTCGGCGCCTCCGAAGGTCCGGGTGACATGGCGACCGACCCCGTCTGCGAAGCCTCGGTCAACCCGCACAACGCATACTGGATGATCTGGTACAAGGGCACCCCGTACTACTTCTGCTCGGAGAAGTGCCAGCTCGCGTTCGATATGAAGCCGGAGACGTACCGGCAGAGGGTCCTCGACCGCCGCCAGAAGGAAGCCGTGTACTAGATTGCGGGGCAAGCGGCCGGCCAATCTCCGCGCACGAACCCGTGCGGAAGGCTACCGTCCGGGCAAACCGGTTCCTCATTCGTACGCCCGGAGCGCCTCCGCCGGTGGCATGCGGGACGCGCGGATCGCCGGGCTCGAGGTCGCGAGGACCGCCCCGAGGTATGCGATCCCTCCGAGGAGTAGGAGCCGCTCCCACGGGATCACGAAGTCGCCTTGCCCCTCGAAGAAGCGGAGGTACAGGTCGTATGACAGGAGGATGCCGAGGACGATCCCCATCGCGATCCCCGTGAGGGCGATGAACGAGAGCTCGAACAGGTACGACCGGAGGACCATGGATTTCCGGAAGCCCAGCGCACGAAGGGCGCCCGTCTCCTGGCGACGCTCGACGACGTTCCGCATCGTGATCACCCCGAGGCCAGCGATCCCGACGATCAGCCCGAGGGCGAGGTACGCCTGGAGCAGGTTGAAGATCCCCGTGATCACCTCGAGGATCGTCGACACGAATGCGTGGATGTCGAGCGTGATCATCCCGTATGCGAGGAACGCACGCTCGATGTCGTGCCCGACCGCCGTCGCGTCGAGCCCCGGCACCACGTCGAAGTAGAACAGGCTCGCGACGTCGACGCCGAAGCGGTCCCGCACGGTGTCCCAGCCCAAGAAGAGGCCGGAGACGAATCGTTCGTAGAGGACGCCGATGATCCGGACGGACGCGGTGCCCGTGGCGTTCCGCACCGTGAAGACGTCCCCGACCGCCGCGGGGAACCCCCCGAAGCCCGGCCCGAACGCCGGCCCCTGGATCGCGGTGCCATCGATGATCGCGACGCCGGGGTCGGACCCGAGCGCCGCCCATGCCCCCGCAGGGCTCCCGTACGCGGGATCGAAGGACTGGAACTCGAACTCGGGGGCGGACCACTCCGCGGGAACGCCCAGGAGGGTCGTGTTCCTCACGCTCCCGGACGGCAACCCGATCTGTGCGCGGGCGACGGACAGGGCGCGTACGACGGACACGTTCCCGCGCCCCGGGTAGCCCGACCACGCCGTCGGGAAGTCCGGCACGCCGAAGGCGGAGGTGCCGAGGAGGTCGAATCCCGCGCTCTCGCGGACGGTCGTCTCCTCGATCGAGGACTCGACCATCGCCTGGATCCCGGACATCGTCGCGATCGTGAACATCACGAGGGCGATGCTCGCGAGCGTCGCCCCGGTCCGGAACTTCTTGTTCATCGGATATGCGATCGCCGTGCGGACGACGGGCCGCCAGGTACGCGTGCGGAGGACGCGTGTGGCGATCGAGAGGACCGCGTCGCTGTTGAACAGGACGACGAGGAGACCCCCGAGGACGAGGAGCATCCCGGCCTCGATGAAGAGCTCGATCCCGGCCGCGGAGTAGTCGAGGAACTTCACGGGGCTGAGCACCCAGACCAGGATCACCGCACCCGCCGCGGTGAACAGGATGCGGGGGGAAACGATCCGCATGAGGAGGATCGCGAGCCCGAGCGCGAGGAGGGAGGGTCCGATGTCCTGGAACGCGAGGTTCCCCTGGACGACCGCGAGGAGGGTGAGCAGGCCGCCGAGTGCCGAGCTGCCTGCGCCGATCGCGAGCTGTCGACGCGTCGACCGTGGGGGCACGGGCTCCGCGATGTCCCGGATCGCGCGGACGATGTTCAGCTTCGACACGCGCCATGAGGCGATCCCGATCGTCGCCATCGTGATCAGGAAGCCGATCGAGAAACCTTGGACGAGGTCCGCGGCCGTCCACGTGAGGACGAACTGGACGCCGCCAAACAGCTCCGCGGGGAACACCCACCCGAACGCCCAGAGGATCACGGCCGCGAGGAAGAGCCCGGCGAGGGTGCCGACCGCGGCCGCCAGGACGGCGTAGAGGAGGCCCTCCGCGACGAAGCTCTGGACGAGGTTCGTCCGTCGCATCCCGAGGGCGCGGGCGACGCCCATCTCCCCCTTCCGCTCTTCCGCGAGCATGACGAAGATGTTCACGATGAGGAGGATCCCGGCGACGATCGTGAACGTCCCGAGCAGGATGAAGATCTGGCTCAGCTGGCTCACGCCTTCCGTCGCGTTGTCGACCTGGGTCTTCTTCACCGGGACGATCGAGAGCTGCGGCGTCGAGGGCAGATGCGCCTCGAGCTCTTCGATCGCCGCATCGGTCACGAGATACCCCTCGGAAACGCCGCCCGAGTTCGACACGTGAATCGCGTTGATCATTCCCGGCGTCCCCAGTGCGATCTGTACGGAGTCGAGCCGGGCGAAGACGTTCGCCGCGTCCTGCCACGCGCCCCTCCCCTCGTCTCGGACGATCGCGGCGACCCGCGCGGGTAGCTGCAGCGGCCCGCGCGGCGCGCCCAGGCTCAGGAGGAGCGTGTCGTTCACACGCGCCTCCACGCCGTCCGCGAGCCGCTCGTTGATGATCACGTCCGCGGGACCGAGCCCGGAGCCGTCCCACGCGCTCCCGTCCGCCCGGACGAACGCGCCGAGGTCGCCCGATGCGTCGAACCCGATCACGTTCACGCTCGGCTCGAAGAGGCTCGAGGTCAGGTCGATCGCCGCCCCCGCAAGGGTGTACCGGCCCGCAAGGCCGTCGACGTGCGGCATCGCGGACGCGTTCGCCCGGAGCTCGTCGAGGACGCGGGCTGGGAACGCCGCGAGGGATCCGTCGGGCGCAAGGGACCGGATGATCTCGTCCGTGTGGTCCAGCGCGCGGAATACCGCGCTGCGGATCGTGTAGTCGAACGTCGACTGGATCACGTACGAGGACGAGATGATCGCCGTGCCGATGAGGAGGCCCGCGACGACGATCGCCACCTGGGTCTTCCGCCGGAAGAAGTTCCCCGCCCCGATCCGCAGGGGGAACCGCTTCCGGCCGGACCACGCGAGGACGCCGAGGCACACGACCGCGACGATGGCCAAGAGGACGAGCGCGGCCTCCACGAGGCCACCTCACACGCCCGTCGGGCGGAAGGACTTCAGGATCAGCCCGTTCCGCATGAGCACGACCCGCTGCGTCGAGTTCCCCACGGATCCGTCGTGGGTGACCATGACGAAGGTCAGCCCTTTGTCCCTGTGGAGCTTCTTCATGAGGTCGATGACCTCCTTCGTCGTCTCCGTGTCCAGGTTCCCGGTCGGCTCGTCGGCGAACACGATGTCCGGCTCGTTCACGAGGGCGCGCGCGACGGCGATGCGTTGCTGCTGTCCGCCGCTGAGCTCTGCGGGCTTCTTCAGCGCCTCCCTCTCGAGCCCGACGGCGCCAAGGGCGTCGAGCGCCTTCGTGCGGGAGGTCTTCGGGTCGTCCCCTCGGACGAGCAGCGGGAGCTCGACGTTCTCCACGGCCCGGAGGACGGGCAGGAGGTTGTAGTTCTGGAAGATGAAGCCCATCTTCAGCGCGCGGAAGTCCGTCTTCTCGTTGTCGTTGAGGCGGGACAACCGGCGGCCCGCAATCCAGACCTCCCCGGACGTGAACTCGTCGATCCCGGAGAGGCAGTTCAGAAGGGTCGTCTTGCCGCAGCCCGAGGGGCCCATGATCGCGACCATCTCCCCCCGGCGGACGTCGAGGTTCACCCCGCGGAGGGCGCGCACCTCGAGGCCGCCGCCATCGTACACCTTCACCAGCTTCCGCGCGACGACGATCCGGTCGTCGGGCTTCGAATTCGAGGCGTTTGATGGGGTCGCGTCCAAGGGTGGGGTCGGCGGGGACGTGACGTCGGAGGCCATAGAGTTCCTCCCGGTGGGGGCTGCGGACGCCTCAGCCCTATATGAGGCTGTTGTCGGCGTTCCCTCACGCAGGCCGAGAGGGCTTCCGCGCGACGAGGACCGTGGACCGGAGCCCCTGGACCCACGCGCGGCCGCCGAGCGTCTCGATCTCGCGGAACCCCGCGTCCACGAGGAGCGAGCGATACGCGGCCTCGGACACCGCGCCGGCGACGCACCCAGCCCAGGCGCGCGGATCCTTACGAACGGCCTCGGGGAGCTCGCCATCGGTCACGACGTCGGACAGCACGATCCGGCCCCCGGGTCGGAGGACGCGGTACGCCTCGCGGATCACCTGGGCCTTGTCCGGGGACAGGTT
>MGVZ01000002.1 GCA_001800745.1 Euryarchaeota archaeon RBG_16_67_27
GACGATCGAGCCGTCGTCCGTCGACGCGGATCCGTCGAACGCGACCGCTTGGCCCTCGAGGGGCAGCGAGGGGGAATAGGAGAACGCCGCCTTCGGGGGCGTGTTCACCGCGGGTTCGACGTGAACGCTGCCCGTCGTGGACGACCATGCGCCCGCGTTGTCCAGGACCGTCAAAATGACGGTGTAGTCGCCTGAGGCGGCGTACGCATGCGACGCGGTGACGCCCGCGTCGGTACTGCCGTCCCCGAAGTCCCAGGCAAAGGAGGCGATCGAGCCGTCAGGGTCGTAGGACGCGGACGCGTCGAACGTCACGACCTCGTAGGCGCGGGGGTTCGTCGGGGAATGGGAGAAGGAGGCGACCGGGGGCGCGTTCGTCTCGAACATCTCCGTGATCGTCGCGGACCCGCCGATCCTGCCGATCGGAGTGAAACCGAACTTGTACGTGATGCCCGCCTGCATCGGGACCTTGCTCGAGTAGTTCACCCGGTCCCTGATGCCGTCGAAGTAGACCCGTTGTGTGAAGATGATCGCGTCGACCCCGGCGTCCACCTGGAACACGTCGACGCCGACGCTCGCGAGCTCATGGTTTTGCATTCGGACGTACCACATGCCGGGCTGCGACGGCGTGATCCGGTCGAACACCGCGTCCGCCCGCGGACCGCCCTTCGGGGTGCGCGAGACCGTCCACGTGCGGTCGGCCCCCTGGGCGCCGCTCACGAATGCGAGCGTGCCCCCAAGCACTAGCATGATGACGAGAATGACGACTAGCGTCCTACTTGCCACGAGATCCTCTCCCCACGTGCGCCCATCACCCACACGTTCGGGCGCGATTCCGCACTCATACCGTGCTCATGCGATTTGTATGTTTCGATATTCTCCCCGATGATAACCGACGGGCTTCACGGGGCGATCCGGACGACGACGTACGCAATCGGCGAATACGCGACCCCGTCGAAGGACCGGGCGTAGATCACGTGGATCCCGGGGGGCGTTGCAGCGAAGTCGTACGGGATGAGCCATCGATACAGGCCGCGGACGTTGAGCCAGGGACCGCCGTCCACCCGTACCTCCACGAGCTCGAGCGGACGCGACGTGGACCTCGCAAGCCCGACGACGGTCTCCAGGTCGTCGACGTACTGGCGGGGCAGCGGTGCTTCGATGCCGACGACGGGAAGCGCGGTGGACACGGTTCCTTCAAGGATCGTGACCGAGGCAATCGCCGCTGCCGGCAGATATCCTTCCGCGGCGACATCGAGGTAGACGTCCGCGCGTGTCGTCGTGGTGCTCTCCGGTGCCGTGAGGTACACGACGTAGGTCCCGTTCCCTGCGTCCGTCAAGACGGACAGCCACCCCGTGCCCCGGAGCCACGTGCGGACGACCGCCCCGGCGATGAGCGCCCCCCGGACCTCGACACGGAATCCGATCGGGATGGGCTCCCACCCGTGGGTCGCATAGGAGAGCCGATCGAACGCGATCTGGAGGACCGTGCCGTCGGGGATGACGACCTCCAGGGACGCGGATCCGGATCCCATTCCGCCGTCGACGCCGCGCGCGGACGCGGAGATCTGGACGGACGTCTGCGTACCGATCCCCGACGTGGACAGCTGGGCGCGGAAGTTCCCGTCGGAATCCGTCGAACCCGAAGACGGCGTCAGGATGCCCGCGGAGGCCGATAGCGCGACCGCCGCGCCCGCGACGGCGACGCCTGCGCGGGTCACGCGGGCGATGATGCCGGCCGAGGTCCCCGCGGACACGCGGCCCGGGTCCGCGGACACGACGACGTCGAGCGCCGCGGCCTCGACAATGAGTCGGAACCGCTGGGTCGATCCGACGTAGCCGGCCTTGGATACTTGGACCTCCCCAGCGATGCGCAAGGGCACCGAGCTCGCCGGTGTCGGGATCGACACCGCATACGACCCGCCTCCCTCGTCCACTCCGGTGAAGGTCTGGCCCGTCTCGAGGACGATG
Organism: Euryarchaeota archaeon RBG_16_67_27; assembly: GCA_001800745.1. Lineage (GTDB taxonomy): Archaea > Thermoplasmatota > Thermoplasmata > RBG-16-68-12 > RBG-16-68-12 > RBG-16-68-12. Next base: position 1,969 of record MGVZ01000002.1, read on the forward strand.
CGGACGGTCGCGCCGGGAACGGGAGCGGTGGCCGCGGCCACGGAGATTGACGCAACGGCGACGCTTCCGGGCAGAGCCCGGAGCGGGTTGTCCGCGATTCGAACAAAGACGGACGGCGGAGGGGCGAGTCCGCCGACCGCGGCGCGGACGTCCGGGTTGTATGTCCGGTCGTCCTGCCAGGTGACAAGCGGCGCGCCCGCGCGAAGGACGGCGACCGCAGGGAACGTCTGCCAGGTCGGATTCGTCGCCGTGTCCGATCCGTCATCCGCCTTCGCGGCGGTTGAGAACGTGCGTCCCCCGTCGAAGGAGGCCGTGGCCCAGATGTCCCAGGACCCGGTCCGATCGTCCTGCCATCCAAGGTAGGCGAAGCCCTCCTGGCCGACGGCTATCTGGGGATTCACCTGGGATGTGCCCGAACGGGCGCCGTCGACCCGGACGCTCCTCGCGAACGTGAGGCCGCGATCCGAGGACACGGAGGCGTAGATATCCTCGTCCCCGTTCCGACGGTCCTGCCAGGCAGCGAACACCCGCCCCGCGCCGTCCACGGCGATCGAGGGGAGCCCTTGCGCGGTCATCGCGGACCCCGTGTCGTCGATCCGGACGGGTCCCGTGAACGTGGAGCCGTCGTCCGAGGAGCGGAGGAGGTACGTGTTCGCGTCCCCGGTCCGGTCGTCATGGAACCCGAGGAACAGGAGGCCCGCGCCGTCCACGGCGAGCCGCGGACCCGACTGCGCGGTCGAAGCGGGAAGGCCGTCGCTCACGGCCTTCGACGGGGAGAACCGCAAGTCCGGCCACAGGGCCGTCGCGAACCGGATGCGGTCCGGCCCGCCCCGAGTATCCTGCCAGGCGACCCACACGCGCCCCGCATACGCCGCCACGGTCGGTCGCGTCGCACGGGTCCCTGCAGGGCCGTCGTCCGCGCGCATGGGAAGGGTCCACGTGGACCCGCGGTCCGTCGACGCGGCGAGGTACACGTCCACGTCGCCGCTCCCGACCCGGTCGTCGGACCACACGAGGAGCAGTCGTCCCTGCGTGTCGGGAACGAGGGCGGGCGATTGCTGGTTCGCGGGCACGCGGAGGCTCCTGTCGACGCGGACGGGCGGAGTGAATCCGAGGCCCGTCGCATCGGATCGCACGACATGCACGAGACGGGAACCCGGCGCGTCGTCCAGGTATGCGACGATGACGGAGCCCTCGGACGTGGACGCCGCGACCGGCGCCGTCTGGTTCGCAATCGAGCCGGGGTGGACGGGGAGCGAAGCCGAGTACGGCGGATCCCCGGTGGCCGTCATCGCAAGGAGGGAGAACGAGGCGAGGAGGCCGATGGCTACCGTCGCTGCCCACACCCGAATGGACCGTGGCCCCCGCCCCGGGAACCTCGGACGTTCGCATTAACGCTTGCGTTGCGGCCCCGATCCGTTCCGGGACGTGATAACGACGGGCCCGCCGGCGGGAGCGGGTAAAGACGAAAGCTACTTGGCACGAGCCCTCCTTGCCTCGGACGCACGAGGCCGGGATACCCATGACGTCGGAGCCGACCGCCCGCAAGATGTTCATCGCAGGGGAATGGAAGGACGCCTCGAGCGGCGAGACGATTTCCGTGGTGAACCCCGCGACGGAGGACGTCGTCGCGACGGTCCCGAAGGGGACGGAGGCGGACGCGAAGGCGGCGGCGGACGCCGCGTACGACGCCAAAGCGAAGGTGAACCGGATCTCTGCTTGGGAGCGGTACGTGTTCCTCTCGAAGACCGCGAAGCTCCTCGAGGAGCACAACGAGGAGATCGCGAGGATTATCGCCCTCGAAGCGGGCAAGCCGATCCGGGATTCGCGAACGGAGGCACGCCGCGCCGTCCTCACGTTCACGTTCGCCGCGGAGGAGGCGAAGCGGATCTACGGCGAGGTGTACCAGCCGGACGCGTACCCGCTGCCTCCCGGCAACGAGAACCGGATCGTGTTCAGCATGCGCGAACCGATCGGGGTCGTCGTCTGCATCTCCCCGTTCAACTTCCCGCTGAATCTCCTCTGCCACAAGGTCGCTCCCGCGCTCGCCGCAGGGAACGCGGTCATCGCGAAGCCGACAAGCGAGACCCCTCTCGTCGCGATCCGGCTCACGGAGATCCTTCTCGAGGCGGGCTGCCCAAAGGAGGCGATCCAGGTGATCACGGGCCCCGGGCGGTCCGTGGGGAACGCCCTCGTCGAGAGCCCGTACACGGACCTCATCACGTTCACGGGCTCGACCCAGGTCGGCACGCAAATCGCCTCCCTCGGCGGCAAGCGCGCGAAGCGGCTCATCCTGGAGATGGGCGGGATGGACCCGGTGATCGTGCTCGACGACGCGGACCTCCCACGAGCGGTCGAGGCCGTCTCCCGCGCAACGTTCGGCCTCGCGGGGCAGGTCTGCATCGCGTCGAAGCGGATCCTCGCCTCCGACTCGATCTCGGACAAGTTCGCGACGATGCTCGCGGACCGCGTCTCGAAGTTCAAGGTCGCGGATCCCATGGCGGAGGACACGGACATCGGCCCGGTGATCAGCGACGAGTCCCGCGTGCACATCCACGCCCTCGTCGTCGAGGCGAAGGACGCGGGCGCGAAGGTCCGAGTCGGCGGCGACCGGCTCCCGGGGAAGGGATACTTCTACCAGCCGACGGTCCTCTCGGACGTCACGAGCGACATGCGGATCATGCAGGACGAGCCGTTCGGACCCCTCGGGCCGATCCAGGCGATCGAGAGCGACGAGGAGGCGATCCGGATCGCGAACTCGTCCGTGTACGGTCTCCAGTCGTCCGTGTACTCACGAGACCTCCGCCGCGCGCTCAAAATCGCCCGCGAGCTCAAGGCCGGCGGCGTGATGATCAACGACCCGACGACCGTCCGGTTCGACAACATGCCGTTCGGCGGAGTCAAGCTCTCCGGCCTCGGCCGGGAAGGCGTGCGCTACGCAATCCAGGAGATGACCGAGGTCAAGCTCATCAACATGAACTTGGCCTAGGACGCGCCGGCCGAAGAACCGTTATATAGCGTCGGAGACGTTTCGAACCCACGGCTCGCCTCGAGTCGGAGGTCACCGGGGAGGGTGCGTGGGTGCCCGACCGAGCGCACGCGTTGTCGCGGCGGGCGTTCCTGAAGTGGGGAGCGGCCGCAGGGGTCACGAGCGCCGTCGCGGGGATGGGCATCCTCTCTGCGTTGGGTGTCGTGAAGGGGCCCACGGAGCCCCCGCCGGCCTGGGAGGTCGAGCCCGGGGTCGTGGATTACAGCCGCGTGCCGCGGGCCCCGAGCGGACCCACGCCCTACGTCCTCAAGGTGGCGCAGTGGTACGACTACTGGCCCGGCGAGTTCATCGTGTCCTTCGAGGACTACATCCTCTCGCGGTACGGGCACCGGATCGAAATCCAGTGGGACGTCTACACGAGCAACGAGGAGCTGTTCCATCTCCTCACCCTCGGACGGCGGCGATACGACGTGATCGGCCCGTCGAATTACCTTGTCGACCTGATGAAGAAGGCGAACATGATCTACACGCTCAACCCGGACTGGCTCCCGAACGTCGGCGGGCCCTCGTTCTCGAACATGTTCGAGGACCTCGTCAACAAGCCCGCGGGCAATCCGTACGACCGTCGGCCCACGGCGGACTTCGGGTGGCAGTGGGTCTCCGCGCCGTACTTCTGGGGGACGACGGGGATCGGCTTCCGGACGGATCGGATTCCGAAGGACGAGGCGAAGGAGCTCGGGTACGACCTCCTGTGGTCGCCGTCGTACACGCCGCGGGCGCCCGGGTATCCGACGCTCGACCTCCGAAAGAAGATGCGGATGCTCGACGACATGCGCGACGTGATCGGGGCGGGCCTGAAGAAAGCGGGGTGGGAATGGCAGAAGGGACAGGGGCTGACGCCGACGGGGCTCTTCCCTCCGAGCGGTCCGCAGTGGACGACGAACGAGGAGGACCCCCAGAAGATCCGGAGCGCGGGCGAGTGGCTGTTCCGACAGAAGCCGCTCCTCTTCGGATACAACAGCACGGACCAGTCGACGTCCCTGATCACGCAGAGCGCGTACGTGAACCAAGCGTGGTCCGGCGACATGATGTACGCGATCCGGCCGGATCAGGGGATCGAGCAGAACGTCGACTACATCATCCCGCCCCAGGGATCGACGTGGTGGGTCGATTGCGTCGCGATCCACAGCAAGTCGAGGAACCTCTGGCTCGCCCACGAGTTCATCAACTTCATCCATGACACCGCGCAGAACGTCCTCCTCACAAACTGGAACCTGTACTCGACCCCGAACCGACCGTGCTTCGAGAGCCTCCAGCCGTTCGCGAACGGATACGACATGCGCGAGGACCCGAGGCTGTACCCGAACCTTCTCGCCCCCGAGGACTTCCGGATCTGCGATTTCTCGCAGGATGTCGGCTTGGACACCATGCTGAAGCTCTACAACCCGCTCTGGTTCGACCTCGCGACGGTGTGACGGATGACCCTTGCACGCGCGCGGAGGCCTTCCGGGCGCGGGTCCGCGGGGCCGTCGCGGCAGGCGCCATCCCCGATCGGACGGCTCGCTCGTTGGATCAGCATCAGCACATTCGGGAAGGGCGCGCTGAAGGGGACGCTCCTCTCCCTGCCGAGCTCAATCTGGTTCCTCCTGTTCCTCCTCCTGCCGATGGTGATCGTGCTGATCTTCGGCTTCGCGACGATCAGCCCGACGACCCTGTCAATCTCGTATAGCGAGCTCACGTGGGACAACTACCTGTTCGCCCTGAACCCCGCGTCGCCCGTCCTGCCCCTCACGGCCTGGACGATCATCGTGTCCGCGATCACGGCCCTCGGATCCCTCGCCGCGGGGTACCCGGTCGCGTACTACCTCGCGCGCGTCATCTCCGAGAAGAACCGGGGGCTCGTGCTCTCTCTGATCATCATCCCGTTCTGGATCAGCTTCGTCGTCCAGGTGTACGCGCTCTACCCGTGGGTCACGCGGGAGGGCTACATCGGACAGGCGTTCAACGCGATCGGCCTGGCGGGCTTCGCGGACTGGTTGTTCGCGAACTTCGGGTTCGGGACCGCGAACATCGTCCCCCTCGTCCTCATCTGGATCTGGTTGCCGTTCATGATCCTCCCGCTCTTCACCTCACTCCTCCGGATCGACAAGGAGCTCCTCGAAGCCGCATACGACCTCGGCGCAGGCAACTGGAAGGCGTTCTGGCATGTCACCTGGCCGCTGAGCCTCCCCGGGGCGGTCACCGGATCGATTCTCGTGTTCATCACCGCGTTCGGATCCTTCGTCGAGCCGCAGCTCCTTGCGGGCCAGGAGGGTCGCCTGATCGGGAACTACATTTACCTGAGTTTCCTCGAGCTCGGAAACCTGCCGATCGGGGCGGCGGCGTCCGTCGTCGTGCTCGCGGCCACGGTCGCGGTCCTCTTTGTCTACACGAAGTTCGCAGGAGAGGCGGAAGGGGAGTTCCGACGTACGGGAACGCTGACCGAGATCCTCGCCGCCGCGGCGAGCCGCCTCGCACGACGCCGAAGGGAGGTCGAACCGACGAGCGGGAAGGTGAAGTGGACGATTCATGCCGCGCGGGGGCCCCTCGAGCGATTCCTCGACCGACTCGCGCAGCGGCACGGCCGAAAGATCCTCGCGGGTGTCACGACCCTCGTGCTCCTCACGTTCTACGTGCCCCTCGCCCAGGTCGTCATCTTCTCGTTCAACGCGTCGCCGAACATCATCAGCTGGGGAGGGTTCTCCCTTCAGTGGTATGTGAAACCCGCTGGGGGACCGACGACCCTGAGGGCGCTGTTCAACGACGACGCGATGATCGATGCGCTTCTGAACAGTTTCCTTATCGGCCTCGCGGTCGTGGGTGCGTCCCTCGCGCTTGGCACTCCCGCGGCGCTCGCCCTCGTCCGTTACCGGTTCGCTTCGAAGCAGTACCTGAACGTCATGCTGTACACCGGGCTCGTGATCCCGAGCATCGTCATGGGCCTCTCCATCCTGGTGTTCATCACGTTCCTGAATGACCTGTACCTCTGGCCGTACGGTCGTGTGTGGTGGGAGACCGGGTACTTCTCGATTATTGTCGGCCACGTGACGTTCTGCATCCCGATCGTAATCGTGGTCTTGATGGTCAGTCTCAGGGAGTTCGATCGCTCCCTGGAAGAGGCCGCGATGAATCTCGGGGCGAACGAGTTCACGACGTTCTTCCATGTGACCCTGCCGATCATCAAGCCGGGGATCGTCTCCGCGGCTCTCCTCGCCTTCACGTTCTCCTTCGACGAGCTCATCGTCACCCTCTTTCTCAAGGGGCAGGGAGTCGAGACCCTGCCCGTCGTCATGTGGAGCACGCTGTACAAGAAGATCCCGTCTCCGGAGCTCAACGCGGCGTCGACCCTGATTCTCGGAATCGCGATTGTGTTCACCGTGCTCGCGACGAGGGTCCAGAAGGGCGGGACCCTGTTCCGCTTCTGACGCTCACTTCTTCTCGACCGCGGCGATCGATGCGTCCAGGATGTCCAGGCCCTCTTCGACCGCGTCGATAGGCATGTTGAGCGGCGGAAGCAGCCGGACGACGTTGTTGTGCCAGCCGGCACTGAGGATCAGCGCGCCCCGATCCCGGGCTTCCTTAATCACCGCCGCCGTCTCGTCCTTCGCGGGCGCCTTCGTCTTTCGATCCTTCACGAGCTCGATCGCCTGCATCGCGCCGAGGCCGCGGACGTCTCCGATGAGGGCGTGGTGCTCCGCCATCTCCCGGAACCGCTTCTCGATCGCGTCCCCCAGTTTCGCCGCGTTCGGCATCGCCTCGCGGATGAGATCGAGGTTCGCGATCGCCGCGGCGCATGCGAGCGGGTTCCCGCCGTACGTGCCGCCAATCGAGCCAGGCGCGGGGACGTCCATGATCTCCGCGGATCCGGACACCGCGCTCAGCGGGAGGCCGGCGCCGAGGGCCTTCGCGGACGTAATCAGGTCCGGCTTCACGCCGAAGTGCTCGATCGCGAACCATGTCCCCGTGCGACCGAACCCTGCCTGGACCTCGTCGTCGACGAGGAGGATCCCCTGCCCCGAGCAGATTCGGCGAAGGCCCTGGACCCACTCCTTCGGAGGGACGACGAAGCCGCCCTCGCCCTGGACGGGCTCCATCACGATGCACGCGGTCTTGTCCGCGGGGGACTCCGCGTGAAATAGATCCTCGATTGCCTCGAGGCAGGCGACGCCGCACTCCGGATACGAGAGACGCAGCGGACAGCGGTAGCAGTACGCGAACGGCGCTTGGTAGACGTGGGGCACGAACGGTTCGAAGTTGATCTTGTACGGCGCGTACTTCCCCGTCATCGTCAGGGTCAGCAAGGTGCGGCCGTGGAACGAGTTGTGGAAGCTGATCACGTTAGGGCGGCGCGTGACCGCCCGGCTGATCTTCACCGCGTTCTCCACGGCCTCCGCGCCGCTGTTGAAGAACGCGGTCTTGCCGCGGTCGAACGGAAGAATCGGACGGAGTCGCTTCGCGAGCTCGACATACGGCGCGTAGTTCACGACCATGAAACACAGGTGGAGATACTTGTCGAGCTGCGCGCGAATCGCGTTCGTCACCGCGTCGGGGAGATGTCCCGTGTTCAGCACGCCGATCCCGCCCGTGAAGTCCGTGTACTCCTTCCCGTCGACGTCGCGGATCTTGTGGCCCTTCGCGCTCTCCGCGAAGACCGGCGTTCCCATCTTCACGCTCTTCGGGATGTACTCGTCTCGCTCCTTGATGCGGTCGTCCTCGCGACTGCCTTTCTCCGGCACGCCTCTCGCCTCGAAGTTCCCCTAGTTCAATGCTTTCGTTTCCTCCGCGTATTCGAAGACGCGGATTCCGCGGCCCTGGCTGTTCAGGTCCTTGAAGTACGGCAGCGGCTCGAATGCGATCTCCGGCGGGATCGTCCCCTTGACCTTAATCTTCCCCTTGAGAGTCCACTGTGCGGCGATCGACGGGGGAACGCCCGTGTCCACGGTCCCGCCACCGACGTTCCAGCGCTTGTGCGGCCAGGTGACCGCCTCGTAGCGCAGGGTCACCGGGTTCCCGTGCTTCTCTCCGATCACCACGCATCGCTGGATGTCGACGTCGAGCTCGGGCTCCTTCGGCTTGGGCAGGTCGTCGACGACCGTCGAGGTCACGTCATACGGACGGACCTTCTGGCCCTCGACCTTCGTCTCCTGGCGACTCGCGAGGCCGAGGCGCGCGAGGGTCGCAATCGTCTGCGTGAACGGCGGCGGGAAGGCCACGATGAAGTCCATCTCTTGGACGCCCTTCCCCACCGTCTTGGGCATCGTCACGAGCTCGGAATGGATCGTGTAGTAGCCCTCGACGACGCCGACGGGGGGCTGGAACTCGGAGCGCTCGAGCCCCGTCAGGGCGGGGACGAACTTGATCTTCCCGTCCCGGAGGATCGGCGCGTCCATCGTGAACTCGTCGAAGATCGTGCGGATCGCGTACGGCGGCACGAACTTGTCCGGCTCGCCCCCGGACACGACGGCCCCGCTGCTCCGGAGCATGACTTTCTGCACACGGTCGAGCTTGTTCGCGCCGTGGATCCCCATGACGTTCATTGTGCCGGGCGTCGAGCCGGTGCCGAGGATGCAATGCACGCCCGCGTCCTTCGCGGCCTTGTCGAGCTTCAGCTGCCGGATCGTCTGGTGGTACAGGCCGCCGAGGTCGACGTAGTGGATCCCCGCTTTGATCGCGGCCTCCGTGATCGGCACGTTCAGGTCGTACCAGGCGCTGTTGATCACGCACCCCCAGTTCTTCAGCTCCTTGAC
>MGVZ01000003.1 GCA_001800745.1 Euryarchaeota archaeon RBG_16_67_27
TGCCCCTCAGGGACACGAGCTCGAGCAGCTCCTCCTTCACCCCGTACTGCACGCGGATCGTGAGGCGGGTCAGATCGCGGACCTTCTTCTTGTTGAAGATCTTCCCGAGCTCCGCCATCGAGTACAGGAGCCACTCCGCCTGGTCCGTCATCCGACGGATGTCCCCGGGCCCGACCCCGAACTTCTTCGTGACCTCGTCCTCCGTCCGCTCGGTCATCCAGTCGTCGAGGAGCGTCGCCGTCTTGACCTCCGCAAGGAAGAAGTCGTAGTCGTCCACAGGGAACGTGAGGTCCTCCTGCTCGATTTTCTGCTCGACCCACGCGTAGTCCCCGCGGCGGAGGTAGAGCTTCGGCATGTCCGGGGCCGAGCAGATCGCCCAGAGATGATAGAAGGGCACGTCCCTCTTGTCGAGCAGGGCGTCTCGCATCTTCACCGCGCTGAGCGGATCGAGGTAGAGGTCGCTCGTGCGCTTCCCGAAGAACGTCGCCCTGAGGGTGCCGTCCTGGCGGGTGATGAACTCCTCGTTCTGCAGGAAATCGAGGACCTCGAGGATCTTCCCGCGAATCGCGTGGACGTCCCCCTGGAAGGCGAAGAAGGTCCGGTTGAAGAATGCGAAGAGGTCCTCTTCCGTGTTTGTATGGTTCGTCGCCACGTTCGCGAGGACGTGCATCCGGAGGGCCGGTTCGGAGCCGAGCTTCGACTCGATCGCCTCGGGCTCGCTCCGGAAGTACGTGTCGAAGAGCTCGTCGACGTCGTCGAGGTCCTTTGCGAAGAGGATCGCCTCGCCGTAGGGGTCGTAGCGGGGCCTCCCGGCACGGCCCGCCATCTGCTTGACTTCGAGGACAGGGATCGGCCTGAGGCCCAGGTTGACGTCGAAACGGTTGAGGTCGCGCACGATCACGCGGCGGGCTGGGAGGTTCAGACCCATACTGAGGGTCGGGGTCGCGACGATGCACCGGATGCGATTCCGCCTGAACTCCTTCTCGACGAGGGACCGCTGGTCGTTCGTCAGGCCGGCGTTGTGGAACGCGACGCCGCCCTCGATGCACTTCCCGAGGCGCGCGGCCATGGAGGTCGCCTCGTCCTGGCCCCGGATGAGTCGCTCCGCGATTTCCTTCAGATGTTCGAGATCCCTGGCCTCGAGCTTCGCCTTCACGTGCTTCGCGAGAGCCTTCGCCAGGCCCTCCGTGGATCGCCGCGTGTTCACGAAGACGAGGGCCTGGCCCCCGGAGGCCATGATGTCCGTCACTAGGCCTGAGATGTCGTCCTCGGCAACCTTCACCTCCTGGATTGACCCGTCCACGAAGTGCACAGCCCCGTCGAAGTAGACGCCCTCCTTCAGGGGCACGGGCCGCCACTCGCTCTTCACGTGCTCCGCCTCGAGCCACCGCGCGAGCTCCTCAGAATTCTTGATCGTCGCGCTCAGGGCGATCACCTGCGCGCGTGGATTCACCTGGCGGAGTTTCGCGAGGGTGACCTCCAGGGTCGGTCCACGATCGCCGTCGTTGATCAAATGGATCTCATCCGCGACGACGACGGTGAGCTGCTGGAGCCAGTGGGAGCGGTGACGCAGGAGGGAATCAGCCCTCTCCGACGTCGCGACGATCACGTCGAACTTCTCGAGGGTCGGATCCGCGGAGTCGTAGTCGCCCATCGTCACGCCGACCTTCACTCCGAGCGACTCGAATGCCTTGAGGTCCTCGAACTTCTCCGAGGCGAGGGCGCGGAGCGGGACGATGTACAGCGCCTTGCCTCCGCGGAGGACGGACGCAAGGATCGCGAGGTACGCGACGAGGGACTTCCCGCTCGCGGTCGGGATCGCGAGGACGAGGCTCTCGCCAAGGAGCGCCGGACCGATCGCGTCGGCCTGCGGAGGGTACAGCTCCTCGATCGCCTGCGCCTTGAGGATGTCGACGATCCGCGCGTCGAGCCCGAGCTCCCCGACCCGCATGCGGCGTTCCGATGCGGACGAACTCGGATAAACCTTGCTGGAGGGTCCGCGTCGCTACGGGCCGCGGCCCGGAACACCCAAAGCCATAAGCCCGTCCGCCGCTTCCCGCGCCCCGATGGTCGACCTGAGGACGGAGGTCGCCGGGATCCGGTTGCGGAACCCGACGATGCTCGCCTCGGGGATCCTCGACGAGACGGGCGGCTCCCTCCTCCGGGTGTTCGAGGCGGGCGCGGGCGCCGTCGTGACGAAAAGCATCGGGCCGGAGCCACGGGAAGGGTATCCGAACCCGACGATCGTGGAGATCGAGGGCGGCCTGCTCAACGCGGTCGGCCTGCCGAACCCGGGCATCGAGGACTTCGGGGACGAGGTGAAGAAGGCTCTCGCCGGCCAGGCGGTCGTCATCGGGTCCGTGTACGCGAAGGACGCGGCGGAGTTCGCGCAGGTCGCCGCGCGGATGGCCGACTTCGGCGTCGCCGCGGTCGAGCTGAACCTCTCCTGCCCGCACGCGAAAGGCCTCGGCACGGAGATCGCGCAGAGCGAGGAGGCGGTCGCGGAGATCACGCGCGCGGTGAAGGACGCGGTCGACGTGCCCGTGTTCCCGAAGCTGTCCCCGAACGTCGCGAGCATCGCGCCGTTCGCGGTCGCGGCGGAGAAGGCCGGTGCCGACGGGATCGTCGCGATCAACACGGTCAAGGCGATGGCGATCTCCCCCGAGCTCGCGATGCCGATCCTCGCGAACAAGTTCGGCGGTCTCAGCGGGCCCGCGATCAAGCCGATCGGCGTGCGGGCGGTGTACGACATCTACGAGGCCGTGGACATCCCCGTGATCGGCGTCGGCGGCGTGAGCACGGGCCGGGACGCGCTCGAGTATCTCATGGCGGGCGCGACCGCGGTCCAGATCGGGACGGCCATCGCGACGCACGGGATCGGCGTCTTCGCAGCCGTCACGAAGGAGGTCGCCTCCGTCCTCGGGGAGATCGGTCTCCCCTCCGTGAAGGACGCCGTGGGGGCGGCGCATGAGTAGGATGCACGTCGTCCCGATCCTCGACAAGGTCCGGGAGTCCCACCACACGACGACGTACCGCTTCCGGGCGGACTTCGGCGGGCAGGCGGGCCAGTTCGTGATGGTCTGGATCCCGCGCTTCGACGAGCTCCCGATGGCCCTCTCGTACCTCGGTCCGGTGAAGGGGATCACCGTGCACGCGTACGGGGACGCGACGAAGGCGCTCGCGTCGTTCAACCTCGGGGACCGGATCGGCGTGCGCGGGCCGTACGGAAACACGTTCCGCCTCCAGGGGGAGACGGTCCTCGCCGTCGCGGGAGGCACGGGGGTGGCGAGCCTGATCGCGGCGATCGAGGGGTTCGCGCAGCAGGGGGCGCGGGTCACGACGGCGCTCGGCGCGAAGACCGCGGAGGAGCTCCTCTTCGCGGACCGCGCCGGGGCGTCGGGGGAAGTCCACATCGCGACGGACGACGGGACGCGCGGGTTCCGCGGCTTCGTGCCCGCGCTCGCGGAGAAGCTCCTCGAGAAGCACCGCTTCGACCAGGTGATCACGTGCGGGCCCGAGCGGATGCTCCGGGGCGTCGTCGACATGGCGCTCAAGCGCGGGATCAAGGTCCAGGCGTCCCTGGAGCGCTACATGAAGTGCGGGATCGGGATCTGCGACGCGTGTGCGTTCGACGACAAGCTCGTGTGCCTCGACGGCCCCGTGTTCGACGGCGAGGTCCTCGCCGCGTCCGAGGACTTCGGGAAGTTCCGGCGGGACAAGAGCGGCCGTCGGATCCCGATCTGACGATACCGTTTTCTTGGGCCGCGCGTTCCCCGCTTGCATGAGCGATGCCGATCTCGACCGCCTCTCCGAGGAGATATTCGACTGGTACGTCCACGAGAACCCGCTCTTCGCGACGTCGATGGGGATCCACGAGTTCGATCACCTCCTCCCCGACGGCCGTCGGGACGCGCAGCTCCGGGAGCTCGCGAAGGCGCGGGAAGCGCTCGAGCGGCTCGGGGGGATCGACCGCAAGGCGCTGTCCCCCGGGAAGCGGATCGATCGCGACGCGTTGCGGAACGTCCTCCGGATGGCCGCGTTCGAGATCGAGGAGCTCGGGATCTGGGAGTCCATGCCCCAGGCTGCGGACTCGGTCGGCGCCGCGCTCTTTCCCCTGTTCATGCGCGACTTCGCGCCCCTCCCGAAACGGATGGAGGGCATCACCGCGCGCCTCGAGGCGACGCCACGATTCGTGCTCGACATGCGTACCCGGATGCGCACCCCGGTCCGGCTCTGGTCCGAGATCGCGAGCGAGTCGGCGACGCGGCTCCCCGGCTTCTTCCGCGTCATTCAGGCCGCGGGCGATGGCGCCTTGCCGTCCGCGGATCGCTCTCGGCTCGCGGAGGCCGTGGCGAAGGCGACGGAGGCGTTCGCGGCCCAGGTCCGCTGGCTCGAGACCGACATCCTGCCGCGGTCGGCGGACCGCGTCGGGATCGGCGCGACGAAGTTCCGGAAGCTCGTCCGGATCCGGGAGCTCGGAATCACCGTCGAGGCAATCCGCGCGGTCGGGACGCGATACCTCCGGAGCAGCAAGCGCGAGCTCGCGCGCGTCGCGCACGAGGTGAAGGCGGGCGCGAGCGTTGAGGAGGCGAAGGCGATCGTCAAGGGGGACCATCCCTCCGCGTTCCCCGAGGCGCTCGCGTACACCGCGAAGACGATGGAGGACGGGAAGCGGTTCATCCTGGCGAACGGCCTCGCGACGATCCCTCCGAACGAGGAACTTTGCGTGATCGAGACACCCTCGTTCCTCCGCCACGTGATTCCGTTCGCCGCGTACAGCTCGCCCGCCCGATACGACGCGAAGCAGCAAGGGTTCTACATGGTCACTCCCGTCGAGGACAAGCCGGAGATGCTCCGGGAGTTCTCCTATCCCGGCGTGAGGAACACCGCGGTCCACGAGGGGTACCCGGGCCACCACCTCCAGCTCACGTGCGCGAACCTGAACCCGTCGAAGGCCCGCGCGCTCTCGTCCGCGATCGAGACGATCGAGGGCTGGGCGCACTACTGCGAGGACATGATGAAGGAGGCGGGGTTCAGCGCGGATCCGTCGACGAAGCTCGTCCAGATCCTCGACCAGATCTGGCGCGCCTGTCGGATCGTGATCGACATCGACCTCCACTGCGGCCGCATGACGTTCGACGAGGCCGTCGACATGCTCGTCCGCGAGGTGGGGATGGAGCGACCGGGTGCGGTCGCCGAGGTGAGGCGG
>MGVZ01000004.1 GCA_001800745.1 Euryarchaeota archaeon RBG_16_67_27
GGCCGCGGGGGCGTGCTCATCACCCGCTCCGACGCGGACGTCTCCGAGTGGTACCGCCCCGTGCCCCCGGACCAGGCGACACTGGACGATTTCGGGACGGACGTGCCGCGGATCGTCGGGCTTACAACCGCGGAGACGTCGAGGGAAATCCGGGCCGCGGGCTATCTGCGCCTCGGCTGGTAGACCTGCGCCTTACCAAGGCGCCGCTATAGCCGCCGGGACGCAAAACGATTCGAGGGTGGCTACCGACCGCGCTCGTACACGCGCGATCGATGATCGACGCGCTCGACGAAAACTGTCTTCGTCTCGTGAGACAGGATCGCGAGTAGGCGATAGTCGCCGACCCGGAGCTTGTAGTCTTCGGAGGCCGCAAGACGACGGAAGTACCGGTCGGGGTTCCCGACTGCCTGCTCGAGCTTGCCAACGATTCGTCGCGCGACAGGGGGGTCGAGCCCGCCCAAATCCCGGACCGCCCGCTCGGTCCACCGGATCGACCACGCCGTCAGAGACCCAGCCGCTTCTTCACACGTTCGTGGTCAATCACGCGACCTTCCTTGAGGTCGAGGCGGGCACTGAGCAGGCCGACGCGGAACGATTGTGTGTACAGGCCCTCCTCGTCCCCCTCCGGTACGAGAGCGAGCAGCTTGTTCAGGACCTCGTCGTACGTCTCCCTCTGGGTCGACTTGAGACGAGCGAGCTTGTCGCGCGTTCTCGGGGCGAGTTGAATCGTCGTCGCCATAGCAACCCATAGATAGCACATTGCCTCTATATAATATCACCTTTCGGAGAGCCGCAGGGAGAATCGAACCCCCGAGCCGCGCCCCACCAAGCCGTCCGCACGCCGGCGCGGGCCCACGGAATTCGAATGACGAACGACGGCGGATTCGGTCCTCGAGGGGGGGCGTTCGTGCGACTACCAGATCGCATCGACGGCGGACCACACGAGCCATGCCGCGAACGCGCCCAGGGAGGCGATCGAGAACGCGAGGGCCGCGTGGTACGTCCGCGCGTAGCGACGCTGGGCGGTCCGCAGGGCGAGCGGGAAGAGGCTGATCCATAGGAGGATCCCCGCGAAGAACCCCACGAGGACCGCGGGACCGAGCTGGTCGATCAGGGCGAGACCCGCGGTGAGCCACCAGAGGACCGGGTACGGGCTCGTCGCGTTCACGGTGAGGCCCGTCGCATAGGACGTCGCGTGGGCCCCCCGGGCTTCCGGGGCAGGTGCGGGGAGGCGGCGCCACGCCCGCGTCGCGCGGAAGGCGAAGTAGACCATCACGACGGCTCCGAGGATCGCGATCACGGGGAAGACCTGGCGCACCCCGACGATCGCCGAGTGCGCGGCGACGGAGAGAACGAGGAAACCGGCATCCGCGGTCATCGCGCCGCAGCCGACGAGGAACCCGGATCGCCAGGACCGCGTGACGGAGTGGAACGCGATGAGCGCATTCACGGGTCCGGGCGGGGCCGCGAGAGACAGGCCGACGGCCGCCCCGGCCGCCACACCCGCGAGGAAGTCGAGGGCCACATCGAGTCATCGCGGGTTTCCGACATGAAGGCGCGGACGAACCCTTATAGCGGCCGTGCCCATCGACGCGCCGTGCGCGTTGGCGGTTCGACGTACAGCAAGGAGCCTTTCGCGAAGCAGATCGACGAGATGCGCGAACTCGGCTTTGACTACGCGGAGCTCGACCTCACCCACGTGCGTTCCGCACCCGAGGCCTTGCGCACCGAGGCTGAGGCCCTCGCGAAGGCACTCCCCCTCGAGACCGCGCACTTCCCGGCCTCTCGCTTCCACCAGGCGGATCTCGCTCGCTTCGTCGGGTTCATCGACGCGCTCGCGCCTGTCGGGACCCGGATCTTCACCGTGCACTTCATGGAGGCGAAGGCGGGGCCTCGCGTCGCGCCCGGGCCGAAGGCGTCCTGGCTCGCGGACCTCGTGCGTGCCGCGACGGACCGAGGGGTCGTCGTGGACCTGGAGAACGTGGACGAGACCCCCGCGGAGCTCCGGCCTGCCCTCGAGGCCGCCCCGGAGCTCCGGTTCTGCCTCGACGTCGGCCACGCGCACCTTGACCAACGCGTCGACGGCGGACGCGCGTACCTCGGAGCCCTCGGGGACCGCCTCGGGCTCGTGCACGCCAGCGACAACCACGGAGGCCACGGGAAGGCGGGCGACGAGCATCTGCCCTTCGGCCAGGGGACGATCGACATCGGGCGGGACATCCAGGCGATCCGCGCGGCGGGCTTCGACGACCGCACCACGCTCGAGATCTTCAAGGGAACGCCGGACGACAAGAAGGCCTCCCTGCGGAAGATGCGCCGCTGGGTCCGATGATCGCGAGGATCGAGTCGACGGTGAACCCGACCGACGAGGACACTTTCGCGGACCCCTCCCCCGCATTCTGCCATATGGCCCCGGGTCGATCGTCCCCAGGATGGGCCGCACGGTCCCGACGTACCGCCTCCACCTCGAGTCGATCCTGAACGACTGGATGGACTATCGCCGCGCGCTACGGGAGAAGGACCGGGAGGCGTTCGACCGCATCCTCAGCAAGGCGAGACAGCACGCGAGCGCGGCGAGCTACACGGCGCACATGGACCCGACCGTCCTCGCGATCCTGTCGATCCTCTTGGAGACGGAGAAGGAGATCCAGGGCGCAAAGGATATACATATGCATATGAATACACAGGATGAGATGGCGAGGAACATCGCCGTGGCGGACGACGTGTACGAGATGCTCTCGAAGGAGAAGAGGGACGGGGAGAGCTTCAGCGACGTGATCCGGCGGCTCGCGAGACGGCGGAGGAGCATCCTCGAGTTCGCGGGCGCGTGGGCGGACATCCCGGACGAGGAGTTCCGGGAGATGGAGGCCGCGTGGGCGTGGGCGAATCAGCCCCTCGAGGAGGCCCTCAGGCGCGGGAGGAAGCGCGTTGAAGGTCCTTGACACGACGATCCTCGTCGACGTCCTGCGGAACGTCCCCGCGGCAGTCGAGAAGCTCCGGGCGCTCGAGGCGGAAGGCCCCATCGCTACGACGGAAATCGTCGCTTACGAGCTTCACCATGGGATCCAGCACGTGGGCCGGCGAAGGCGGGACGCGGAGGCCGGCCGCATCGAGGAGCTCCTCGCGCAAGCCGACGTCCTCCCCTTCGACCGGCGGTCCGCGATCCGGGCCGCGGAGATCTCCGGCGAGCTCCGGCGTCGAGGCCAAACCGTCGGGATCATGGATCTGCTCATCGCGGCCGGGGCGCTCGCACTCGGAGCCGAGGCCCTCGTGACGCGGGACGCCTCGGGCTTCCGCCACGTCGGGGGACTCCGCGTGGAAACGTATTGAACCCGTGCCGGATTCCTGCGGCAATGATTCGGGAGGCGACGCGGGCGGACCGCGAGGCGCTCGTTCGCATCGCGCGGGCGTCCTTCGACCGGGTGTACGCGTTCTTCGCGGTCCGCGGCCTGAGGCGCGCGGATCCCCTCCTCGTCGCGGAGGGCGAGGGCGCGGTCCTCGGGTTCCTCGAGGGGTTCGTCTTCTCCGGCGCGCCCCCGATCGGCTACATCTACTTCGTCGCGGTGGACCCGGTCCGGCGCGGAGGGGGCACGGGACGGGCCCTCGTCGCGGACGCCCTCGACCGCTTCCGCGCGGCGGGGGGGACGCGTGTCTTCGCCGCGGTCCCGAAGGACAACGACGCGTCGCGCCGCCTCTTCGAATCCCTGGGCTTCCGGGACGTCCCGCGGTCCGCCCTCCGGCGCTGGTACGGGTGGCGCGGGATCGCAGTGCAGATGCGGATGGTCCTCGCGCCCCACGAGGCCCTCCTCGCGCGTACTTTCACCGACCCCTCCCCGGCTCCGGCTCAAGAGACTCCAATCCCCTCGTCGTAGGACGGGGGAGCCACACGCACGGATGGATCATCGACACGTATGGGGACTACGACCGGGACGCGATGGTCCTCTGGCTCTGGAACGAGCGGGGGGCCCATCGGATCGAGGACCCGCAGTTCCTCCCGACGTTCTTCCTCCACGCGCCTCCGGGCGAGCTGTCCGCAATCCGGCGACGCATCGAGATCCTCGACGGCGTGCGGGAGGTCCGCGAGGTCGAGCGGCGGATCGCCCTCGAGGATGACGAGCCCTCCGCCGTCCTGGAAATCGTGCCACGGCGCTACCGCGACCTGCGCGAGGTCGCGCGCATCCTCGACTCGAACGGCGGATACGTCGACCACCGGCTGTTCAATGTGGACCTGCGGTTCAGCCAACGGTACATGATTGAGCATGGCATCTTCCCGATGGGGCTCGTGCGATACGCGAACGGGACGTGGCGCGCGGAGGAGGAGCACTTCGCCCTCGACTACCCGCTGCCGCCCCTGCGGAAGTCCCTCCTGGATCTCCATGTGGACAACCCGATGGGCATCCCGCGCATGATGGACCGTCTCCTCGGGGCCCGCGTGGACGACGACGAGGTCGACGGGGACGAGGAGGCCATCCTCCGGGGAATCGGGGAGCTCGTTCGCTCGAAGGACCCCGATGTCCTCCTGACGGACGGCGGGGACGCCTTCACGATGCCGTTCCTCGCGCGGAAGGCCACGGAGCTCGGGGTGGACCTGCAGCTTGGACGGGACCGCGATCGGTTCGCGGAACGCAGGGGAAAGTCCTACTTCACGTACGGGAAGATCGTCTACAAACCGGGGCAGTACATCCTGCGCGGACGTCTGCATCTCGATCGCGGGCACTTCGCGATGCGGGAGAGCGACTTCGCGGGGCTCGCAGAACTTTCGCGACTCTCAACCCTGACGCCACAGGAGCAGGCGCGACTGACTCCAGGCACGGCCATCACTGCCATGCAGGTGAACCAGGCGTACCGGGATGGATGCCTGACCCTGTGGAAGAAGAACCGCCCCGAGGATTTCAAAACCGCGGAGGCCCTTCTGCAGGGAGACCGCGGGGGTTTCATCTTCGAGCCGGAGGTGGGTCTCCATGAGGGTCTCTACGAACTGGACTACTTCGCGCTGTATCCCAACATCATGGTGAAATACAACGTTTCGCCGGAGGCGTTGGACTGCACGTGCTGCGCGGCCGACGGTCTTCCCGTTCCCGAACTGACGTACCATCTCTGCACACGCCGAATCGGATTGATTCCCCGCGTCCTGAGACCGGTCGTTGAGCGACGCCGCTATTACAAAAGGATGAAACGAGAACCCGGGCCGCTCCAAGAGATCTACGTGGGACGAGACACGATCCTGAAATGGCTCCTCGTCACATGTCTCGATGGTCACACACGCGTCCCCTACCAGATAGGTAGAGAATTCCGTATCGATGAAATCCAGAATGTGGTGGATTCACATTTTTCCGGGACGGGTTCGGGACCTGCCCCGGATGGGTTCCGTGCCCTCGGTCTGGGTCCGGCGATGCGGCCCGTCGATGTTCCCGTTCGGAGGTTCTTCCGATTCGAGGCCCCCGAGGCGATGGTAGGCGTCCGTTTCTCGAATGACGACGAGGTCCTGTTCACCGAGGATCACCCATGCTACGTCATCCGCGGCGGCCGGTTCGAACTGAAACAAGCCTCGCAGCTCGAGCCGGGGGATTGCGTCCCTCTCCTCGGAGACCCTCGCGTCAATGGAGAGAGCCCAGGCCTCTCCACCGCGAGGGTGGAACGTGTCAGGAAGACGAGACCGCAAAGCGATTTCGTCTACTGCTTCAAAGTAGGTGGCGCATGGCCGGGTTTCGCCATCGAGGGAGGGATCTGGACCCACAATTGTTTTCGGATACACAGGGTACTCCAACGCCCGCTTCGGCCGCATCGAGTGCCACGAAGCGATCAACGCGTACGCGCGGGACATCCTCGTTCGCACGATGGAGATCGCCGAATCCCATGGCTACGAGGTCGTCCATGGCATCGTGGACTCCGTTTGGCTTCGGCCGAAGCCAGGCACGGATCCCATCGAGAAGGTCCGCGAACACATCGCGGGTTCCATCGGCCTGCCGATCGAACTCGAGGGCCGCTACAAATGGATTGTCTTCCTCCCGTGCAAGACGACGGGCGTCGGCGCGCTCAACCGCTACTACGGCCTCTTCGAGAACGACGAGTTCAAGCTGCGCGGGATCGAGCTCCGCAAGCACGACACCCCGGAGTTCATCAACATCGCCCAGGAGGCGATGCTCGGGGAGCTGAGCCACGCGTCCACCGCGGCGGAGTTCCGCGAACGCATCCCGCGTGCGATCGACGTCCTCCGCTGGACCGCGAAGCGCGTCCTCGACCGCGCGATCCCCGTGAACGCGTTCATCCTCACGAAGAGCGTCTCCCGCGCTCTCCCGGAGTACGTCGTCCTGACGGCGACGGCCGCGGCGCTCAAGCAGATGGAGAAACGCGGCTTCAGGGTCGAGCCGGGTGAGATGATCCGGTACGTTCTCCTCGACGCGAAGGCCCGCGACTCCGAACGGAAGGTCCGCGTCGCGGAGTTCCTCCAGGGGGACGAGGCACCGGACGCATGGGAGTACATCCGTCTCCTGTGCCGCGCGGGGCAGACCCTCCTCGCGCCGTTCGGCTACACGGAGCTGAAGCTCCTCGAGATGTGCAAGGACCTCGGCGGCGTGTCGATGCCGTCCTCCGACGCGGGGATCCACGTGCAGGAGGACTACAAGTCCCGTGGGCACAGCCGAGCCCGCGGCGGCGTCGGGTACAAGCGCCCGTGGACCGTCATCGAGGTCGAGGACGCGCCCTCAGAAATCCCCGAGGAGCTTTGACCCCGGGCGCGTTGTCCGGGACGTGTACGCGGTCGGGATCGACCTCGCATGGTCTCCCCGGAACCCGACCGGGATCGCGGTCGCCTCCCTATCGAAGGGGGGATGGCGCCTCCGGCGCGTGACCGCGGACCCCGTGTCGAACGAGGAGATCCTGGCGGAGATCGAGGGCGCGGTCGGAGAGGCCCCCGCAGTCCTCGCGATCGACGCGCCCCTGGTCGTCCCGCACTGGACCCGGGGCCGCGACGGCGACCGGATGATCACGAGGGTCTTCGGGCCGTTCGACGCCGGGGTGTACCCCGCGACGAAGCGGACGATCGGGCGCTACGGCGGCGAGAGGATCTGGCGCCTCGTCGACGACCTCACGGAGCGTGGCTTCCTCCACGACTGCCGGATCCCTCCCGGGCGCCCGGGGCGCTACGTCTTCGAGACGTACCCGCACGCGGCGACCGTCGCGCTGTTCCGCCTCCCGCGGATCCTGAAGTACAAGGCACGCCAGGGACGGACGAACGGAGAGAGGATCGAGGCGTTCCGAGAACTCGAGCGACGCCTCCGGAGCCTCCGGAGGTTCGAGCCGGCGCTCGACGGCGTGGGCACGCATTTCATCCGGGACGTCGGGTCCTGCCGGGGCGCGGGCCTCAAGGATTACGAGGACCGTCTGGACGCGATCCTCTGCGCGTACATCGCAGCGTACTACTGGACGTGGGGCACGAGGCGGTGCGCGATCTTCGGGAGCCTCGAGGGCGGCTACATCGTGACGCCGTTCAGCGGGGAGC
>MGVZ01000005.1 GCA_001800745.1 Euryarchaeota archaeon RBG_16_67_27
CGTGGCGAAAGGAAGGGCGGGTCCTCGTCCGCGCGGACTACTTCAAGACCTCCGTCGTGAGGAAGGTCGCGGAGCGGCTCAAGTCGACCCGATGACCTCAGTGCTGTTCCTGCGCGGTCTTCACGTCCTCGACGAGGCGCTTCCCGGAGGCCGCGAGGTCGACGGAGTGGATGACCGCACCGAGCTCGCGCAGGGTGTCCTCGACGCCCTCGTAGTTGATCGAGCTTCCCTCGATCGTGACCTTGACGCTCTCCGTATCCTGGTCGACCTCCTCGAGCACGCAGCTCACCCCGTCCACGCCCTTCAGGGAGCTCAGCCGGCGGGACATCTCGATGAGGGACGGCTTGTGCGGCTTCAGGACGTCGAGCACGAGCCGTTTGAGGTCGCTCACGTGGACGCAGCTCCCAGAGGTCCGACCCATCGGGGCCCACGATAATAAACGTTGCGCGCTCGCGTCTCCGAGAGGCTTGAACTATTGCGTCGTGACCTCCGTGCCGTCGGGGCCGACAATCATCGTGTGCTCCGTCTGCGCGACGATGCCTCCCTTCACGTCGACGAGCGCGGGATACGTCATGATCGCGCCCGCCCGGACGAGCTGGTTCAGGTAGCTGCGGGCGCGCGCGTCGATCCGGTGCGCCCAGCGCTCCGCGAACGGGAGAGTGCGGAACGCCTCCGTGAGCCGCACGAGAAACTCGTTGAGCTCGGGTCGACGGACGGGCTTCGTGCGCACGACGCGGTAGATGTTCCCCGTGCGGCGGCCGTCGACCTGGCCCGCACCGGAGGACGAGAACGGCTCGATCGCGACGACCTCTCCTGCAACGAGGACGTCGTGGCCGTGCGGTACGTTCGGGACGCTCTTCCCCGCGTGGAGGAGGTACCGCTCGACGGTGTGGCCCGTCAAGTTTCGAATCGGCTTGTACGCATGGGACTCGATCGCCCTCTGGATCCCCGCGCCGAGAAGGCGCGTCTCGACGCCGGGATGGACGCCCTCGATTGCGGTCTGCAGGGCGAGTTCGGAGGCGCGGATCAGATCCGTCCAGTTCCGGGTTCCCACCTCGACGGTGACCGCGGTGTCCGCGATCCAGCCGTCCAGGTGGGCCCCGAGGTCGAGCTTCACGACGTTCCCGCGCCGGAACCGCAGGGCGTCGTCATGGGTCGGCGAATAGTGGGCCGCGATGTCGTCGATCGAAATGCACGTAGGGAACGCGGGTTCCGTTCCGTGCGTCCGCATGTACTCCTCGACCGCCTCCGCGACATCGAGCAGGAGGACGCCCTCCCGGACCTCGGAGACCGCGAGCTCCCGCGCGGCGCGGGACACGCGGCCCGCCTTGCGCAGCTTGTCCCGGACCTCGGAATCCATGCCTACGTCCTCGGTACCGCGCCTTGCCTAAGGATGTTTGCCTTGGGGCCGGTGAGGTCGATGACGGTGGACTCCCCGCCGAGGGGCGTCGGGCCGCCATCCAGATAGACGTCGACCGCGTCGCCGAGCTGGGCCAATGCGTCCTCGCACGTCGCCGGGGACGGCGATCCGTGGCGGTTCGCGCTCGTCGATGTGACGGGCCCGAAGGAACGGGCGAGGAGCCGGGGGATCGGATGGTCGGGCACGCGGAGACCGATCCTGCCGTCCTTCGAGACGAGGGGGCGCGGCGCCGCGGGCGTTGCGCGGAGCACGACGGTGAAGGGACCGGGGAGGTTCTTCCCGACGAACGCCTCCGCGATCGTCGTGGCACTGCCGTACCGGAAGACGTCCGCGACGTCGGCGACGGCCATGGAGATCGCGAGCTCGCGCGGCCGACCCTTCGCCGCGTAGAGACGGTCCACGGCGGCATCCTGGAACGGGTCCGCGGCGACGCCGTACACGGTGTCCGTCGGATGCACGACGAGGCCGCCCGCGCCCAGGACCCCGCGGATCCTCGCGACGGCGTCCGCGTCAAGGACGAACTTCGTCCCGAGCGATTGCGCCTGGACGACGAGCACCACGACGGATGGAACGGACTCGGGCCTAAAGGCCTTTCGCGCGCTCGACGTACAGGAGGTACGCCTCGTGATCGAGGACGGATTTCGGGGGGGCGTATGCGTCCCTCCGGAATCCGCCGGTCCCGGGGACCTTCGCGATCATCGCCTTCGTGAACGGTGCGGCCTCGACGGAGGCCGCGAGCTCGGAAAGAGGGAGGAACGCGGCGTCGCTCACCTCGGTCCCGTCGGGCTTCGGTTCTCCGGTCACGTGGGACATCGTGAACACGAGGAACGTGTCGTTCACGCGCGCGCTCACGAGGTTCCGCACGGCGACGATCGCCTCCGCCCTCCCGACGACGCCGGCCTCCTCCTCGACCTCCCGCTCGATCGTCCCGGCGATGGATTCCCCGGGCTCGACGTAGCCGGACGGGATCGTCCACAGGCCGGCCCACGGGCCGTACGTCTTCTTCACGACGAGCAGGCGACCGTCCCGCACGAGGAAGCCGCCGACCCCGACCGTGATCGGACGGCTCGCGACGTCGAGTGCCATGCAACACCGAACGTAGAGCAAGGACATCGCTTTTATCCCTCCTCGCGTTGCCGCGGGTGGCGGTGGCATTCATGGCGAGACGGGTAGAGTTCACGCCCTCCCGGTTCCGACGGAAGATCTGGGAACTCGACAACTTCGATGTGTCCAGGGACGGACGGTGGCTCGCGTACTCCGCGAACAAGGGCAAGCAGTACGCGGTCTACGTCATGGACCTGAAGACGCGGCGGGATCGCACGGTCGCGACCTCCGAGCAGGCGATCCTGAACCCCGAGCTGTCCCCGGACGGCGAGTGGATCGCGATGCAGGCGGACTTCGAGGGCGACGAGAACTCGAACATCTTCGTCATCCCGAGGAAGGGAGGGCATGCCCAGCGGCTCACGGAGCCGCCCATGGACCACGCGTCGCCCCGGTGGTCCCCCGATGGCACGAAGATCGCGTTCATCTCGAACCGGAACGGCGACCGGGAGAACATCTTCGTGCTCGACGCCGCGGGCGGAGAGTCGCGTCAGCTCACGTTCGAGGACGACATCGTCCAGGAGATCGCCTGGCGCCCGGACGGCGACGCGATCGCGTTCCAGGTCGGGACGGGGAACCTGGACTGGGTGGGGGTCGTGGACCTCCAGGGGCACGTCCAGCGTCTCGCGGGGTTCCCGGACGCGGAGGCCGAGCTCGCGGACGAGTTCGGCGGCGGCTGGAACCACGCCCACCCGTGGTCGCCCGACGCCCGGGAGCTCGCATTCTCCTCGAACGTCCACGACCACGTCGACATCGGCGTCGTCAACGTCGAGACGAAGGCGATCCGCTGGATCGCGCAGGGCCCACGGGACAAGGCGATGCCCACGTGGTCCCCCGACGGCTCGCGGATCGCGTACTTGGAGCACCGCGACGGGAACGTCGTCCTGAAGACCGTCGATCCGCGAGGACGCGGCGCGACGCGCCTCTCCCCTGAGAAGGGCGTCGCGAGCCATCCCCGGTGGCATCCCGACGGCAAGTCGATCCTGTACTACCACTCGTCGTCCGTCCAGCCGCCGCGGATCCTCCTCCAGCGGGGCGGCCGACGGACGGTCCTCTTGGACTGCGCGCGGGCCAGACTCCCCCGCCACGAGCTCGGCGAGCTCAAGTTCGTGCGCTACACGAGCTTCGACGGCCGGAAGATCCCCGCCATGATCGTCATGCCGCCGAAGAGCCGGTTCCGGGGTGCGGCGCTCGTCGAGCCGCACGGCGGACCCGAGTGGCAGGTCATGAACGAATGGGACACGAACACCCAGTTCGTCGTCGCCCAGGGGTTCGCGATGCTCTTCCCGAACTACCGGGGGAGCACGGGGTGGGGACGGGCGTACCGCCACGTGAGCAACCGCGACCTCGGCGGCGCGGACATGCAGGACATCATCGAGGGCGGCCGCTGGCTCGTGAAGCGGCGGATCGTCCCCCGGGGCCGGCTCGGGATCGTCGGCGTCAGCTATGGCGGGTACTCGGTCGCGCATTGCCTCGAGAAGGCGCCGGACCTGTGGGCGGCGGGGGTGAGCATCGTGGGCTACTTCGACTGGTTCACCGCATGCGCGAACGAGCGCGGGAGCCTGATGAAGTACGACCGTTGGAAGATGGGCAACGTCGAGCTGGAGACGGAGCACTTCAAGACGTACTCGCCACGGTTCGAGCTCGGGAGGATCGTCGCCCCCGTGCTGTTTACGGGCGGGGCGCACGACCCGAGATGCCCCGTCGGGGAGGCGAGGCAGATGTTCGCGGACATGAAGGCCGCGGGCAAGACGGTCGAGTACCTCGAGTTCCCCGACGAGGGACACCGGCCGCGGAAGATGGAGAACAAGATCCGCGAGATCGAGGCAACGATCGCCTGGGTGGACCGTTTCCTCCCGTACGAGCGGGGCTCATAGGCAGGCGTCGAGGGCCCCGAGAAACCGGTCGATGATGTCGGGTTGAGCCTGCGTGCCCATCGTGCCCACGCGGATCGTCTTGCCTCGCAGGGACCCGAGGCCGCCGGAGATGTAGGTGTTGTGCTCGTCCCGCAGCCTGCGTACGAGTGCGCTCGGATCGACGGCCCGGGGGACCGTGACGCAGGCGACCGTGTTCGAGACGAGGTCCGGCGGCGCAACCGGCGGGAATCCACGCCGTGATAGCTCATCCCGGAGACGCTTGGCCATCTTCGCGTGACGCGCGACACGCCCGGGCAGGCCTTCCTCCTTCACGAGATGCAGGGCACGGGCGAAGGCGTAGAACAGATTCGAGGATACGGTCGTCGGCGTCGGATGCCATTCCGCCCATTCCCGCGCGAACCTGTCCCAGGTGAAGAGGTTGAAGTACCAACCCTCGACGTCCTCCGGCCGGACGGATTCCCACAGCGACCCCGCGACGGCGACGGGAGCGATTCCCGCGGGGGCCGCGAGGCACTTCTGGGAGGCCGCGAACGCGCCATCGATCCCGAGCCGGTCGAACGGGAGGGGCAGGCCGCCGAAGCTCGAAACCGCGTCGACGAGGACGAACGCGTCGCGCTCGTGGGCGACTTCGACGATCGGCTCCAGGGGGCTCGTGACGCCCGTGGAGGTCTCGTTGTGGACCATGACGACGGCCTTCGCGGGCCGACGGAGTGCGAGCCGAAGGCGGTCGACGTCGGGTCCGGCACCCCACGTGGACGCGACAGGGTCGACGTCGACGTGATGGGCTCGAAGGACTTCTGCCGCGCGCTCGCCGAAAAACCCGTTCTCGATCACGACGACACGGTCGCCACGCCGGAGGAATGTGTGGGCGAGAGCCTCCAGGCCTGCATGGCCCGGTCCGACGACGGGGAAGTGTCTCGCCTTCGGCGCCTCCCATGTGTACCGAAGGAGCTCGAGCGCCTCTCCGTACGCCTTGACCCAGGCATCGCCGTAGTGGGGGAGGGCCGGCTTCGCGAGCTCTTCCGCGACCTGGGGGTGGAGGGGGACGGGTCCGGGCACCAAGAGGAGGGGCGCGCTCATCGGTATCTTACGAAGCGCGGGTCCTTACTTCAAGGTGTCCCGACACTCGTTCACACGGTACACGCTCAGTCGCGGATCCCCTGTTCCGAGACGCTGAAGACGGCCTCGGCCTCGGGGAGGTTCGGCGAATCGATCAAGCGCGCGATCCGTTTCCCGCCCTTGGACTTCCGCAGGTAGATGCGGAAGGTCGCGCTGTGCCCGACGATGTGCCCGCCCACGGGGCGCGTCGGGTCCCCGAAGAACGCGTCGGGCTTGGAGTGGACCTGGTTCGTGACGTAGATCGCGGCGTTGTGCAGGTCTCCGAACCGCATGAGCTCGTGGATGTGCTTGTTGAGCAGCTGCTGCCGCTCCGCGAGGACGCCGCGCCCGATGTATTCCGCGCGGAAGTGCGCGGTCAGCGAGTCAATGACGACGAGTCGGATTCGGAAGTCCTTCGCCAGGTCCTTCGCCTTCTCGACGAGGAGCATCTGGTGGTGGCTGTTGAACGCTCGAGCGACGTGAACCTGTTTGAGGATCGCTTCGGAATCGAGGTCGAGGGCCTCCGACATATGCCGGATTCTCTCCGGCCGGAACGTCTGCTCCGTGTCGATCCAGACGGTGTCGCCGCCGAGCCCCCCCTCGTCCTCGGACCGGGTCACGTTGACCGCGAGCTGGTGCGCAAGCTGGGACTTCCCGCTGCCAAACTCGCCATAGCATTCCGTGATCGCCTGCGTCTCAAGGCCGCCTCCGAGGAGCTCATCGAAGGCCTTCGAGCAGGTCGTGAGCTTTGCGACGCTCTTCCGCCGTTCGAGGATCACGTCCCCGGTCTCGAAGCCGCCGATGTCGACAGCCTCGCGGGCCGCGATGATGATCTTCTGGGCGACGTTCGCGCCGAGCTCCGCTGCGTCCGCGACCATCTGCGGGGAGGCGACGGCCAGGGCCATCAGGTCGCTGAAGCCCGCCTCCCTCAGCTTCTCTGCGGTTGCGGGACCTACGCCAGGGAGCTCTTCGATCGCTTTCGCAGCGATGGCCACCTTGTCACCTTTCTTCTCATCCCCGGCCATGGTATAAAGGGTAAGGCGGGGAGGTGTGTGAAACTATCGATTTGAGGCGAGCCTGCGTCGTCTCGATGCCGAGTCCGAGAGTCCTTATTGTCCTGTTCAACATTACTCGTCGCGGATGGTCCTGTTTACCGAGGATCCGATTCGCGCCCTCCAGCAGTTCTCGTCGCCTTGGCTGGACATCGCATTCATCGCGATCACGCAGCTCGGCTCGCGTCACGTACTGTTCATCCTTTCGATGCTCGTCGCGTATGTGGTCAACAAGCGCGCGGGGTTCCTCGTGGCGCTCGCGGTCCTCTCGAGCGCGGCTCTCAACGGCGTGCTCAAGACGAGCTTCGACATGCCGCGGCCGTCGGCCGAGCTGCACAAGATCCCGGTTTCCGGTGCCGGGTTCCCGAGCGGGCATGCACAAGCGGCTGGGACTTTCTTCGGGACCACGGCGAGCATCTTCGGTCGCGTCTGGACTCCGCTCGCCCTCCTCTTCCTCTCCCTCGTCGCACTCTCACGCGTCTACTTGGGTGTTCATTTCGTGGGAGACGTCCTTGGCGGTGTCGCGATCGGACTGGCGGTCGGGGCCGTATGGCTCCTCGCTCGCCGATGGAACGTGGGGACTCGGCTCTCGGCGAGATCACAGCTCCTCGTCGCTTTCCTTGCGCCGACCGCGGCGCAGATCGGGATCTACCTTACCGTCCGGGAGGTGTCGACGACGATCGGCCTCCTGACCGGCGTTGCCGTCGGATGGACCCTCGAACCCCGATTCGTGGACCTCGCTCCGCCGCGCGGGAACCGGTCTGTGGCCACACGGCTCCTGCTCGGAGGCGTCGCCCTGACCGGACTCGAGATCGCCGGCCGATCGCTTGATTTCGCGCCGGCGGAGTACGGCTTCGAAATCCTGGTCGGACTCATCGCGACCATCGGCATTCCGTGGCTCTTCGTCCGTGTAGAGACGCGACCAGGATTCACCGTCCCGGACCCCTAGACGGCTCGTCATCGGCGCAAGGGTGGAATCTCGTCCGGAAGCTCCGTCTGCCTGCACCTCCCGGAGCATCCTCCGAGAGCGCGGGACAGCTTTTTCCCTGCGGCCGCAATTCCCATCTCAAGATGCCCGCCCGCCTTCCGTTCGACCGCATCGCGACGATCTACGACGAGACGCGAGGGCTCCCACCGAAACTGAACGCCCGGCTCCTGCATGTCCTGGTCGAGGAGCTCCACGGGAAGCGCGTCCTCGAGGTCGGCGTCGGCACGGGTCGGTTCGCGGTCCCCCTCCAGAAGGGCGGCGTCTCCGTCGTCGGGATCGACATCAGCCACGAGATGGTCGCCCTGGGGCGCGCGAAGGGGCTGCGCGACGTCGTGTACGCGGACGGTGCGCGGCTGCCGTTCGCATCGGGCTCGTTCGACGTCGCGATGACGAACCACGTCCTCCATCTCCTGCCCGACTGGAGGGACGTCCTCCTCGAGGTCGCGGGGGTCACGCGGGAGAGCTTCTCGACGATCATCGAGAGGATGGAGATGGACGCCGACCTCCAGAAGGAGTACCACCGGCTCGCGGAGGCGGAGGGCTACTCGTGGCGAGCCCCCGGCCTCCATGAGCGGGACCTCCCGAAGGTCCTCCCGCCGGACCTCGTGATGCCCGTGGGCCCCTTCGTGGACGTCGTGCCGGCGAGCGCGGTCCTTTCGGAGCTCGAGGCCCGGGCGTACTCCTCGCTTTGGGAGGCGCCCGAGGAGGTGCACAGGAAGGTCATCGCAGCCCTCCGGGCACAATGGGTGGGCCGGGAAATCCGCAGGTCCCTCGGCGCCGACGTATGCTTCTGGCGGATCGACCGACTCGCGGAACTCGCCCGTCAGGGGCCTCCGATGTCGTGAGGCGCGCCCGCGAACGCGATGAGCGCCTCCCGTTCGAGGAAGTGCAGGGGACCCGGGATCACGAGACAGTGGAGCGGGGGGCCGAGGTCCATTTCTAGGAGCCTGCGGATCCGCTCGGCTCGAAGCCCAGGGGCGTCCGAACCGACGCAGGACAGCACGCACGCGATGGTGTCCGCCGTGACGTCTCGCGTCCCGAGGCGTTCCCCGGCCTCGAGGACTTCTCGCAGGGCGACCTTCGGGTCGAGGAACGTCCCATCCTCCCGGAGGTCGAGGAGGACAAGGGTGTGCAGCCCCTGCCGGAGGTTCGCGAGGATCGTCTCGAGGGGGCTCGACGGACGGAAGTTCGGCGCGGGGAACGGCACGGTCGTCGTCCGGCCGAACTTGTACGCCTGGAGCCCGAGCGCCCCCGCGGCGGCCGAGAGGATCGACACCCCGTGGACGATACGCGTCGGGATCCCCGCGACGTGCGCGCGGAGACGCAGGTCGACATGGGTCGTGGCGGACATCGGATCCCCTCCGACGAGGAGGACCACGCGGCTCGCCTTCGCGGCCTCGATGACGACCTCCCCGGACTCGACCTCGGGCCGCGAGAGGACCCGGATCCTCTTGCCGATCAGCGACTCGAGCGCGTCGAGGCGAGCACCCGGGAGTACGGAGGTGTAGAACTCCCCGAAGACCACGTCTGCGGCGCGGGCGACGTCGAGGCCGAGGAGAGTGACCCCCTTCTCGTCCTGGAGCCCCAGACCGACGAACGTGAGATCGCCCATGCCGCCGCGGCGAACCGCCGGGGCGCGGATGAACATTGTCCTGCTCACCTGCTCACGAAAAGCCTTCATAGCCCCCGTCGCATCGCTGCCCGATGCGCGCGTGGTGCGTCGTGGTCGCGAAGGACCGCGGGGAAGAGGTCCGCCGTGTGCTTCGCGATGGCGGCCACCTCCTCCCGCACGTCTCGGTCCTGCGAGAAGCGGACCGGCTGTTCTTCCCGACGAAAGCCCGCATCGACATCGGATTTCCGACGGAGGAGCGGGAGTTCGCGGCGGCGTTCGCCCCCGTGCGAAGCTACAAGGACGTCGTCGAGGTCCCGGACCGCCTGCGACGGCTCCTGCCGACGGCCTTCGACGTGATCGGGGACATCGCGGTCCTGCGGATCCCGGACGAGCTCGACGCCCATGTCGGTGCGATCGGGGAGGCGCTCCTCCGATGGAACCCGAGACTCCGCGTGGCCGCGAGGGACCGGGGTGTCGCCGGCGAACGCCGCGTTCGTCGGATCGAAGTCATCGCGGGCGAGCCGCGCACGACGACGGTCCATGTCGAGTTCGGCCTGCGGTACCATGTCGACGTCGCGAAGGCGTACTTCAGTCCGCGGCTCGGGACGGAGCGGATCCGAGTCGCGAGTCAGATCCGAGAGGGTGAGACCGTCGCCGACCCCTTCGCGGGCGTCGGCCCGTACGCGATTCTCATCGCGAGGCGTCGGAAGCCGTCGAGGGTGGTCGCCTCGGACGCGAACCCGGATGCGGTCGCCCTCCTCCGGACGAACGTCGCAGTGAACCGCGCGGACCGCGTGGAGGTCCGAGAAGGGGACGGGCACGAGACCCTCCGGTCGGTCGCCCCCGTGGGCCGCGTGATCCTCGATCTCCCGCACGCCGCGATGGACTTCCTCCCCGACGCCATCGACGCGCTGGGACCGGTCGGCACCGTCCATCTGTACGGGATCCTGTCCCCTCTCGAGCGCGAACACCGGGTCATGGAAATCCGGGAGAGCGTCGCCCGCGCGGACCGCCGAATCCTCGACCTCGTCGTGCACAACGTCCGCGCGTACTCGCCGGCGCAGCACCACGTCGCGTTCGACCTCACGGTCGACCGAGGGTGACACCCCGCTGGCCCTGGTAGGTCCCCGAACGCCTTTCGTACGTGTCGGATGCCGGGGACTCGAGGGGGAGGAACACGAGCTGGGCGAAGCGTTCGCCGATCGGGATCTCGAGCGGCGCGTCGGAGGCGTTGAGTGCGCCGAACGTCAGGCTCCCGGAGAAGCCGGCGTCCACAATCCCGAACGAGGCGATCACCCCGCGCCGCGCCCACGTCGTCCGCAGCCAGATCTCCGCCGCAACGTGGCGACCGAGGGCGACGACCTCCCGCGTGCTCACGGCGAACCGCGCGAGGGGCGGCACGGACGCGACGCCCGTCGTCGTCCGCGCATCGTTCCCGGGCGTGAGGACCTCGGCGACGGACAGATCGTACCCGTTCGGCGTCAAGTTGCGCTCGTCGAACGGCTCGATCCGGATCTCACCCTTCGCGCGGTACCGGAGGATGTCCGCGTCCGCGAGGAGGGCCATGTCCCCGCGGTATCCGCCCCCGCCGGAAGAAGGCTTCGGGACCGTATGTATGGAAAGGATGAGCACGGCGGCCTGCATCGAACGCGTGGAGAGCAGAGCATGAGTGCGATCCTCCAGGGTCGCCACGTCCCACGAGACGCGTGCCTCCACGCCGACCGCGAGCCGCCTGGGTCCGACGGCAACGCGGATTTCTTCCGCTGCCCCGATGTCGGGGCATCGTCGTCGCCCAGGGAGGTCGCATGTGGGTCATCGCGACGATCGCCGGGGGACCCGAGAACCAGGACTTCTCCTTCTGACTCCCGTCCCATCGCACCGTCCGAATGGTTCGGGCCGAAGGTTTAAGGAACGACACCGTGTTCGTCGCCCCCTCACAGGTGGGCGGATGGACTTCCAGCTGACCGAAGCCCAGAAGCTCGTGCGGGACACCGCCCGGGACTTCGTCGACCGCGAACTGATCCCGCACGTGCGGGAATGGGAGGAGGGGGGCGAGATCCCGCGGTCGTTCTACGCGAAGATGGCCGGCCTCGGGTTCCTCGGCGCGCCCGTGCCCGAGACGTACGGCGGCGCGGGCATGGACTACGTCTCGTTCATGCTCCTCGTCGAGGAGATCAGCCGCGGTTCGTCGAGCGTCCGGACGACGGTGTCCGTGCAGACGTCCCTGAGCGAGGCCTCCCTCATGTGGTTCGGGACCGAGGCACAGAAGCGGAACTGGCTCGTACCCCTCGCGAAAGGCGAGAAGTTCGGCGCGTGGGCCCTCACGGAGCCTGAGGCAGGAAGCGACGCGGCGAACCTTCAGACGACGTACGCCGTCGAGGGGGACGAGGTCGTCCTGGACGGCCGGAAGCGGTTCATCTCGAACGGGAGCATCGCGGACTACATCCAGGTCTACGCCCGCAAGCCCGGGTCGAAGCGGCATGAGGGGCTCTCCCTGTTCCTTGTGCCGAAGGACGCGCCCGGATTCAAGGTGACCCACGTCGAGACGAAGACGAAGCTCGGTCTCCGGGCGAGCCCCACCGCGGACCTCGCGTTCGAGGACTGCCGGATCCCGAGGGAGAACCTCCTCGGGGCGGAAGGCGACGGCTGGAACCAGATCCTGAAGACGCTGAACAGCGGGCGCATCGGGATTGCCGCGGGTGCCGTCGGCGTCGCTCGCGCGGCGCTCGAGGCCGCGACGGCATACGTGAAGGAGCGCCGGGCGTTCGGACGGCCGATCGGGGACTTCCAGCTCGTCCGGGAGATGATTGCTCAGTCCGCGGTCGAGATCGACGCCGCACGCCTGCTCACGCTCCGGGCCGCACACCTCCGCGACCTCGGCGTGGACAACACGCTCGAGGTCTCGATGGCGAAGCTGTTCGGCGCGCAGATGGCCCAGCGGGTGACGGACTGGGCGGTCCAGGTCCACGGAGGGTACGGGTTCAGCGGAGATTTCGACGTCGAACGGTACTACCGCGACGCGCGGATCCTTGGCCTGTATGAAG
>MGVZ01000006.1 GCA_001800745.1 Euryarchaeota archaeon RBG_16_67_27
CCGCGATGGGCTCAGATGACCTTCTTCTTGAGCACCTTCTTCACCGCGACGGGTTCCTTCTTCCCGCCCTTGTCCTCGCCGCCCATCCGGTGCCCGCAGGCGTAGCACATGATCGCGTCCGAGGAGATCATCGTGCCACACGCGGGACAGGGGGTCTCCGACTCGTTCCCGGACTCCTCCTGGACGGGTTCGGGCTCCGCCTCGAGGCGATGGCCGCAGGCGTAGCACATGATCGCGTCCGAGGAGATCATCGTGCCACACGCGGGACAGGGGGTTTCCGACTCGTCGCCGGTCTTTTCGACCTCCGCGGGCTTTGCGAAGGATTTCTCGATCTTCGCCACCGTGGGCTGGGGGGCCGGCTGGAGCCGTACCGCAGGCGCGGGCGCGGGTGCCGCGGGCCTGCCCGCGACAGGGGCCGGGGCGGGCTGGACGGGCCTTGACACCGCGGGGGCCGGGGCGGGCTGGACGGGCGCGGCAGGTGCGGCGCGGACGGATTGCTCCCGTGCGAGGAGCTGCTTCTCCCGCTCCACGTGCCTCTGGGCGTCCTCCGCGATTTTCGCCTTCGCCACGGCAATCGCCTCCTCCTCCTGGGCGAGCTTCTTCTCGCGATCGAGGAAGACCTGGCCTCGGTCGATCTGCTGCTCGAGCGCCGCCTTCTGGTCCGAGAGGAGCTTGACGATCTCTTCCTGGCGTGCCGCAATCTCGCTCTTCCGGGAGGCGATCTCCGATGCGTGGCCCGAGATCTCCGCGTCACGCCGCGCGAGGTCCTCCTCGCGCTTCACGAGGGATTCGAGCCGCTTGACGA
This sequence comes from Euryarchaeota archaeon RBG_16_67_27, assembly GCA_001800745.1. Classification (GTDB taxonomy): domain Archaea; phylum Thermoplasmatota; class Thermoplasmata; order RBG-16-68-12; family RBG-16-68-12; genus RBG-16-68-12. The sequence continues at coordinate 806 of MGVZ01000006.1, forward strand.
GCTCCTGCTCGCGACCGACGAGCTCGTTCTCCTTCGCCAGGGTCCGCTGCTTCGAGGTCTCGAACTCCTGCTCCCGCTGGTTAACGACGCGCTCCTGGTTCTCGAGTTCCTTCTCCCGGGCACGGAGACCTTTCTCCCGGCCGACGAGGGCATCGCGCTCCTCGGTGAGCGCCGTCCGCTCGGACTCCAGCGCCTGGCGATCCTCCTCGAGTCTCGCCTCCTGCTCCTGCAGGGCGGTCTCGCGGTCGCGGAACTCCGCGTCGCGGGACCTGATGCTTTCCTCGAGCTTCTTCAGTGCGTCCAGCGCGTCCAGAATCGAACTCTCGGGCATCTAACGGACCCTCCGTGGGCGTGCGTGCGACATGGCGCCGGGCCACCGTGGCGCCGGCGTGCAAACGTACAGGATCAGGCGAGCACCCCCACCTCGAAAATCGGGCCGAGCACGGTGAATCCGCCCCTCTTCGGCTCAATCGCGTGCTTCTCCATCGAATGTTCCACGGCGCGCATCTTCTCCACCTGGAGGTACCGCACGAGCTTCCCGCGCGAGCGGTCGAGGCCGAGCATCAGAATGCCGTCAACGAGGAAACCCTCGTTTCCGAGGATCTGGCTCTCGCCGTCCGAGCCGCGCTCCATGATGATCATCGCGATGAGGTTGTTGTCCCTCAGCATCTTGAAGAAGTAGAACATCCGCTTGCGCATGTTGTCCGTGTTCTCCATGAGGGAGTACAGCGCGCCAAGGGAGTCGAGCGCGAAGATCTTGAACTTCGGGCCGTGGATCTTCTTGTAGTGCCCGATCATCTTCTCGATGAATGCGATGTAGTCCGTTTGATCGTCGGGACCGACAACGGAGTCGACCTCTCGGAGGTCCGTGAAGTCGGAGATCTGCATGTTCAGGGAAAGCTCGACCCCGAGGGAATCCATGTTCTTCAGGTGGGACTGCACCGTCTCCTCCAGGGTCGTGTAGAGACCGAACTCTCCCGTGTGCCTCAGGTACCGGGACATCAGCGCGTACGCGAACGACGTCTTCATCGAACCGGGAGGCCCGGTCACCAGGATGACCTTCGGCGGACTCACCTCGGACCGGAGGACTTTGTCGAGACCCTCGATGGCCGTGCGCAAGGACATGAGACTTCGCCGCAGACAGCGGATGCCACGGGTCCATGTCTCACTTAACCGTTTCTCGCTGATTATCCGCTTTGAGCACTTATCATTCTCTGTACCGATACCGGAAAGTCTTTGTACGCCGCGACAGGTCGGAAACGCGTTCGAATTTCGAGGTGTGCGGATACGCCGCCGAAGGAGACGAAGCTCTGTCCGGTATGCGATTCGAGCATCCCGGCGGACGCGCGGCGATGCGAGTTCTGCGAGACGGATCTGAGCCTGTTCGACGTCCGCGGGACTTCCTCGAGCGAGGTCGTGGACACCCACATCACGGAGGGGAAGAGCATCGACGACATCCTCGCGTCGATCGCCGGCGACCGGGAGGGACAGCCGGACATCTTCGAAACCCTGAAAAGCGTGGCGAAGGCGCCGCACCCGGAAGAGGACGTCCTCGTCGAGGAGCACACGACGACGCCGGTGAAGGAGACGCCAGCGCCGAAGGAGCACTTCGTGTGTCCCATGTGCAACTCGCCCGTGGACGCGGACGCATCATCCTGTCCCCGCTGTGGTGCGCAGTTCGTCGAGGGCGAGGAGACGGAGTTTGAGTGCCCGTCCTGCCAGTCGCCCGTCGCGGAGAACGCCGACCGATGCCCGAGCTGCGGCGTCCGGTTCTCCACCGAGGAGGAGGCTCCAGAGTCCGCACCCGTCGCCCCGGAGCCGGAACCGGAGATCGAAAGACCGCCCCAACCTCCGACTCCGTCGCCTGCGGCCCCGTCGATCGCCACGATGGTCCGGATCACGCTCCGGGATCGTCTCGCCGCCGTCCGGGAGGCGAAGCGGGAAGCCCCGGAGGAGCTCCCGATCGGCGACAGGAAGCTCATGTACCGCGAGCTCCCTAAGCTCGTGAACGATGTGAAGGCGCTCCTCATGACCGCGAAGCGCATCGGCCTCGAAATCGAGGAGGAGAAACGGCTCATCAACGATGCGATTGCCGCGGGAAAGCGCCGGGACATCGAGCGCGCGGTGAGCATGATCGACAAGGCGCGGCACTCCCTGGACGTCGCGTTCACAGATTTCATCTCCGCGCGCGTCGAGGCGTTCGCCCTCGAGGTGGAGCGCGCAGGCGGGCCGGCTGCGCAATCCCTCGAGCGGACGCTCCAGGATGCCGTGAACCATCTCGAGACAGGGGCGTACGAGTCCGCCTGGGACATGTTCCAGACCTCTGCGGGCGGGTTCCAGGAGAAGGCAAAGGAATACCACAAGGCGCGCGACACCCTCTCGGAGGACGAGCGCCTCCTCACCGAGGCGAAGGCGCTCGGGATGGACACGAAGGAGATCGATCGCCTCACGCGACAGGGGCGCGACGCGATGCAGCGTCGGGACCAGGCGACCGCCCTGCGCCTCGCTCAGCAGGCGCGGGAGCGGATCACCCGCGACGTGCCCGCGTTCGTCCAAGCGGAGATGAAGACGGCGCGGAACACGCTCCTCGACCTCAAGATGCGCGGCGGCGACCTTTCGAGGCCGATCGGCGTGCTCAAGGCCGCGAGCGTCCACGCAAAGAAGGAAGAGTGGAGGGAGGCGATCCGGTTCTTGCAGGAGTTCCGGAGGGAGGTCGGCTCATTCTAGCCGTTCGGGGCCGTCACTCGAAACGGAGGACCTCCATCTCCCGCTCGATCATTCGGCGCTCCTGTTCCTTGAGGGTTGCGGGTCCCACGGAGAGGATGAAGAGGGAATGGCTCTCCGAGACCGTGTCGACGACCCGCCGGACGAACTTCAGGACGGCCTCGAACGAGTTGCTCGAGACGAGGTACTCCAGGCCGTCGAGGAGGATCACGCTCCCCGGCCGCTGCGACATGTAGTCCTCGATCTCGTAGATGATCCGCTCGAGCACGGGCTGGATCGTCTTCTCCGACTTGCTCTCCCGGTCGGTGAGCCAGAGTGTTCGATCGGCCTCGAGCGAGAACGTCTCGCGGATCCGCTTGGGATTCGTCCGCGTGATCACGAGACCGCCGCGGCGACCACCGAGGGCCCTCGCGAACAGCTGGAACGCGTTCGCAGGGCGGTCCTCTTCGATGAGGTAGCTCCGCCCCGGGACGAGCGCTCCCGCCGCTTGCTCGAGGCCGACCGTCTCCCCTCCCTTCGCCTCCCCGGTCACATCGCGCAGGACCTCCTTCGCAAGGTCGCGCGTGATCGGTCGGGCCATGAGAGAGGAGAATGTAACGACGCGGTTGAGCGCGCCACCGAGCTCGCGGACGTTGTCCTCGACGAGATCGGCGATGAACGGGAGGACGTCCGCGTCGACGTCGATCCGGGCCGCCGTTGCCCGCCGACGGAGGATCGCGATCCGCGTCTCGCGCTCGGGTGGCTGGATCGTGGCCATCAGTCCAGACTCGAAACGCGACACGAGCCGTTCGTCGAGATCGGGAATCGCCTTCGGAGGCCGGTCGCCCGCGAGAACGATCACCCGGTTCCCGTTCGCTAGGTCCTCGAAGACCTGGAGGAACTCCTCCTGGGCCTCCCGCTGGCCAGAGAAGAGCTGGACGTCGTCGACAAGGAGACAGTCGACTTCGCGGAGCCGTGCGCGGAATTCGGCGAGCGTTCCCTCCCGCTTTGCGACCGTGACGTCGTCCACGAACGCCTGGGCCGTCGTGTACAGAACCCGTGCCTCCCTCGATCGCCCGCGGAGCTCGTTCCCGATCGCATGGAGGAGATGCGTCTTCCCGAGCCCTGGACCCGACGTGATGAACAACGGATTGTACGCCTTCGCGAGGTCCTTCGCGACCGCGGCGGCCGCAGCCTGGGCGAACCGGTTGCTCTCCCCGACGAGGAACGCGTCGAACGTGTACTGCTGGATGACGTTCGTCGCCTCGTCTCGAGTGGGCGGGGGACTTTCGATCGCCCGCACGGCTTCGTCGGGGGCGGAGGGCGCCTCGACGTGCAGAGCTTGCTGCTGCTTCATCACGAGTTGGAGAACCTTTTTCGTCCGTTCCTTCGAATCCCGCTCGCGAGCCGCTTCGATCTCCCGCCGGGCATCGATGTGCCGGCGACTGTCGATCGCGTCCCGCAGGCTCTCGATCTCCGCGTCGAGGTCGGCGTGCTTGAGGGGCTCCCGGAGCTTCGCGCGGATCGCCTCCGCACGCTCCTCGAAGCCGCCCACGTCGAGGCGAGCGAGGGCCTCGGCGGCCGCATCGGACTTCCGGATCGCCTCCTGGAGAGAGAGGAACGCGACCGTGAGCTCGTTCGGATCCTTGTCGATGACGCCCTCAATCGTGCTGACGTCGTACCCTTTCTCCTTCCACATGGCCACCTGCCGCTCGATCTCCGGCCGGTCCACGGGATGCGGGACCTTCGACCGCTTGACGAGCTTCGTCGGCTTCTCCAGGATCGCGTCCCCGTACTCCTTGAGGAGGCCGTCCATGTCGACCCGCGCGTGAAGCTCCAGGACGCACGCCTCGTCATAGGAGTCCTGCCACACTTGCTTGAGGGCGGCGCGACCCTTGAGTTGCTCCCCGTTCTTGTGGTGGAGGCTGACCTCCGGGTTCCCACCGCGGAGAAACACGACTCCCTCGGACCTCTCACCGCTCGCGTTCCGCACCGTCCGCACGTATCCCGAGAACGAGTACTTCTTCAGGTCGAGGAGAAGCTGCTTGAGCGTGCTCGGCCCGCCTCGTGCGGTGCGAATGAGTTTGCCCTCTGGGAGAAGGAGGTCCTGGGGCGTGCTTGTCCCTCGGTGTCAGCCGCGATTCGGAGCCCGACCCTAAAAAGCTTCCAAGACGGTTTCCTCTTTTGAGAACAGGAGGCCCCTCGCAGCCGATGCGAGCGCCTCCCGCGCGAAGGGGAGAAGCCGGGGGGACGGCGCTGTGGGGATCGGGGTGCGGACGCCACCTCGATCGTCGACGGCGAGAAGGCCCACGCCCTCGTCGCGGAACCGCCACGCCTCGCGGTACGCCCGTGCCGCGGCCGGGAGGGGCATCGCGACCCACGCCTCGTCCACGGCGACCTGGTAAGCGACCGCCTGGCGCAGGGCGCGCCGCCAGTCCGACAGCTTCAGCTCGACCGCGACGACGCGGTCCGGGCCCACGCCGACGAGGTCGGCCCGGCGGCCGAGGATCGCGATCTCCTCGTGGACATCGAGCCCGGTCCCGCGGAGCCACGATGCGACGGGCGGACGGAGCGCTTCCTCCAGGTCGAACGCCAAGGACGACCCGCTCCGGGGGGAGGTGCCGTACAGAACGACGAAAAAGGATATTACCCTCTTGGATTTTGCCTCGCGTGCCATGGCCCGCGACTTCTTCACGATGGATGATTTCAACCTCTCGGGCCGCACCGTCCTCCTCCGGGTCGACATCAATTCGCCCATCGACCCTTCATCGGGCCGCCTCCTGAACGACGCCCGCCTCCGCGCGCACCTCACGACGATCCGGGACCTGCGCGGCGCGAAGGTCGCGATCCTCGCACACCAGTCCCGACCCGGGAAGGACGACTTCACGACCCTCGAGGCGCATGCGGAAAGGCTCCAGGCCCTCCTCGGCCGTCCCGTCCGCTACGTGGACAGCCTCTACGGCCGGCACGCCCTGGAGGCGATCCAATCCATGGAGGTCGAGGACGTCGTCGTCCTCGAGAACACGCGGTTCTATGCCGAGGACGAGTCCCTCGCGGACGCGAAGTTCGAGAAGATGGCAACGACGCACATGGTCCGGCGCCTCGCACCCCTCGCGGACTACTTCGTGCTCGACGCGTTCGCCGCGGCCCACCGTGCGCAGCCGAGCCTTGTCGGCTTCTGCGAGGTCCTCCCGACCCTCGCGGGCCGGGTGATGGAGAAGGAACTCACGATGCTCACGCAGGCCATGGAGAGCGCGGACCGGCCGAAAATCGCAATCTTCGGTGGCGTGAAGGCGGACGATTCAATCGCGATCACGAAGCACATGCTCGAGAGGGGGGTTGTCGACCGGGTCCTCACGACGGGCGGGGTCGCGAACATGTTCCTCCATGCGAGCGGCGTCGATCCCGGCCCGCCGACGACATCGTTCATGCGGAAGGAGGTCGAAGGTTACGATGAGTTCCTCGGGAGCTGCAAGGAACTCCTCGCAAGGTTCCCCGACCGGATCCTCATGCCCACGGACGTCGTGTTGAACGACAACGGGAGGCGCCGGCCGGTCCTCGTGAGAGAGCTCCCCTCGGATCTGCCGGTCCACGACGTCGGCCTGGACACGATCGCGCACTACTCGGACGAAATCCATCGGGCGAAGACGGTGATCCTGAACGGGCCCGCGGGGGTCTTCGAGATCGAGGAGTTCTCCGTCGGCACGCGGGAGCTGTTCCGCGCGGTCGCGGAGGCGGTGGCGTTCTCGGTCGTCGGGGGCGGCCACACGGTCGCCGCGATGGAGCAGTTCGGCCTCGTGGGAGAGCTCGACCACGTGAGCACGGGCGGCGGCGCACTGATCAACTTCCTCGCGGGGAAGGAGATGCCCCTCGTCACCGCGCTCCGACGGTCGAAGGCGAAGTTCGGCAAGTCCGCCTAGGCCACGGGGACAGGGTTAAGTACGGTCGCCCTCTTGGAACCCGCCGTGGCACGGGGCTGGCTTCGCCGGCCGGAGGAGTGGGGGGTGGACCCCGTCCCGCCCGCCCGGCGGACGCTCCGCGCGTTCGACATCGGCGTGCTATGGTTCAGCCTCGGCGTCGGGTTGCTCGTCCTGTTCGCCGGGGCCCTCCTGGTCCTCGCGTTCGGGCTCGAGCTCCGCGAAGTCCTCCTCGTCTCCATCGTCGGATCGATCATCGGCTCCCTCATGCTCGCGTCCGCAGGCGGTCTCGGGGCGCGCCACGGCGTTCCGACGATGGTGAGCCTGCGCCCCGTCCTCGGTCGGAAGGCGTCCTGGGCCCCGAGCGCCCTGAACTCGTTCCAGCTCCTCGGGTGGGCCGCGTTCGAGCTCATGATCATGGGCCTCGGTCTCAGCCTGCTGTCGGGACCGCTCCTCGGGGGCGCCACGCCGGTGCTCTGGATCGGGGTCCTGGCGGTCTGGGTCACCCTCCTCGCCCTCGGCGGCCCGCTCGTCGTCGTTCGCGTTTGGCTCGAACGGGTCGCGATCTGGCTCGTCCTCGGCAGCACGATCTGGCTCACGTACATGGCTGTCACGCACCCGGGCTTCCCGGCCGCGTTCTCCGTGCCCGCGACGAGGGAGCCGCCCCTGGGCCTCGCACTCGACCTCGTCATCGCGATGCCGATCTCCTGGTGGCCGCTCGTGGCGGACTACAACCGGTTCGCCCGGAGGCCGAGGGAGAGCTTCGCCGGCACCTTCCTTGGGTACACGCTCAGCAACTCGTGGTTCTACTTCCTCGGCGCCACGGTCCTCGTCGTCTTCGGCCTGACGGGCGAGAGCGGCGGGCCCGTCGCCTTCGTCCGGGCGATCATCGGGACCGTCCTGGGTTCTCTCGTCCTCCTCCTCATCATCGTCGACGAGACGGACAACGCGTTCGCGAACGTGTACAGCACCGCGGTGAGCGCACAGAACATCGCGCCGCGCGCGGACCAGAGGACGCTCGTCGTCGCGACAGGGGTCGCGGCATTCGTCGCGGGTTCCTACCTCGCCTCCGCCTGGGAGCTGTTCGCGAGCCTGTACGAGGGGTTCCTGCTCTTCATCGGCGGCGTGTTCGTTCCCCTCCTTGGCGTGCTCGTCGCGGATCAGCTCGTGCGAAGGGACTACGACCCGAGGGAGTTCGCGGACGGCGCGCCCGCGGTGCGTCCGTTCGCCGTGATCGCCTGGGCCGCGGGGATCGCCGTGTACTTCGCAATCGCGGGAGTGGGCCTCGTCGGCACGCCGGTCATGTGGGCGTCCGCCCTCGTCGCGAGCCCGATCGGCGCGAGCCTCCCCGCGTTCGCCGCGTCCGCGGCAATCCACGCTGTGGGGCTGCGGATCTCCGCGCCCACCGCGGAACGCGCGACCGGCTGAGCGGTCTCACTCCTGATTATCACATCCCCGGGGCTCCTCCTGTTATCATGCAGGATTCCCGCGACGACAAGGCTTTTACGCCTCAGGGGGACGCGAACCAAGCCCGGGAGATTGTGACGGATTCACGGCCCCCAGTCGGGGGGAGGTCGTCCAGGGCGGTCCATCGAAGGATGGGGTCAGCCCTCGCGTTCGTCGCCCTCGTAGCGTCGGCGCTCGCCCTGCTCGTGCCGCCCGCGAGCGCGGGGGTCGAGGTGCTCCGCGAGGCGTACGCACCGCCGACGTGGGACAACGGGTTCGCGAACGTGTGGTCGAACCAGCGGGTGGCCCAGTCGTTCACCGCGCGGACGGACTTCCTGCTCACCCATCTCGAGCTCTTCGTGTTCGACCAGCCCCAGGTCTTGGGCCCGGACATCCTCCAAGTGAGCGTCACCACGGACGCGGGGAACTCGCCCGGAACCGCCCTCGCGACGACCGCGAAGCAGGGAGTGCAGAACTGGACCTGGGTCGCATTCGGCTTCTACCCGTGGGTCGCCCTGAGCGCGGGGGAACGGTACTGGGTGTCCGCGGAGGACGCGGAGCCGCGGCCGAAGGGCTACGAGTGGGCGATGAACACCGTGGGCTCGTACCCGGGCGGGGAGGCGCAATGGTTCGACACGAACACGGGCACCTGGGTGAACGGCACGGGCGCGGATCTCTTCTTCCGCGTTTACGGAATCTCCGGACCCTCGATCCGCCTCGAGACGGAACCCTCGCTCATCGCCGTCGACCCCGGCGCGACCGTCCCCATCGACGTGTACTTCAACAACAGCGGGAACGACGCGGCGTCCGCAGTGACGATCGACGTGGACTTGTCTCCGGAGCTCACGTACATCGGCGACGACGCGGCGGTCGAGGGCGGGTTGCAAATCTCGCCGATGCGGTGGACCTTCTCGGACATCGGCATGGGACCGCACGGGATGACCGTGTGGGCCGTCGTCGAGCCGAGCCTCAGCTACTACGACGGGAAATCCCTGAACACATGGGTGTTCCTCAACTACACGGACGCGTCGGGCCAGGTCCAGGCTCCCTCCTGGGATCTCGCGACGGTCACGGTCCTCGTGCCCGTCGTCCGCGCGCAGGCGTACCCGACGCCGGACCACGTGGACCCGGGGCAGACGTTCAATTTCACCGTGTCGTTTTTCAACATCGCATCCGGCGACGCCCGGTACCTGTGGATGAACGCCTCCGCGGGCGACCGCCTCCTGATCCTCGGGGACGACGCGGTCACCGCGGGCGCGACGACCGTGGGGCCGAACGCCTGGCTGTTCCGGGACGTCGGGGCCCAGGCGTATGTGTTCAACGTGACCGTGCAGGCGACCGGGGACGCCCTCCCCGGGGACCGGCTCGTCCTGGTCCTCGATCTCGAGTACACGGACGGCGGCGGCCATCCGTTCGCGCAGCGGCGGGCGCTCGGCCACGCATCCGTTCACGGTCCGAGTCTTGTCGTCGCTGCAACCATGGACAGTCCAACGCCTCGACCCGGCGACGCGATTCGACTGACCCTGTTCGCGAACAACACGGGCGATCAGGTCGCATACCGGGCCTGGTTGAACACGACGCTCCCCGCGGGGACGACCCTCGAGGATTCCCAGCCCGTCTCGGGGACCCGCACGGGGAACATGATCGCGTATACGCTCCAGGATGTCGCACCGGGCCCCGTCGCCCTCAACCTCCGTCTGCGGGTGGACTCGGACGCGGCTCCGGGAGCCGTCGTCGACGTGACGGCGTCCCTTGACGTCGCGAACGCGTCCGGGCGGATCTTGAGGCCGTCCGCCGCGTCGACGAACGGGGTCGTGGTGTCCCCGCGGTTCTCGATCACGATCACGTCCGCCGTGCGGTACGTCGAACCGGGCGAGATCATCGACCTCTCCCTCCGATGGAACAACTCCGGCAACGAGGCCGCGAACCGTGCGTGGATGAACTTCACCCTTCCCGAGAAGACGCTCCTCGTGAACAGCACGATGCCCTGGAGTTTCACGAACGGCACAACGTTCGGCTGGCAGTTCTCGGACGTCGGACCCGGGGAGCAGTCCGTCGGCGTGAGGCTTGAAGTCTCCGCGCGAGTCGTGGACCGGGAGCTGCTCGTCGCCCGGCTCGAGTTCCGCTACGAACGAGCGGACGCCGTGGTCTCCGCGACATCGAGCGCGAGCCACACGTTCCAGGCGAGCCTCGCGGCCGTGTCGTCGTTCGGACTTGACCTCGTCGTCCTGTGGATCGCGATCCTCGCCGCGGTCTTCCTTCTGTTCCTCCTCTTGGGGTACATGGACGTCCTGCCCCACAAGCGGACCCTCATCGACGATGTGTTCCTCCTCCACAACAGCGGGATCCTCATCTGCCACTACTCGACGACCCTTCGACCCGACGTCGACTCCGACATCGCGAGTGGGATGCTCATGGCGGTCCGGAACTTCGTCGCCGACGCCCTGCGTTCGAAGAACGGGGCGCTCCAGGAGCTCAAGTACGGAGACCACCGGATCCACATGGTCCACGGGCAGCACGCGGTCCTCGTCACGTTCACCCGCGGCGGGAACGGGAAGTCCCTCGAGATGCGGATGGCGGAGGTCCTTCGGAACATCGAGACCGCGTACGTGGGAACCCTCGAAAACTGGAGCGGACGGACGGAGGAGTTCAAGGGCGTCGAGGAGTACTTGCTCCGGCTCATCCAGACGTGAGCGCCGGCCTCGGGATCCACGTCACGCCTTCGCGGCCTCGAGCCCGGCGACCCGGTGCTCGAGCGCCTCAAGGCGCTTCGCGATCTCGGCGACCGACCGCTTGAGTCCCTCGATCTCCTCGAGCGCTTGAAGCGCCAGAGGCTGCGGCTCGCCTCCCAGCTTTGGCAGAGCGGTCCCTTCGGGGGAGGGCACGAGGTCCCCCGGACCGCGCGGGGTCGGAATCATGCCACCATGATTGGCATGCTCCTGCTCATCAATCCTGCGGTTGCCGGCGGGGGCGAAGCCACCGCAGGGAAGCGACCCAAGAATGGGTACGCAACCGACTAGTCCTCGGGCATCGCGCCGGCTCGGGGGCCGACGGGGTGCGGGACTCTTTCTCTTCCCGCGGAGGCCCGCCACGCTTCTCCTTTTCACGACCCGGTGCGGGCTACGCCCTTCTCTGCGTCGTCGCCGTTAGGATGGCCGCGTAGGTGGCGAGGATGAGCGCCCCCACCAGCATCAGGAGGAAGACCCAACCGGGCACCGGCCCCGAGGGCTCCCTGAGGCCGAGGAAATCCATCACGACGTAGGCTGCTCCAAGAGCAATGACGACGCCGACCGCGGCTCTGGCCCTCCAGTTCTCCCTTGCCGATGTGCGGGGACTATCGTCCGGGGTTTTGCCTGCCACGAGGCGCACCTATCCTGTGACAAGGCATAAGCCGTTCCGGTCGCGCAGGGGCGACGGGGCGGGGGACGCTCGACATCCGAACTGACTCAAGAACTCGACCGGCTGGTTTCACTTCTCCACAGGACGAACCCAAGTCCAAGGACCGTAAGAACCAGCAACACGACAAGCTCCAGCTGCACAGGCACTTCGTCGGAAGGCGTGGCCCCCGTGAGGAGATTCAGCACCAACGCTGTCGCATACGCGAAGATCACGACAGCCACCGCGATGAGAAGGGAGTCACGCAAGAGGTGCTTCATGGCCATGCTGCGTCCCTATCGACCCGACATGGCATAGCCCTTCCGGCCGCGAGGGGGGACGGGAGGCAAGCCACCGCAGGGATTCGAACCCCGGACCTGCAGTTTACGAAACTGCCGCTCTAACCGGCTGAGCTACGGTGGCGCAAATCCGACGGAAAGGCTCCTCGGCCATAAAGGTTGTGCGCCCCTCCAGGTCGCGCGGCCAACGTTTAAACCCGCGGCACCCATCGCCGCGGCATGGATTGCGTCAGCGGATGGTTCTACGACGGGAAGCGCTTCCGTCGCGGGACCGTCGGCTGGGAGGATGGTGTTGTCGTCGAGACGCGGTCGTCCGTGGCGCGGGACCCGATCGCGACGGGCCTGATCATCCCCGCGCTGTGGAACGCGCACACCCACCTCGGGGACGCAGTCGTCACCCAGGAGCTCAAGGGCACGATCGAAGACCTCGTCGCACCCCCTCACGGACTCAAGCACCGGATCCTCGCGACGGCGAAGGACGACGCGGTCGTCGACGCGATGCACCGCGCGATGACGACGATGGTCCGGACGGGGACGGGAGGCTTTGCCGACTTCCGCGAGGGGGGGCTGAGAGGCCTGAAGCTGCTCTTCGCGGCGAACGCCGCGGTCCCCCTCCATGGAGTCGCCCTCGGCCGACCCGTCGGTCTCGCGTACGAGCCGAAGGAGGCTGCCGCGCTCCTCCGCACGTGCGACGGCATCGGGCTGAGCGCGGCGTCCGACTGGCCCGCGGACGACGTGAGGAAGCTCTCGGAGGACGCGCGCCGGGCGGGCAAACCATTCGCTGTCCACTGTTCCGAGCGCGTCCGCGAGGACATCGACACCGTCCTTGATCTCCGACCCGCGTTCCTCATCCACATGGTCCGCGCGACGGACTCGGATCTCGAGCGGTGCGCGGACGCGGGTGTGCCCATCGTCGTCTGTCCACGCTCGAACGCCTTCTTCGGCATGACGCCGGACCTCCCGCGGCTCCTACGCGCCGGGGTCGAGGTCTGGCTCGGAACGGACAACGCGATGATCAACGCGCCGTCCATGCTCCGCGAAATCGAGTTCGCATATCGGGTCGCGCGGCTCCGCGGGCAGGTCTCTGCACGGGAAGTGTTCCATATGGCCCTCCGCGGCCGGAAACTATTAGACTCGACTGCGTTTCCCGGGATTCGAGTCGGGGAGCCCGCGAACCTCATGGTCCTGGACCTCCCCGGCGGTCCGCACGGGCACGCGTCGCTCATGCGCGCGGGCGAGAGCGATATCGCGCTCGTCGTGGCCGGAGGCGTCCCATGGCACGGCGCACAGTTCCCCGCGATGCCAAGGCGGCGAAAGGCGAGCCGACGGCCCGCGACCTCATGACGAAGGATCCGATCGTCGCGACCCTCCCGGGCACCCGCACGGACGTCCTCAAGCTCCTCGTCAAGCATCGGATCACGGGGATGCCCGTCGTGCGGAGGGACGGCGCCCTCGCGGGCTTCGTCGCACGCGCCCACATCTTCGCGAAGCCGGAGGAGGAGCAGCTCGCCATGGTCATGGCCCGCGACCATCCGGCGATCGAGGACGGCGCGACGCTGACGGAGGCCGCGACGGTCCTCGTGGAGATGGACGTTTCGTACCTCCCCGTCGTCCGCAAGGGGAAGCTCGTCGGAATCATCACGCCGGTAGACATCCTCAAGATCCTCGCGAAGATGAGCGAGGAGACCCCCGTCGAGCAGCTCATCCGGCAACCCTGCGTGGCCGTGCACGTGAACACGCCAATCAACGTTGCCTCGGAGATCATGCGTCACGGACGGGTGACCGCGGCGCCCGTCCTCGGGGACGACGGGCACCTCGCCGGTCTGGTCACGGACCGGGACGTGTTCGCCCTCAGCCGGGTGAACGGGACCGTCGTCCAGAGGGAGCTGGGAATCGCCGCTGACGAGGACGCGTGGGCGTGGGAGGGCCTCCGGAACGTAATGCGCCTCTATTGGGAGGAGAAGAAGATCGACCTCCCGCGGAGTCCCGTCAAGGAGATCATGTCGAAGCCGGTGACCGTCTTCCGGAAGACGAGCGCCTCCGAGGCTGCGAGGATCATGGTGAAGAACGACTTCGGACAGCTCCCCGTCGTCGACTCGACCGACCGGCTCGTCGCGATGCTGTACGAGCTCGACCTGCTGTGGGTTCTCGCGCGCCGCGGGTGACGACCCCATCCTTTATGGTGGCCCCCCCTTTTCGGGACGCGGATGGCCTCGTACGACGACGTGATGTCCCTGTCCGTGCGACGGGGTTTCCTGTGGCCCGCGGCCGACCTCTACGGGGGTTTCGCGGGGTTCTACGACTACGGGCACAACGGCGCCCTCCTCCGGAGGCGATGGGAGGACCTCTGGATCGAGACGTTCCTCGGGCTCGATGAGAACTACTACCTCATCGACTCGACGACGATACTCCCGGAGGCGCCTCTTAAGGCGTCCGGCCACGTCGACCACTTCTCCGACGTCCTGGTGACGTGCACGAAGTGCGGGGAATCGTACCGCGGGGACCACCTCCTCGAATCCGTCACCCACGAGGAACACGAAGGCCTCTCCCCGGAGGACATCGACGCGAAGGTCCGCGAGCTGCGGATCCGCTGCCCGCGGTGCAAGGGGGAGCTCGGCCCGTCGCGGCCCTTCAACATGATGTTTCCCCTCGGCGTCGGTCCGACGGGGAAGGACCGCGCGTACCTCCGGCCGGAGACCGCGCAAGGCGTCTACCTGAACTTCAAGCGGGAGTTCGAGGCGCTCCGCCGGCGCCTGCCCCTCGGCCTCGCGATCGTCGGCCGCGCGTACCGGAACGAGATCAGCCCGAGGCAGGGCACGTACCGGATGCGGGAGTTCCTCCAAGCGGAGCTCCAGATCTTCATGGACCCGGAGACGTTCGCGGACCGCGTGGACTTCGCATCCGTCGCCGACGTGGCCGTGCGGGTCTGCTGGGCCGCGGAGAAGTCGAAACCCGAGGCGCACGACCTCCCGGCGAAGGCGCTCGTGGAGCGCGGGCTCCCCTCGTGGTACGTGTACCACCTCGTCCAGGTCCAGCGGTTCTACCTCGACCGGCTGCAGCTGCCGCGGGAGCGTTTCCGATTCGCGGAACTCGACGAGAGGGAGCGCGCGTTCTACAACCGGGTCCACTTCGACATCCAGGTCGACCAGGAGAGCCTCGGCGGCTTCAAGGAAGTCGGCGGCGTGCACTACCGCACGGATCACGATCTCTCCGGGCATGCGTCGATGTCCCGCGAGAACCTCGCGGTGACCGTGGACGGCCGCAAGATCGTGCCCCACGTCCTCGAGCTCTCCTTTGGCGTCGACCGGAACGTTTGGGCGCTCCTCGACCTCGACTTCGTCAAGGCCGACCGGTCCGTCCTACGACTCCCCCCGCGCCTCGCGCCCGTTGCCGTCGGCGTGTTCCCGCTCGTGAACAAGGACGGGCTCCCGGAGAAGGCGGAATCCGTGCATCGCGAGCTGCGCGCGAGATTCGCCGCGTTCCGCGACGAGTCCGGATCGATCGGGAAGCGGTACGCGCGGATGGACGAGATCGGCACGCCCTTCTGTGTGACGATCGACCACCCGACCCTCGAGGGGGAGGGGGTCACCCTCCGCGAGCGCGACACCCAGAAGCAGGTCCGGGTCCGCGAGGCCGACGTCGCGGCGACGCTCGACCGCCTCCTCCGTGGCGAGATCCGATTCGACACGATCGCGTGAGACGATGCCGCCGGATGACGCGGCCGGCACCGTGAAGGTCCTCGAGCGCCGCATCGTGTCCGCGATGACGCGCAACGCATCCACGCTCCTCGCGTTCTCCGGCGGTCTGTCGAGCACGCTGATCGCCGCCGTCGCGCGGAAGAGGGGCGACCTGACATGCATCGTCGTCTCGACGGCCGACTCGGCCGACCTCGCGGCCGCGCGGATCGCGGAGTCGTACCTGGACCACCGGATCGATCTCGTCCGTGTCTCGCCTGCGCGAGCGCTCGAGGTCGCGCGGCGGATCGCGGCACTGGAGCCGTCGCTGCCCGTCTCCCGCGTTCTCGATTACGTGCCCGTGGTCGCGGCCGCGGACCGGGCCAGGGGGGCCCGCCTGCTCACGGGCCTCGGGGGCCCAGGCGCTCCCGAGGGCGCGCGGCGCTGGATCCGGGAGATCGGGGTCATCGCCCCCCTCGAGGGAATCCGCGAGGATCGTCACTCGATGTCCCGGACCCTCGCGTCGCAGTCCGCCGCGGTCCTGGGCCTCCCGCCCGCCTTCGCGCGCCCCCGTCGACGGTCACCCCGGGAGGGGAGCGGGATCGGCCCCGCGCTCCGCGGCCTCGCAGCGGCGCGGGGGACGACCCTCCGCCGACTCGTGCGGCGGACCGATTCTCATTAACTACCAGAAGAAGGGTCGAGAGGCTACCCACTGGTAGATATAAATACGGAGAAAACGAATCATCTCCAACGCCGCGCGGACGTGCGGCAACGTTGGGGGACGCCCACTGGCCCGGGATTGCAGGGCCCGCGTCACGAGGGCCACGACTGCGGTGCTCGCCGTCGGATTCGCGCTGTTCCTCACGGCGAGCCTCGTTCCGCCCGCGCAGGCGGCGCCCCTCCGGTCGTTCTACGAGCTCACGGTAATCATCAACGACCAGGCCTCCCCGAGCCTTGCATTCACGTTCGACCTCGCTTCGCCCTTCAATGGAACGAATCCCGTGACGGAAGCGGCCATCCTCGACCTCACCGTCGGGCTCGACGACAGCCTCGTTGCGGACGGCGCGGTGAACGGCACGTGGTCCGCCTCCCTCACGCACGCGAACGGCGACGTCTGGATCAACATGACCGCGAGGATCTCCGCGGCCGCGCTCGAGAACATCACAGCGAGTCCGGCCTCCACGGTGTTCGCGACGATGAGCGTCCACGTCGTTTACACGGACGACCAGGGAGCCCGGCCGCGCTCGATCGACCGCGTCCTCACGTTCCCACTCAACTACCGGCCCCCCGCGCCCGCGAGCCCCCTCTTCGCCGTCCTCCTCGGCCTCGGTGGCGCAGGGATGATCGGACTCGTCCTCTACGTCGGGCGGCGCGCCCGGCTCGAAGACCTCTACCTGATGCACGACAGCGGCCTCCTGATCCGGCACTGGTCCAAGTCGAACGGCGTCGGGCGGGACAGCGACATCCTCAGCGGGATGCTCATCGTCCTGCAGGAGTTCGTTCGGGACTCGTTCCGGGAACCCCACGGGACGCTCGAGCACCTCCGGTTCGGGCCCAAGCAGGTCGTCATGAGCCGCGGTCGTCACACGGTCCTCGCCGCGGTCGTACGCGGTCGGTACCTGAACGGCCTCCCGCGGCGCCTCCGCGAGGCGCTCGCGGAGTTCGAGGCCTCATACTCGGACATCCTCCCGCACTGGAACGGCAACATGGACCAGTTCCCCCGGGTCGACGCGCTCGGCGTGCGCCTCCTCCACGGCCGGAGGAACGGGGCGGCCGCCTGAGAGCCGTCCATTCGCAGGAGTGACATTCACCCGAAAAGCGTTATAAGCGCGGGCCCCGCATCGACCCGGTGCCGCCATGGCCTATGACCACATCAAACGGAAGATCCTCCTGCTTGGCGACGGGGCCGTGGGGAAGACGTCCCTGATCCGGCGGTTCGTCGTGGACAAGTTCTCCGACGACTACATCACGACGATCGGGACGAAGGTCACGAAGAAGGACCTGCGGATCGAATCCCCGGGCAAGGCGGTCGATCTCACGTTCATGATCTGGGACGTCCTCGGGCAGAGAGGCTACAAGAACATCCAGGAGAGCGCATTCCAGGGCGCGAAGGGCGCCCTCCTCGTGTACGACGTCACGCGGGAGGAGACGATGGCGAGCCTCGGAGAGTACTGGCTCCGCCGTCTCGGGCGGGTCGTCGGAGCGATCCCGTTCTTGCTCGTCGGGAACAAGGTCGATCTCGCCACGAACCGGCGCCGCGTCCAGGAGGATCTCGAGGAGCTCTCCGCGAGTCTCGACGGGGACGGCCTCCTCGAGTCCGCGAAGACCGGGGAAAACGTCGAGGGGGGCTTCATGCTCCTCGCGAAGAAGGTCATGGCGGACGCGGAAGCCCGCGGGGCGGCGGAGGGCGGGCCGATCGACGACGACGCGAGCGGCCTGATCGCGGTCACGGACCAGATCGTCATGGACTTCTGCGGCGTCATGGGAGGCCAGGAGGCCGCGATGCCGATCGTCCGGCAGCAGCTTGGCCGTGCCGGGGTCGACGTGAAGGCCCCGACCGTCGAGGGGCTCCGGCTCGCCGTGGAGTACCTCGCCGAGACGGAGGCGTCCTTCCGGAATGCGGAGGATGTCGAGGCGAGCAAGCTCAAGCGGCTCGGCTGGGTCAAGGAGCTCACGTGATCAGAGGTCGCGCACCATGTGCGGGGCCTCGAGACCGTACCCGAGCCGACGGTAGTAGCCGCGCACGCCGACGCCCGCGGTCACGCGCATCCGGCGCACGCCGAACTCCTCCCGCGCAATCCGTTCCGACTCCGCGAGGAGACGCCTGCCGAGGCCGCGGTGCTGCCACCGCCCCGCGGGTGCCTCGTGGATCGGGACGATCCGCCCGAAAACCTTCAGCTCTCGAAGGGTCGCGGTCCCGTCGACTCTCAGGCGCGCGTACGCGACGAGCACGTCGAGAGCGGGGTCTTCGACGCTGAGGAAGATCTCGCGACCGCCGGAGGCGTCGTAGTCCTGGCGCAGGAGGGCGAGCGCCTCCGGCCGCGGGTCGACCTGACGGAAGCCGACCTCCCGGCAGCGCACGCAACGGCAGTCGAGGCCCCGCTCGCGGAGCCGGGCCCTCGCGAGGACCCGGAGATCGCCCTTCCTCGGTCCCCCCAGGATCTGGGGGGCGCCGATCTCCCGCTGGACCCGCTGGATCCGGCACCACGGAGGCACGATCGCCTTGATCGCCGCGACGAGGTCGATCGCATCCTCCATGGAGAGCGGCTCGTACCGCCCCGCGCGCCACAGTCCGTGGAGCGCCGTCCCCTCGAGGACGAGGGTCGGGTAGATCTTGAGGAAGTCGGGGCGGTACGCGGGGTCCTCGAAAAGCGCGCGGAAGGACGCGAGGTCCCGGTGGATGTCGGACCCCGGGAGGCCGGGCATCATGTGCACGCCGACCTTCATGCCGGCGTCCTTCGCCCGGGCGATCGCGGCGCGGCTCTGGTCGTCCGTGTGCCCGCGGTGGACGCCCACGAGGACGTCATCGTGGGTCGACTGGAGCCCGATCTCCACGCGGGTCACACCCAGGGCGAGGGAGTGTTCCACCTCGGGTCCCAGGAAGGCGTCCGGCTTCGTCTCGATCGTGAGCCCGACGCACCGCACCGCGGCGGACTCATTGATCGCCTGCGCCTCGCCCAGATCCACCGCGACGCTTCCGTTCATCGCGTCGAAGCAGCCCTTGACGAACCACTCCCGGTACCCCGCCTCCGTGGAGGTGAAGGTCCCTCCGATGATGATCAGGTCGACCTTGTCCGTGTGATGGCCGATCTCCTGGAGCCCCCGGACGCGGGAGACGACCTGCGCGTGCGGGTCGTAGTGGTGCTGCGCCGCTCGACGCGCCGCGGGCTCCGTGCCCGTGTACGACTGGGGGGTGTGGAACCGCGGGCCTCCGGGACAGTAGACGCAGACCCCGTGGGGACACGCGTGCGGAGCCGTCATGACCGTGACCACGGCCACGCCGCTCGCGGTCCGCGTGGGCTTCACCCGGAGGAGGTCCTCGAGGGGACCCCGGTCCTTCCCGGGGACGCGCGCGAGGACCTCCGAATCGCTGGGGATGCTCCGCAGGCCGGTCGACCGCGCGACCCGGACCTTCGCCCTGTGGAGGTCCCCCTTCGAGGCGGGCGGCGCGGTCGCGAGCTCGCCCAAGAGGACCTCGTAGAACCGTGATTCGCCGGCAGCCTCGGCCATCTCCCCCGGTGCAGCGCAGGGCGTCGGTTTAAACCCTCCGCGGCTCTCGGGCGTGCACGAAAGAACCACGTCGAGGCGGTGTCATCCCCCCGGCATGGGCTTCCGGGATGATGCCAGGACCGTCCTCGTCATCGCCTCGCTCGTGACGGCCCTGTACATCGGCGCCGGAACCCTCACGTGGGCGCTTCGGCTGCCCGGAGACATGTCCCTCCCGATCGTCGTGCGGTCGCTCGGTGCGGCCCTGATCGTCGAGGGCGCGGCGATCGTCGCCTGGCTTCTCCGGCATCGGCCGGCGCGGGACATCCTCACGTCGACGGGCGAGACCGTGCTCAAGCTCCTCCGCCGGAGACCGCTCGCGGCGATGGGCGGGCGCACGGAGTCCCTCGTCGTCCGGGGGCCGTACCGGCTCGTCCGGCATCCGATGTACTCCGGCGTCGGGTCGATGGCCCTTGGGATCGGGCTCCTGGCGGACCGGACGTGGGCGTTCGCCGGCGCCCTCGGGCTGTGCGTGTGGTTCGCGGCCGTCCTCGCGCCGTTCGAGGAGCGCGAGCTTCGGCTCCTGTTCGGCACGGCGTACGAGGCCTACGTGCGCGCGACGCCCCGGTTCCTGCCGGTCCCGAGACGACGCCGCTAGGCCTGCTTCTCCGCGGTCGGCTTCGGGGTCGGCGGTGCCTCGCGGGCCGGGCGGAAGAGCCCGACGGCGTGGGTGAGGCCGACGGCGAGGAACGCGAGGCCCGCGAACGCGAGCGCGGTCCCCAGGACGTCTCCGACGGCCTGCGCCCGCACGAGGGAGGTCAGGGCGTCCTCCTCCAGCCCCAGGAGGCGGAGGATCGTCGCGATCTCGAACAGGACGAGCACCCCGACCCCGGCGGCGCCGAGGACGAGGCCGCGGACGCCCGACGGCGAGAGGCCGGCGGCGAGGTTCGATCGCCAGAGGGCCGCGACGAGGCCGGAGAGGACCATGATCGACCCGAGGCCGGACGTGGCCGCGAGGACCTGAAACGCGACGTACGGATCGAGACCCGTCGCGCCGCTCACCGCGGTCGGATAGCCGCGGAGGATCTGCGAGATCAGGTACAGCCACACGCCGAGGAACGCGAACGCCAGCCACACCCGCGGAGGGGGAACGTCGTCGTAGGACAGGGGTCCGCCCATCGTGGGTGCATCCATGGACGGCCGGAAGAAGGTTTGGACCCTCCCGGCGGCTCAGCCGTACATCGTGTGGGGCTTGTCGGTTTTCGGGGCCTCCGCCTGGAGGTGCTCCATGACGTCGACGGACAGGACCACGTGCACGGGGATGAGGCGGAGCTTGCCCTTCAGCTCCTGATGGCTCTCGTCGAGCTCGATCACGAGCGCGTCGTCGGGACCCACCGCCGCATACCCCCGGAAGACCCCCTTCGTGATCTTCGTCCTGTCGCGGGTCTCCATGGATTCGACCCGGTATCGGGACCCCTTCGTGAGCGCGACGATCCCTTCGGAGTCCATGGGCTCACCGCTTCTGCTCCGCGAGCTTCTCGAGGTGGTCGACGGTCTTCCGGTAGTTTTCCATCGCGATCTCCACGTTCGACTCGACGAAGTTCCATGCCTTCGAGAGGTTCCCGTACCGGATCCGGTACCCCTTGCGCATCGTCCCCCTCTCGTTCACGTTCACCTCGTCGAGGAGATCCATGTCCTTGAGCTTGTTGATGTGGCGGTAGATCGTCGCCTTCGTCGTCCGGAGCTTCGCGGCGAGCTGCTCGACGGTCCACCCCTTGTCCATGCGCCCGAGGAAGCACTCCGTGAACAGGCGGTACGGGACGGACTCCCGGACGGTCTTCGCGTCCGTCTTCGGGTCATATCCCTTGGGGATGTAGCCGATCTGCGCTAGGAAGAGGAGGGCGACGTCGTCGAAATCCTTGAGCGGGGTCAAGGGCGTGTTGCTCACGACGGCGATTTCAAATGGCACGAGAACCCCATACCGGAAACGGGGGGCACTAGTTAAGGGTTGTGCTAAAATAAATTCGACGAAGACGATAAAAAACGCCGTCACACGTCGACAATTCCGCTGTATGTATCCACGCGGACCCCTCGGGACCGGAGTTCGCGCACGAGCGCGTTGATCCCGATGCTGTCCGAGGCGACATGGCCCGTGACGACGAGGTTCTTCCGACCCTCGAGGCCGAACCCCTCGTGCAGGCGCCGCAGCTGCCCCGCATCGATGTGTATGTAGAAAACCGTGTCGATGCCGTGCTCGTACGCGGCGCGGGCGACGGGGAAGCCTCCGTTCGTCCCTGCACCGTGGTGCACGGCCCAGGACCCGAGCGGGTTGTCGAGCGCTCCCATGCGAAGCTCGATCCGGGTCTCCGCCTCGCTGAACTCCGGGAGGCCGTACAGGACGTCGATCGCGTCGCGGACCCTTGGCGTCGGTGGGAGGTGCGCGCGGAGGGTCTCGTCCATGACGCGCCGGCCGATCTCGTCACAGGGGTTGTGGATGCACATGAAGCCGATCCCGAGCATCCGCGCGATGCTCGGGAGCCGGTCGTAGTTCTCCCGGTGCGCCTCGGGCCAGCGCCCCTCCTGGAGCTCGTGGACCGCCGCGTCCGCCACCGCCCTCGGCACGCCATGGCGTACGAGGATGTCCCCGTGCTTCGCGAGGACTTTCGGGAACTCGAGGACGGCGGAGCCGCCCGTGGGGTGGTGAGAGATCACGAGGTCATAGCCGAGCTGCTTCGCGAGGACGAGCTCCCCGGAGTCGACGTCGATCCCGAAGAGCGCCTTCTGGACGCTCCGCGCGGGCACGTGGATCTCCGTGTCCGCGGGCACCTCCTTCTGGCGTGCGAGGGAAAGAGCGAGGGCCAAGATCTCCTGCGTGTCCATCCGGCCCCGGCAGCGCGGACTTCGCCTTAAGGCCTCCCCCGACGGCACAACCCTTTTGGGTCCCCTTCGCGTTTCCGCGGCGGGGTCGGATGTCCCAAGCTCGCGGTTCCGCGGACGAGCTCATGCGCTCCGGGGTCCTCGTCCGGGTCCCGCATGCGCTCCGCGAGTACACGAACGGTCAGGACGAGGTCCTGCTCGAGGCGCTCGACGTCGCCTCCCTCCTCCGGAGCCTCGATGCGACGTTCCCCGGCATCCGGGATCGCGTCGTCGACGAGACGGGCCAGCCGCGGCGGTACGTCAACGTGTTCGTGAACGAGGACCTCGTGCGCGGGGACTTCGAGGCGGCTCGCCTCCATCCGGGGGACGTCGTCCACATCCTCCCCAGCGTCGCAGGTGGTTGACTTGGCAAAGACGGTGAAGAAGGGAAGCACGGCGGTCCTCGTGGGCACGAAGAAGGGCGCGTTCCTGTTCCACTCCCCCGACCGCGGGAGGTGGTCGAGAATCGGACCGTATTTCGAGGGGACGCCGGTGTACCACGTGATGCTCGACCCCCGGGACGGGAGGACGGCGTACGCGGGGGCAACGAGCGAACACTGGGGCCCGACCGTCCACCGCGCCCGGATCGGGGGGGACTTCGCGCGGGCGAAGGAGGCCCCGAAGTTCCCGGAGGGGGCGAACCTCGCCGTCACGCGGATCTGGCACATCGAGCCTGGACACCCGGACGAGGACGGGACGCTCTACGTCGGCGTGGAGCCCGCGGGCCTCTTCCGGAGCGACGACCGGGGCGACCACTGGCGGAGCTTCGACGCACTGAACCTCCATCCGTCGCGGGGCGGGTGGCGGCCGGGGAACGGAGGGCTCTGCCTCCACTCCGTCCTCGTCGACCCGAGGGACGCGCGGCACCTCCTCGTCGGGATCAGTGCGGTCGGCGCGTGGGAGACCCGCGACGCGGGTGCAACGTGGACGCCGGAGAACCGCGGGGTCCGCGCGGATTTCCTTCCGGAAAAGTATCCGGAGACGGGCCAGTGCGTCCACAAGCTCGCCTGGGACGCCGCGGCCGACGGGTCCGTCTTCCAGCAGAACCACTGCGGGATGTACTACCGCGGCGCGGGTGGCGGCCGATGGACGGAGGTCTCCGCGGGCCTCCCGTCGACGTTCGGGTTCCCGATCGCAGCCCACCCGCACCGGAGGAAGACCGCGTACATCGTGCCCCTCGTCGGAGACTTCAACCGCGTTCCGCCGAAGGGCCAGCTTGCCGTCTGGCGCACGGGGAATGCGGGCAGGACATGGCGGCGCCTAACGCGGGGGCTACCGGGCCCGGGTGCGTACATGGGGGTCCTCCGCGAGGGGCTCGCGGTGGACCGAGGCGACCCCGTCGGGGTGTACGCGGGGACGAACACGGGAGAGCTGTACGGAAGCCGGGACGAGGGGGAGAGCTGGAGGACGATCGCGGCGCACCTGCCGCCGATCCTGTCCGTGAGCGCGGGCGAGGTCCGCTGAGCGGACTGGAAAAGGGGAAAGAGGCGACGCACTCAAGCGCCGCCTGAAGCGTCCGTGGCTCCGGCCTCGTCACGTGAAGACGAAGATGAGGACGAGGACCGCCGCGAACAGCTGCGCGATCCGCCACGCGACGGAACCGTATGCCTCGCCGCTCGATGCGAAGGCCCCGAGGAACAGGGCCAGGGTCAAAAAGAACCCGCCGAGGGCGATGAGCGCCGCAGAAGCGACGGCCAGCGCCGCGCTGAACCCCACGAGGGGGACCAGCGACGCAACGAGGAACGCGACGACGATCGCCGCGAGCCCGAACGCGAGCAGGCTGATGTGTTGGGCCGGGGACTTCCCCATGTCCCAAAGTCGGTCTCCAATTCCAGGCATCGGGCCACCTCAGCCGAAGAGCGTCGGAGAGCTCGCCAGGACCAGCAGCAGGGTCACGACTCCCAGGATGAGCAGGAATAGCCTGACGAAGGCATCCCCCGCATCCCAGAAGAAGGCCGCGAAGAACAGCCCGGCGACGAAGAAGAACGCGCCGATATGGGCGACGAGCGGGCCGTAGACGTCCCGCATGTTCTCTCGCTGCGCCTGCGCCTCCTGTGTCTCGTTCACGACGTTCGCATTTCCGAGGTCCGCAAGGACCGCGCCGATCATCAAAAAGAAGAGACCGGCGACGATGCCCCCGACCGCAATCAGCTTGTTAAGGTCCGCGACTGGCCCACGCATCATAGGGGGAGGTGGTGCTTGCACGAGTTTCCGCCTCTGTCCACCCGAGACATCTAGGGATTAATATAAATTGCGAAGAA
>MGVZ01000007.1 GCA_001800745.1 Euryarchaeota archaeon RBG_16_67_27
GCGACCCCGCAGTCCGGGCACACGGCGGAGAACGCCGAGGTCACGCAGTCGCAGAGGGGGCACGTGTACTCCTCGTCGAGCACCTCCCGGCGACGGCGCTGCGGGAACTGGCGCACGAACCGGAGGCCCTCCCGAATCTCCCGGGCGCCCTCGATGCCGACCTCCTCGATCGCGGCGAGCTCCTTCACGCTCGCCCGGTTGATCTTCCAGGCGGCGGTGTACCCGTGGGCGAGAAGCGCCCGGGCCCGGGCCTCGTCGACGCCGGGAATCCGCCGCATCTCCCGGAGGAGGGACTCGTCGACCGCGCCCTTGATCCGCCGACGCTTGCGCGCCTTGACGCGCTTCCGGGTCGGCCCCGGGGGTCCGAACCTCCGACCGCACGCAGGGCATTCCCGCGCGCCAGGGGCGAGGAACGTCGCGCAGGAGGGACACGCACCCGGGGTGCCGCTCTTCTCGGGCAAGGTCGCGAGTGCCTGGCGCGCGTGACAGGTGTCGCAGATGACCATCGCGGGGTTCGCCGCGTGGCACTCGGGGCAGTCGATCGTCGGTGGGAGCGCACGCAGGTCCCGTCGGATCACCGCGACCCCGCAGTAGTCGCACAGGCTGAGCCCGAGGACGGACCCCCCGCACACAGGACAGGACGGCAAGTCCTCGAGGCGCCGGGTCACGACCCGGCCTCCGGCAAGGCCGCGAGGGCCGCCTTCGCGTCCGAGAGCGACGGGCGCGCCTGGAGCGCGCGCTCGAAGCAGAAGCGGGCGTCGCCCGGCTTCCCCGACTCGAGGAGGGCGCGGCCCTTCTGGAGCCACGCCTCCGCGTACTCGGGCCTCCGGCGGAGGGCCGTGTTGTAGCACTGGAGAGCCCGCTCGATGTCCCCGAGTTCGAGGAGGGCGGAACCGAGGTTCACCCACGAAGGGGCGTACGCCGGATCCTCCTTGAGCGAGCGCTCGAAGAGGTCCATCGCCCCGATCGGATCGTCCTGGCGCGCCCGGAGGACTCCCAGGTTCATCAGCGCGAGGGGGGAATGCGGGTCGAGCCCCAGGGCGGTGTCGAAGCACTCCGCCGCCCGGTCATCCCGGCCGAGGCGGAGGAGGACGACGCCCTTGTTGCACCAGGCGTCGACGAACGACGGGCAGAGCTTGAGGGCGCGGTTGAACGCGTTCAGGGCGTCCTCCGGGGACCGTGCGCGGTCGAGGACGACCCCGAGGTTGTTCCAGGCGGGGGCGCAGTCCGGGTCCGCTTTCGCCGCGGCCTCGAACGCCGACCGGGCGGCCTCGAGGTCCCGCCGCCGCAGGGCCCGGGTGCCGCTATCAAGGGCGCAGATCGCCGAGCGACGCCGACCCGCCCGCGGGGGAGAGCGTCCTCTCAGGGCTCGGCGGAACCCGTTGAGCATTGACGGCGTCTAGGTTTAAGGCCAGTATGGAGTTTCCTCCGTCGTTATCAACGGAGATTCCTGAGAACGGAGGAGAGGGGTATCGACGGAGGGCTCAAGGCCCCCCTCCCCCTCCCCTCGACACGACGGGTGGGCGATCCACGTGGAGCGCGCGGCGATCCTCTGCGACGGCTACTTCGGCCAGAACACGGGCAAGACCGCGAACGGGCTCGTTCGCTACTCGAAACGCTACGAGATCGTCGCCGTGATCGACCGCACGAAGGCCGGCCGGGACGCCGGGGAGGTCCTCGACGGCCGCGCGAACGGCATCCCGATCGTCAGGGACCTCGACGAGGCCGTCGGGAAGACGCGACCGCAGACTGTGATCGTGGGCGTCGCGACGGTCGGCGGCTACATCCCGAAGGAGTTCCGGCCGGTCCTCCGGAGCGCGATCGAGCGCGGGCTGGACGTGGTCGCGGGTCTCCACGAGTACCTTCAAGACGACCCGGAGTTCGCGAAGCTCGCGGCGGAGCACGGGGTGCGACTCGTCGACGTCCGGCGGCCGCGCCCGATCCGCGAGGCCCAGCAGTTCAGCGACCGCTCCCGGAAGCTCCCGTGTCTCCGGATCCCGGTCCTCGGGACCGACGGGGCGATCGGGAAGCGGACGACCGCGCTGCTCCTCACGGACGCCCTTACTGCTGCGGGGATTCCTACGACGTTCGTCGCCACGGGACAGACCGGGCTCCTGCAGGGGTCGACGTACGGCGTGCCCCTCGACTCGATCAAAGGGGACTTCATGGTCGGCGAGCTCGAGGCGGAGGTCGTCCGGGCGTACGAGGAGACGAAGCCCAAGGCGATTATCGTCGAGGGCCAGGGGAGCATCTCCCACCCCGCATACGTGTGCGGCACGCGAGCGATCATCATGGCCTCCTTCCCGTCCGCGATCCTCATGATGCATGCCCCCGCCCGGAGGACGAGGAACTTCCGCAGGGACGTCGTCGCGTGGCCGATGCCCACGGTGGAGGAGGAGATCGAGTGGCTCGAGTTCTTCTCGCGGGGCGCGAAGGTGTTCGGCCTCGCGATCAACCACGAGAACATGACCCGCGAGCAGGTCGAGACGACCGTGCGGGAGTGGGAAGCGAAGTACGGGATGCCCGCGGCGGATCCTCTCTGGCATGGCTGCGCGAAGTTCGTCGAGAGAATCAAGGGGATGTTGTGAGAGTCCCGAAGTCCCATCCGAGGTACGAGTCTCTCGTGCGGCGGGAGAAGCTCGTCAGGGCATGGAGGGCCGGCGTCGTCGTCCCCGAGGGACTCATCGCCCATGGCCGAGGAGAGGCCTTCGACTATCTGCTCGGCGAGGAGACGAGCGCGCCCGCCCTCGTCGCAGAGAAGGCGGCGGCCGCGGCACTCCTCCTTGCGACGCATCCGGTGGTCTCCGTGAACGGGAACGTCGCCGCGCTCGCCGCACGAGACGTCGTGCGTCTGGCGAGGGCGGTCCCCGCGGCCATCGAGGTGAATCTCTTCCACCGCACGGAAGGGCGGGTGAGGACGATCGTGCGGACTCTCGAGAGGAGCGGCGCCTCCCATGTCTTGGGACCGCGGCCGGATGCAAGGATTCCGGGGCTCGAATCGAAACGGGCATTGTGCCACCGGGAAGGGATCTACCACGCGGACGTCGTCCTCGTCCCGCTAGAGGATGGCGACCGCGCGGAGGCGCTCGTGAAGATGGGCAAGACGGTCATCAGCGTCGATCTCAACCCCCTCTCGAGGACGTCCCGACGGGCATCCATCCCGATCGTGGACGACGTGACCCGTGCCCTGCGGAACGTCGAGCGGTTTGTCCGAGACCTCCGAGGGGACCCGACGGAAACGACGAGAATCCTGAGGACGTATCGGAAGAGCGGGAACCTCCGAGCCGCCCACTCGTTCCTGGAGTGGCGACTCGAGAAGTTCTCGAAGACACGACAGAGCGCCGGAGGGAGGCCACGCACGCGCAAGGTTCGGAGGTAGAGCGCAGGGCTCGCCGTCGGCTCGTCTCTGCGGCCGTCGCCGTCTTGGTCGCGGCGTCAGTCCTTGCGGTCGGCGTCGCAGCGGACGTCATTCGGCTCGGGCCATCCTGGTATCCGCTTCCTGAAGGCGCCCTCACCGTCAGCACCGACGTGAGCCGGATTCCCGGTTCGGAGACTCAGCCGGAATGGGACTTGTACAGAATCCGAATCCGGGTCTGGAACCACGTGTTCGACGAGGACGTCAGACCGTATCGCATTCTCGTCCGCGCGGACACCGGGAACGGCATCCCCGGCGATTTCTGCCCGGGGACCTCATTCGCGGTCGGTCCCGCGATGTGCACGACCATCGACGGAGTGAGCATCCACGGCCCCTCGGGGTACGTGAGCCCCAACACGGACTTCTCCGGCCCCGGCACGTTCGTGGAGTGGCGGGTGTACGGAGAGTCGAGCTATGGAAGCGTGCCCGTCATCCACGATTTCGCGGAGTTCGTCGTCACGGGCATCGCCGTCGCGGAAGGCAGGGCGTTCCACGCGGACATTACCGTCATCCTGGAGTGGTACGTCGTCAACGCGCTTCAGGCCTATCCTGTCGCATCGCAGACTTGGACGCAATCACTTGAAGTGTTCCGGCTTCCACTTGATTGAGCAGCCGTACGGGGGCGTGAGGGACGCTTTCACCGGGCGACCCGCGAGGAGATCGTCCAAGGCGTCCCGCAGGTAGCGCTTCGTGACCTTCTTCGGATCCTGGTGGTCGTCGTCGAGCCGACCCCGGTAGCGGACCACGCGCGCCGCGTCGAGGACGAAGAAATCCGGCGTGGCGACGGGCCCGTAGGCCTCCGCGACCTTCTGGCTCTCGTCCCGGAGATAGGGAAAGTTGTAGCCCTCCTCCTTCGCCCGCGATTTCATGTGCGCGAAGTCGTCCTCGGGATACTTGTCCTCGTCGTTCGAGTTGATCCCGACCAGGCGCACGCCCTTCGACGCGTAGTCTCGCTGGATGTCGGTGAATCGGGACTCCCACGCCTGGACGTACGGGCAATGGTTGCAGGTGAAGAAGACGACGAGGATGGGGTCCTTGAAGGTCGAGAGGCGGTGCGCCTTGCCATCCACACCGGGCAGGTCGAATTCGGGGGCCTGCTGTCCGGGTTGGATTCCGGGGACGGTGGCCGTGGGCATCGACTCCATGGAGTCGAGCCTCCGGCATAAGGTTTTTTGTCCGGCGGGCGGATGTCCGGGCCGTGGGGAAGAGCGTCGCTCACTTCCACCTGCCGGGACGGACAGAGGAATGGGTCCTTCAGGCCGCGGCCGCCTTCGCCGCGAGCCGGGGCCTCAAGATCGAGCATGCGTCCCCCTCCCACGTCGCGATGTCCCGCGGCAGCGAGCTCTGGGCCGGAAGGCGCGTGCTCGCCGTGATGGCACAAGGTGCCCAAGGAGGAGCCAACGTCTACGTGGAGGCGTGGGCGGAAGGCCTCACCCAGCTCAGTGCGGACCCGAGCGCGGTCCTGGGGATGTACCCGCGCCGAGACGCATGGAAGATCGCCTCCGAATTCGTCGGTTCTCTCGGCGTGAACCCCACGAGCGTCTTCCGGCACATGTGACACAAACTATATCTGCGACTCCCAGGATGGACCAATCCCGTGATTTGACGTGAAGTTCGTTGTCGTCACGGGGGGCGTTCTGTCGGGACTCGGGAAGGGGATCTCCACCTCCTCGATCGGGGTCCTCCTGAAGTCGCAGGGCCTGAGGGTCTCTCCGATCAAGATCGACCCGTACCTCAACGTGGATGCGGGCACGATGAACCCGTACCAGCACGGGGAGGTCTTCGTCCTCGACGACGGGGCGGAGACGGATCTCGACCTGGGCAACTACGAACGGTTCCTCGACGTCGACCTGACGGGGGACCACAACATCACGACGGGGAAGGTGTACCGCGCGGTCATCGACAAGGAGCGGCGCGGGGACTACCTGGGGAAGACCGTCCAGATCATCCCTCACATCACGGACGAGATCAAGTCCGAGATCCGCGGGGTCGGCGAGCGCGAGCGGGCGGACATCGTCCTGATCGAGATGGGCGGGACCGTCGGGGACATCGAGGGAATGCCGTTCCTCGAGGCGGTCCGCCAGCTCGGACAGGAGGTCGGGAAGGAGAACGTCCTGTTCGTCCACACGACCCTGGTGCCGGTCATGGGCGCCGTGGGCGAGCAGAAGACGAAGCCCACGCAGCAGAGCGTCCGGGAGCTCCGTGCCGCGGGGATCTCGCCGAACGTGATCGTCGCCCGAGGCGAGCGGTCCCTCGAGCCCGACACGAAACGGAAGATCGCGTTCTTCTGCGACGTCCCCGTGGAGGGCGTCGTCAGCGCGCCGGACGCAGCGACGATCTACGACGTGCCCCTCCTGTTTGACGGCCAGGGCCTGACGGAGTACATCCTCAAGACACTCCGCGTCGAGCCGAAGGGGGAGGACCTGGAGGCGTGGAAGGACTTCCTCGACCGTCTCAAGACCCCTGAGAAGGAGGTCGAGATCGCCCTCGTCGGGAAGTACACGCACCTCAAGGACTCGTACATCAGCCACATCGAGGCGTTCCACCACGCGGAGGCCGCCGCCCGCGTGCGGGTGAACCTGCGCTGGGTGGAGTCGATGGACATCGAGAAGAAGGGCGTGAAGATCCTCGAAGGGGCGGACGGGATCCTCGTCCCCGGAGGCTTCGGGGACCGGGGGATCGAGGGGAAGATCGCCGCGACGCGGTACGCCGCGGAGAACGGCATCCCGTTCCAGGGTGTGTGCCTCGGGTTCCAGCTCGCGACCGTCGGGTTCGCGCGAGCCGGACTCGGGCTGAAAGACGCGAACTCATCGGAATTCGATCCGAAGACGCCGGACCCCGTCGTCGACCTGCTCCCGGAGCAGCGGTCCGTGAAGGGGATGGGAGCGACGATGCGTCTAGGGGCGCACGAGATCCACCTCGATCCCGGTTCCATGGCCTCGAAGCTGTACGGATCCGCGACGATCCACGAGCGCCATCGGCACCGGTACGAGATCAACCCGGAGTACATCCCGAAGCTCGAGGCCGCGGGCCTGACGTACGTCGGGCGGTCGGACAACGGACGACGGATGGAGGTCCTCGAACTCCGGGGCCACCCGTTCTTCGTCGCGTCCCAGTTCCACCCGGAACTCCGGTCGAGACCTCTGCGGCCGTCGCCGTTGCACCTCGGCCTCGTCCGCGCCGCGGCGTCCTAGGTGCACAAACCTTTAAACCGGAGCCCCCCTTGGGCCGGATTCGATGGCGATTCCCTCGTACGATGCTCTCCTCCAACGAGCGAAGCAGGCGCTGCCCCAGGCGCTGAGCACCGGCGAGCGCTTCCAAATCCCCGAGGCGGAAATCGTCGTGGAGGGGAAGACGACGATCCTGCGGAACTTCCTGGACATCGTCGAGGCAATCCGGCGGGATCCGAACATGGTCCTCACGTACCTCCTCCGGGAACTCGGCACCGCAGGGGCGCAAGACGGCCGTCGCGTCGTGTTCAAAGGCAAGGTCACCGGCCAGCAGGTCGCGGACCGCGTGAAGTCCTACGTCGACACGTACGTCATGTGCCAGGAGTGCGGGCGGCCGGACACGCGGCTCGTGAAGGAGGACCGCGTCGCAATGCTCGAGTGCGATGCGTGCGGCGCGCGGCGGCCCGTGAAATCCGTGAAGAAGGCCGCGAAGGTCGAGGAGCCCCCCCTCGTCGAGGGGAAGGTCTACGAGCTCATGATCCAGGACATCGGGAAGAAA
This sequence comes from Euryarchaeota archaeon RBG_16_67_27, assembly GCA_001800745.1. Lineage (GTDB taxonomy): Archaea > Thermoplasmatota > Thermoplasmata > RBG-16-68-12 > RBG-16-68-12 > RBG-16-68-12. Next base: position 7,145 of record MGVZ01000007.1, read on the forward strand.
GGCGACGGGATCGCGAAGCTCGACCGCTACGTGATCTACGTGCCCGGGACCGCGAAGGGCGCGATCGTCAAGGTGCACATCGAGAAGATCGCGGGCACGGTGGCCTTCGGACGTATCTCCCTGGAGTAGCCCCCCATGCGGCGCGAGATCGCGTCGATCGCAATCATGGGTGTCACCCTCGCGGTCTCCCAGCTCATCGCCCTCGCAATCGCTCCCGCGTTCAAAGAGAGTGGCCTCCAAGCGTTTCCCCAGCCGGACGACCCGACCAACGCGGTCGTGTACATCGCGATGATCCTCGCCTTCACCGCGGTCGTCCTTGCCCTACTGAGGTACCGCCGCCGCAACCTCGCGAAGGGGATCATCCTCGCGTCGATCTTCCTCACCCTCGCCTTCGTCATGTTCCTTCCCGTGTTCTACGGACTCGTCCTGGTCAGCGAACCACTGTTCTACAACGAATTCGGATTGAATCTCGCGACCGCGATTGCATTCGGCCTCGCGGCACTCCTCGTCGTCCTCCTCGTCAAGTATCCCGAGTGGTACGTCATCGACGGGATCGGCCTGGCGACGGCGGCCGGCGTGACCGCGATCCTGGGCGTTTCCTTCGGCATCCTCCCGGCGATCCTCCTCCTCAGCGGGCTCGCGGTTTACGATGCGATCGCCGTCTATCGGACGAAGCACATGGTCACCCTCGCGGACGAGCTCACGAGCCAGCGGCTCCCGGTCCTGCTCGTGATCCCGAAGCGTTTGGACTACTCGTTCCGCGAACAGAAGAGTCTCAAGGAGCAAATCGCGGAGGGCGAAGAGCGCGAAGCGATGTTCATCGGCCTGGGGGATCTCATCATCCCCGGGGTGATGAGCGTCTCGGCGTCCGCGGCCCTCCTGCCCACCGGCGCTTCCTGGGCCGGTCTGGGCTCCAACGTCCTCGTCGCCCTCGCGTGCCTCGCGGGCACCCTCGTCGGCTTCGTCGTCCTCATGCGGTTCGTGATCCGTGGGAATCCCCAGGCGGGCCTCCCCCTGCTCAACGGCGGCGCGATCGCGGGGTTCCTCGTCGGATACGTTCTCGTGTACGGGAACCTGACATTCGGAATCCTGACATTCGGAATCGTCTGACGCCACGCATCCCCGCAACGCCTTTATAGGGCGGCAGACTTAGGCGGCTTCTCCGAGGTCAACGATGGCTCTCTGGCAAGGTCGATCCCGACGGAAGCCCACAGGCGGCCGGTACCGCCCGTTCCGGAAGAAGCGGAAGCACGAGATCGGAAGGGAGCAGCAATACGCGTTCGTCGGACCGCAGAGGCTGAAGGTCTACCGCACGAAGGGCGCGAACCAGAAGGTCCGGATCCTCAAGGCGGAGTTCGCGAACGTCTTGGACCCGAGGACGTCGACGACGAAGCGCGTGAAGATCGTCACGGTCAAGGAGAGCCCGTCGAACCCTCACTTCGTCACGCGGAACATCATCACGCGCGGGGCGACGATCCAGACGGAGGCGGGCCTCGCCAAGGTCACGTCGAGTCCGGGCCAGGACGGCGTCGTGAACGCGGTCCTCCTCGAGGGTGCGGCCGCCGGAGCCACGGTCACTCCGCGGACCGCGTAATCCGCACGCCTTTGATGAGCGCATACGGCACGAAGTTCGGCACGCTCACCTCGCCCCACCACATCATCTGCTCGGTCCTGTCGCTCAGGGCGACGACGTTCTTCATCAGGCGGATGAGGTTGTCCGTCACGCGGACGTCCTTCCAGGCCTCCACGACCTCCCCCTTCCGGATCCGGAAGATCCCGTCGCGGGGGATCGTGCTCAGGTCCCCGGTCACGTAGGACTGGTACCGCGTGTACCACGTGTTCGTGAGCCACAGGCCGTCCCGGACCTCCTGGAAGACCTCGTCCTTGGACCAGTCCCCCGGCTTCACGAAGACCGCGTGGTGCGTCGGCGTGACGAGCCCCGCGTTTCCGGTCGTCCGGGTCCCGAACCGCTTCGCCGTCGTCGTGTTGTGCAGGTACGTCTTCAGGATGCCCTTCTGGACCAGAGGCTTCCGTCGGGTCGGAACGCCCTCGTCGTCGAACCGACGGCGGGCGATGGAGTCCGCGGAGCCGTCCTCGTGGATCGTGACCGCGTCGGAGGCTACCCGCTTCCCGACCTTCTTGCCGAACGGGGAAAGCCCCGCGAGCACGGCCCAGGCGCTGAGCCGTCCGGCGACCTGGTCCGTCAGCGAGCCGAAGATAAGGGGGTCGAAGACGACGTCGTAGGTCCCCGCCGTCCCAGCCTTGGGGGACTTCACGAGGGCGGCGACGCGCCCGGCCTTGCGGCCGGCCTTTCCCGCTTCGAAACGGGAGAGCCTCGTCGCGGCCGCGATGCCGTGTCCGCTCGCCTCGGGTGAGACAAGTGCGCGGATCGATAGATACAAGCTCGCGCGGCGGTCCGTGCCGTGCGCGCCGTTCGATGTCTCGAGGGCGTGCTCCTCCTCGTACTTCCAGAAGGACCCCGCGGTCTCCGTGGCACCCATCTCCAGCGCGCCGTTCACCGCGGCGGCCACGTGGTCGCTCCCGTCCTCCAGGGCGAGGATCCTGGGATCCGGACGGATTCGCGGATAGGTGAACGGTCCGCGCGCGATGCCCGCGTAGTCCGGGTTCTCCTGGGACCTCTTCGCGATCTTCACGAGACGTTCGACGGTCTCGTCCACCTTCGAGAGGTCCTTGATGTCGCTCGCGAGGACGCGCTTGTCGACGACGAGGAACACGGATGCCGTCGCCTCCCGCCATCGGTTGCTGATCACGGGCTCGTTCCGCGCGAACCGGATCTGGTACGACCGGTTCCTCACGACGTCCGCGACAGCGTCCTGGCATCCGAGGGCGACGGCCCGCTTCACGATCTGGGATGCGATGTCCTCCATGGCCTCACCTCAGGTACACGTTCCGGAGTCGCATCGAGGGGCCGCCGAGGCTCGCATCGAGGGCCTGTCCCGGGTCCGACTTCCCGCAGTAGCCGCCCTCGAAGTCGAGGTCCTTCCCGACGGCGTCGACCGCGGACCAGAACGCGGGCGTGGTGAGCTCGATCACCGTGTTCCGCACGGGGTGCTTCAACTCCCCGTTCTCGATGAGGTACGCCTCGCGGCCCGCGTATTTCGCGTTGAACCGCTTGTCGTCGATGTTCCACTCCATGAAGGACTTCATGTAGACGCCGTACCGGACATCCTCGAGCAGCTCCTCGAGCGCGTGGTCCCTCGGCTCGACGAACGTGTTCGCCATGCGGACGATCGCCTCGACGTTGTAGTTCACCGCACGGGACGCGCCGTTGCTCCGCGTGCCCATGGCGGCCGCGGTCTCCCGGTTATGGAGGAACTCGTTCACGAGGCCCCCCTTGTACAGGTACCGGCGGCGCGCCTTCACGCCCTCGTCGTCGTACAGGTAGTGCGCGATCGCATGTTCGAGCGTAGGGTCGTCGACGACGTTCACGAGGTCCGAACCAATCTTCACGCCGATCATGTCCGGGGTGATGAACGACTTCCCGGCTTGGCTCGCCTCCCGGCCGAGCACCCGATCCGCCTCCGTCGGATGGCCGCACGACTCGTGGGCCGCGATCCCGGAGACCTGGGGCCCGACGACGAGGTCCATCTTCCCTTCCGGCGACTTCTTCCCCTCGACGAGGGATCGCTGCATCGACTGCGCTTCCTCGAGCACACGGTTCGTGAGGTCCCAGGACGCGATCCCCTCCCAGCCGCCGGACCAGCCGTAGTTCCGGTGGGTCTGCTCGACGCTCGAACCGTGGACGACCGTCAGGTAGTAGAAGAACCGGAGCCGCGGGCTGTACGAGCGGATCCGGGAACCGTCCGAGTTCGCGAAGTCCTTCTCGATCCGGGAGCTTCCGAGGAAGAAGTAGCGGGCGGGGATCTTGTACCCGAGGGCCATCACGGCCCGGTCCACGTCCCGGATCTCCTCGATCCGCGCCTCCGTGGGGACGGAGGCGAGCCGCTTCCCCTCGGGCACGGACCAGTTCCGGACATACGCCTGCTCCTGTGCGAACGTGATCGGGGTCTTCCGCTTCGAGGTGCGCGCGGCCTTGAGCGCCGCGTCGACGGTCGCGCGGACCTCCGGCTTCGTGAGGAGGTTCGTCGCCGCGAAGCCGAGCGCCCCCTTCACGAGGACCCGCACGCCGATCCCCCGGTCTTCGCTGACGTACAGGGCGTCGAGCACCCCGTTCTTCAGGATGAAGCTCTCCTGGTCCTGATGCTCGTACCGCGCTTCCGCGTACGTCGCGCCCTTCGTCCGCGCGTGGTCGACCGCGAAATCCACAAGGTCCGTGTCCAGCATGGGGGCCCTCCTCTCGGAAGCCGCGCGGGGATTGGGAGCGCGGAAGTTAACGGTTCCGACCCCGCAAACTCTTATGGTCCCGCCGGACATCGCGCGACCGATGCCGAAAGGGGACCGACCGATCGTGCTGTATCCTGCGTACTTCGACGCGGGACGTTCCCGCGAGGAGGGGCGGCGGGTCGCCAAGAAGTGGGCGGTCGAGTCGCCGACGGTCCAGGAGATCGCCGTCGCGGCGAAGGCCCTCGGACTCGAGCCCACGCTCGAGGAGGGGAAGGCCCACTCCTCGACGCCGTGGCGAAAGGAAGGGCGGGTCCTCGTCCGCGCGGACTACTTCAA
>MGVZ01000008.1 GCA_001800745.1 Euryarchaeota archaeon RBG_16_67_27
GGTCCGGCGAGGGCACGGAGCTCCCGTACGGCAAGGAGATCGAGCTCAACGGGTTCCGGGTGGCACTCCGGGACGCGGGCCATGTCTTCGGCTCCGCGATGGTCCGCGCGGACGACGTCCTCTACACGGGGGACTTCAACCCGGAGGGCGGCGCGACGTGCGGCCGAGCCGCGCCGGAGAAGGTCGACACGCTGATCGTCGACGCGACGTACGGGAAACCGTCGTTCAACTTCCCCCCGAAGCACGACGTCGAGGCGGACCTCCTGACCTGGCTCGAGATGGAACTCGCGGATGGCCCCGTGGCGCTCGGGGGCTACGAGTTCGGGAAGTCCCAGGAGCTCATCGCCCTCGTGAACCGCCTCGGAGTGGAGGTCGCGGTCGCGGACCGGATCGCGACCCTCGCGGATGCGTACGTGCGGCACGGGATCCGCCTCCACTACCGGCGGATCTCCGAGCTCGGCGAGGCGGAGCGGCGGGAACCGCGGGTGTACATCCTCCCGCCGGGATGGCTCCGCCCTCCGCTCGACGAGAGCGTGTCGTGGCTCGGCGGGCTCCGCCTGCGGACCGCGTACGTCTCCGGCTGGACCGCGTTCTTCGACTTCACCCGGCGGTACGGGCTCGACGCGCAGTTCCCCCTCAGCGACCACGGGGACTTCGAGGATGTCATGGGTTTCGTCGAGGCGTGCGCGCCGAAGCAGGTGTACACGGTGTTCAGCCACGGGCCCGAGCTCGCCCGGGAGATCTCCCGCCAGCTGCGGATTCCCGCGGAGGCCCTCCGGGGACGGTGACGCCATGGACGCGCGGGAGGAAGGGGAGCTCCCCGTGGTCAAGCTCTCGGACGGAGAGGAGCTGTTCCCGAGCCTGGAGGCGATCGCAGCGCGACACGGAATCCAGGACGGCGCGGTCCTCTGGGGGATCGGCATGCTCCAGGACTTCGAGATCGGTTTCTTCACGCCGCACGGGTACGAGCGCGAGGCGTTCGCGGACCGGCACGAGCTGGTCGCACTCCACGGGAGCCTCGCGATGCGCGCCGACCCGAGGCTCCACCTCCACGTCGCGGTCGCGCGAAGGGACCATTCCGTCGTCGGCGGGCACCTGTTCCGCGCCCGGGTGTGCCTGACGAACGAAATCTGCGTCGCGCGGTTCCGGGACGTCCGGATGACGCGGGTCATGAACCCGGCGACGGGCCTGAAGGAGCTCGCGTTCGAGCCCTGAGCCGCGCCTCGACGCCGTGGAGCCCGAGCGCGGCCGCGGAGAGGATCGAGGCGGCAACCATGGGCGCCTCGTAGCCCGTCGTCGCGAGGTAGCCTCCGAGCACGGGCCCGACGATGGACGAGAGGCTCAAGGTGCTGTTGAACAGCCCGCCCGCGGTCGCGGTCTCCCGGTTCGTCTCCGTGATGAGCTTCAGGGAGCCGACGTACAGGGTCGCCCAGCTCGTTCCCAGGAGGATCTGGACGGCCATCATCGTCCAGAAGTCCCAGGCGACGAGGAAGAGAAGGAAGGTGACCGACGATCCCGCGAGGCCGACCCCGATCAGCCATCCGCTCCGGTACCGGTCGATCCGCTGCATGACCGCGAACTGTACGAACGGGTTGAAGGCGTACACGATCGCGATCTCGACCTCGGAGAGGCCGCGCGACGCGCTCAGGAAGAGGGGGAAGATCGCCCAGACCATGTTCGCGCCCGTGTGGCGGATCAGCATCATGAGGTACACGGACAGGTTCCGCCGGATCACCGTGCGCGCGGGCAAGGGGATGCGCAGGGTCCCCGTCTCGGACAGCGGCGCGGCCGTCGCGAACAGGAACGCGAGGAACCACGAGGCCGAGGAGAGGGCGAAGACGGGCCAGAACGTCCCGGGAACGAAGTACGAGGCGAGCCCCGCGGCGAGGTTCCCCAGACCCCAGCCGAGGGACCCGTACGACGCGAACTTGCCCATCAGGCTGTCCGCGGTCTTCGCGTACGCGAGGAGGGCCGCGGGGTACATCCCGACGGCGAAGCCGAGGAGGGCGCGGCTCGCCGCGAGGGAGAGCGGATCGAACGCGAGCGGTTGCGTGAGCGCCGCGGCCGCGGAGAAGAGGAGGCCGCCCCGGAGGACCTTCCGCGCGCCCTGGATGTCCGCGGCTCGTCCGAAGACGAACGAGGAGAACAGGACGAAGGCGTTGAACGCGGCGATGATGAACCCGATCTGGTCCGGGCTCGCGCGGAGGCCCATCGCGTAGAGGGGGATGAAAATCCCGGACGCAGCGGACGCGGCGTTCGTCAGGAAGTTGACGTCGCGGGGACGCACACGCGGCCGGAACGGCCCGCTGGACAAGGGCGCGCCTCACCAGCCGAGCCGCTCGAGCTCTCGCTCCTCCTTCGTCTTCTTCCGGAACTGGCGATAGTGGTCGCGGCACAGGTGCGTCCGGTGGGTCTCCGCGGCCAGATGGAGCTCCGGCAGGACCTCCTTGACCTTCTTCGTCGAGAGGGAGCGCGCCGCGGTCTGGCCGCAGCCGGCGACGCTGCAGACATCCTCGGGCATGTGGGCCGCGGATGGAGGCGGCGGTATAAGTACGTCACCCGCGAGCCCGTCGGACGCGCCGTCCGACGGACGCCGCCGGCGCCTTCCATCGCCGTCGCAAAAGGCTTTTCTACCGCTTCGGGGCATGCACAGTGTCGATGGGGCTCGGCCGCGACCTCGTCACCCCCACATGACCGAAGTCCTCGACCTCGCGAGCCGCCGGCGGATCTTCGAGTTCCTCGAGGCGAACCCCGGGGTCCACCTGCGCCTGATCGGCAAGGTCCTCGGCATGTCGACGGGGATGCTCTCGTACCACCTGAACTACATGGAGGCGCGGGGGATCCTCCAGTCGGAGGCGGAGGGCCACCGGAAGCGGTACTTCAGCGCGGCCGCGTTCGCGGAGGCCCAGCGACGGATCATCGCGATCCTCCGCCAGGACGTCCCCGGCAAGATCGTCGTCGAGATCCTCCTGCATCGCGAGCGGACGTTCGCCCAGCTCCAAGCCGCCGTCGGCGTCTCGAAGTCGACCCTCTCGTACCACCTGAAGAAGATGCTCCAGCGCGAGGTCCTCGTGCGGGACCGCCGAGAACGCGGGAGCCTCTTCCGTCTCCGGGATCCGGAGGAGGTCGCGAGACTCCTCCTTGCGAACCTAGCGAGCCTCCGGACAAATGCCCTGAGCCTGCCGATCGACAACCTGCTGCGGTTCCACGTGTGACGTCATCCGGCCTTCGTGTACTCGCGGACGAGGCACGTCGCATATGCGCCGGGGGGCAGCTCGACTTCGAGATGGAGGACATCGCCTTCGAGGCGGGTGCCGAGTCCTCGGGCCGGCGACAGGACCGCCCGACGCGTCCCCTTGGAGGAAATCCGAGGGAGGTCCGGGATGATGAAGTCCTCGGGCCTCAGGCCGTCGGACGCGATCACGTCCCGCTCGATCTCCCCGGGCTCGCCGCCCGCGAACACGGGCTCGGATCCGAAGAGGATCCCGCTCACCCACGCCTTGCCCGACTCGCAACGCTCCGTCGCCTTGGGAAGGTTGTCACACGTCACGGCGATCGGTCGACTCCGGTCCGGAAGGCCGCGTCGGTCCGCAGGGAGCACGAGATCCCCTGCGACAGGCTCGTGGATCGGGACGCCGCGGCGCATCCGCTCGCTGAGGATCCGGTTGAAGAGGAAGGACTGGTACCCGTGGACGAACATCATCAAGAGGTTGAACGGGAGCGCACGGAGCGCGCCTACGGGATCCTCGGGCCGGACCGCGAGGTGGTTCAGGATCGCCTTCTCGAACGTGTAGGATCGAGGGTAGTCCCGGAGCGCGCGGCGCACGTCGCCGGTCTCCTCGAGGGCGCGGCGCACCTCGTACGCCGCGGGATCCTCGCCCTCCCAGGGGTTCGCGACGTAGGCGTCGACGGCCTCGCGGAACTCGCCGCGGACGATGTGCCGGCCGACGACGTGCGTGACCGGCCTCACGGAGCCGAACCGCTGCACGCCGAAGAAGTTCGGGAATCCCCGAGCGGCCCGCAGCTCGCGGCTCGTTTCGGCAACGACGCTCGCCGGGTCGCCTGAGTAGGAGATCCCCCGGACGACGATTCGGAAGCGGTTCCCGAGGAGGTCTCCGATCTCCAGCGGTTTCGCCGCGGCGTACGCATCGAGGACCTCGATGTCCCCGAGCCGAATCGCCTGGAGAGCCTCCGGCGGAACGTCCTGGAACGAGAATAGGCGGGTCGTGACCGCGCGCTTGTCCTTCGTGCCCGCGAAGCCAATCCTCCGCCGGCTGATGTGGAGGGACCGCGCGAGCTCACGGACGAGCTTGTTCGTCTCCCACTCTCGAGTGCGGACCGTCGCGATCGCGAACCTGCCGTCCGGGGCCGCGGGCGGCGCATCCGGGATCTCCTCAACGACGAAGTCGTCCGGGGACGCCTTCAGCAGGCCCCCGATTCCGGGGGTCGTCGTGAGGTAGCCCTCGATCCCGATCTCTCGGTCCATGGACCTACGTCAGCCCCTTCTCCAGGAGCTGCTTCGCCGCGGCGTATTCCTCCGCGAGACCCTCCGCGACCTTCTTGAGGACGGCCTGCGGGTTTCCCTTCTTCGTCTCGACCGTGAGGACGGGCTTGTCGAGCTGCGGGTGGCCGGTGAAGTACAGGGCGCTCGAGACGTCCTCGTGCCGCTGGAGGGCGGTGAGGAGCGGATAGATCACGGTCTCGTCCGGGTTCGAGATCTCGACGCGGATCGAGGTCTTCCCCTTCTCGAGGAGGCGGAGCTGCATCGAGGGCGGTCCACCGCGAACCGCGATTTAAGCTTTTGCGGCCGTCAGGGGGATTTCCCCCGCCGGCGCAGGAGCACGACGCCCGCGACCACCGCGACGGCCGCAACGCCGATCCCTCCGAGAAGGAGTGGGTCGAGGCCGCCTGCCGGGCTCGCGCCCGTCACGACGACGGCCCCGAACATCGTCGAGGGATGGTACGCGCAGAAATACGTGAACGTGCCGACATGCTCCCCCCTCAGGGTGAGGCGCGTGGAGTTCCCGCGGACGTCCGCGGAGACCGTGTCCCCCGGACCTGGCGCACCGTTGCGGTCCCAGTCGACGTAGAAGTCATGCCGTACGGGGAAGGCCCCGCCGTAGCCGATGATCAGGAGCTCGATCGACTCGCCTTCCGAGAGTGTGAGGGTCGGCCCCGGGGTCGACAGGCTGTCCGGGCTGAAGCCCCAGCCCCGGAGGTTCCCGAAGAGGACGACCACGCCGGGGGGCGCGGCCACCGGGACGGTCGCGGTCGGGTTCCGGACGGCGTTCCCGCCGGCATCCACGGCGACGAGGAAGTACGATACCGTGCCCGCGTAGAGCTGTTGCGGGATCAGGGTCGAGTACCGGTCCCCCGAGGCAGACATCGAGAGGTTCAGGTTCGCGCCGGTGGGGTCCGTCCAGTTGAGTCGGACCGAGGCGACCGCGCCGTCGTCCGTGACCGTCGCCGCGATCTCGAGCCCTTCGCCGAGGGGGATGGACCCGGGCGGGACGTGCGCGATCACGGGCGCCGTCGTGTCCACGGTCGCTCCCGCGGTGAACGTCCAGGAGTCCGCAGACGCGAGCGGGTTCCCGGGGTCCGACTCGTCGCGAGCGGAGGCGTTCACGAAGACGCGGTACGACGCCGACGCGGCGAGCGTCGGCAGCGGGTCGAACGTGAGGACCGTGTTCGCGGGACCGTCCCACGACACGGTCCCGGGGATCCACGGCCCTGCAGGATCCTCGCGGAGCGCAACGGTCGATGGGCTGCCCGTCGCGGAGGGATTCATTCCTTCCGAGAACGTGATCATCACGATCGCGGACCTCGGGACGTCCGTCGCACCCGATCCGGGGAACCGGCCGGAGAGCTGGGGCGCCGTCGAGTCGATCACCGGCACGAGGGCCTCCTCGAACGCCTTGCGGCCGCCCGTGTCGATCACCGTGAGGTTAACGACGACGTCCGTCGCGTCGATCGCCGGGAGGCTCCAGTCGAGGTGATTCGGATTCGAGGTCCCGGCGAGGGGGCCCGCAATCGGGCCCGAGCCCGCAGATGAGCTGTAGTTCACGTACACGACGAGGGCGGAGTTCGGGTCCTGAGCGTCGGAGAGGTTCCACCAGATCCGGTGCGTCGATCCGCCGGTCCAGCGTTGGACGCCGTCGGGCATGGACAGGCTCGCGAACGGCGGGTCCTCCGGGGCGAGCACGACGAACGCGCCGAACATCGACCCGAAGTGGACCGTGCACCAGTACGTGAACGTCCCCGCGGTCGTCGCCGTGAACGTGAGGACCTCCGGCGAACCCGAGAAGACATTCGAGAGCGGCTCCCCGGCATCCTCATTCGTGTCGCCATCGTAGTCGAGGAGCCAGTTGTGAGGGCGGCCGTCCGCGGAGTTCAGAGTGATCGTGACCTCGTCTCCGAGGACCACGGCGAGCGTGGGACCCGGCGACGAGATCGATCCCGAGGTCGTCCCCCACCCCGCGAGCGAGCCGAAGAGGGGGAACGAACGTGCCGCGGCCGGGTGCGGGCGAGCGGACAGGGCGAAATCCGCTGGGGACGCGGCAAGCGCGGCCACCGCCACCGCGAGGAGGAGAGAGATGCCAAGGAGGAACCCGACGGGCGCGTCGATCCGGAGGCGCGGTGTGCGGGTCGACACGTTCCACCCCTGGACTAGACCGCGAACCGCATCGAGCCGCGGGTCTCTGTCGCCGGACGCACGAGCGCGACCGCGTCGAGGCGCCCCCCCATCATCCCCATGTCGGGGGGAAGCGGATCGGACGGAAGCGGGGTCGCGGAGGGACTCGTGGCGGGCGTGTACCGTGCGGTGACGACCAAGGACTGGCCCGCGACGACGGCGACCGTCTGCGGTGCGGGCGTGACGAACCCGGGGACTGGGCCGAACGACACACGATACGAACCCGGTCGCATCGACTGCCACATCCCCCAGTCGTTGCGCGGCACGTTGTCGACGAAGATCGTCCCGGGGACGGCGGGATCCGTGACGACCCGGAGCCACCCATGGACCTCGAAGACCCCTTCCACGACGGTCGTCCGGCCTGCAACGACCTCGACGGTTCGCGGCGCGGGCGTCCCGAGGTCTTGGACGTCCGAGAACGAGACCGTGTACGTGCCGGGCGCGAGCTTCACCCAGTTGAGCCCCCACTCGTCCCGCACGACGCCATTCAAGGAGATCTGAGTCGGCACGCCGAGCCGCCCGTCGCTCAGGCGGGTCGTGACCCGGAGCAGCCCGAACGTCTGCGGATCGGGGCCCGGCGCGTTCGGATCGGAGACGTAGGAGCCCGTGGCCGTGGTCAGACGTTCCGCGTCCACCGTGACGCGCCTGGGGGCCGGCGGGAGGAAGCCCGCCACGGGACCGAAGGAGACGTCGTACGTGCCCGGCGGCATGGCGACCCACACGCCCCAGTCGTTCCACGGCACGCCGTCAACGGAGATCGTCGCGGGGACCGGCGGATCGGTGACGACGCGGAGCCAACCATTCGCGCGGTAGACACCGTTTGCCTCCGAGGTCCCGCCCGCGACGATGTCGACGGAGATCGGGTCGGGCGTCGCGAGGTTCTGGACGTCCGTGAACCTGACCGTGTGGCGGCCGGGGGCGACCTTCGTCCACGCGAGCCCCCACTCGTCCGCGGGCACGCCGTCGACGAGGATCTTGCCCGGCACCCCGAACGTCGGGTGGAGATCCACGGCCGTCGTCGCGCGCAGGAGGCCCGGCGTCGCGATCCTCACGACGAGATCTGCGCTCGCGGTCCCCCCCTTTCCGTCGTCCACGGTGAGCCTCGAGCTGAACGCGCCCGATGCCATGTAGGCGTGGGCGACGGAGATCGTCCCCCCGCCGGGGACCGTCAGGCCGGCCGCGGCCGCGCCGTCGCCGAACGTCCAGCTGTACTGGAGGCGGTCCCCGTCGAGGTCCGTAGAGAGCGCGGTGAGGGTGACCTCCTGTCCGGGGATCGGCGCGCCGGGCGTGAAGCCGAGATTCGACAGGGTCGGGACCGCGTTCGCCCCCTGGATCACGAGTCGTCCGTGCATGGAGAACGCGTGGAACTCGCAGTAGTACTCGTACGTCCCCGGCGTGTTGATCGTGAACGTGACGGACGCCGTCGGGTTCGACGAGCTGACGGTCGCCGACCGGACGATCGCGTCGGGATTCGACGTGGACACGCTCGACGTCGGGTATCCCGGCGGGTACACCGCGAAGTTGTGGATCGAGTTCACGCGCTGGATCGTGACCGTAATCGTGTCGCCGACGTTCGCGGTCAGGGTGGGGTTCACCCCCCCGGGCTGGCCGAAGTTCCACCCGTCGAAGTCCGCCTTGAGGGTGAAAGACACGTTCGCCGCGGAGGCAGGCGTCGCGACGAGCGCCACGACCGCGGCCAGGCCGATCACGAGGGACGCGAGCAACGTCAGGGCTTTCATCGACCCCCTCCAAGTTACTATGGTAATCGTAACGCGGATATAAGGGACTTCGGGTGTCCTCCAAGCCCCCGGCCCGGGAATCTGGGGAAATAAATATGTAAAGGGACTATCGCGGGCGCGATGCCCTCGGGGGAGACGATCGACGCGTCCGCCTTCGCCGACGATGCCCGCGGCCTCCTCGAGGCGATCTCGGAGTCGCGGGGGGACCTCGCGGACGTCCCCGGGGTGCTCGACGGGACCCTCGACCGCTTCCGGGAGCGCGTGGACCGGCTCCTCCGAGAGAGCAAGGTCGACAACTGGCGCCAGGTGCGGATCTTCCTCCGGGACGTGGACGGGATCGCGGCGGACCTCGCGAAGGCGTCGAAGGACAAGCGGCTCGTTCCGAAGCACGTCGCCGTGCTCGATCTCGCCCTGCGGAAGGCGAAGAAGCGGGACTTCTACGGGGCGCGGAAGGCGTGGAGGAAGCTCGACAAGATCGCGGAACAGGCGGCGGAGGTCCGGCGCCTCCAGGGGACGTACCGGGACCGGTACCGGGGGGTCGAGACGCGCGTGCGGTCCCTCCGCTTCGAGATCGAACGGCTGGGAAAGGTCCCGAAGCCAACGGTCTCCCCGGCGGAGGCGGACGCGCTCACCACGGAGGTGGACGCGTTCAACGCGGCCGCCGGGACCGCCTACCTGGACTTCCTCGCCACGACTCGCGCGGATGTGGCGATCCCGATCCTCCTCGAGGCCGCGCAGAGGTCCGGCGTCGGCGTGCCCGCCCCGCCCAAAGGTGCGGATCCCGAGCCTCTGCTGGTCCTGCTCGGCGACACGGACCCCGCCCGCGAGCCCCTCCGCGCGAAGTCCTTCTACGGCCTCCTCGAGCTTCCGGGCTACTCGGACGCGAAGCTCACCCATGTGATGGGGGACTCCCGGAAGATCCGGGGCGCGATCGACGCGGCGTGGGCATGGCTCAAGGCAATCCGGGACGACGAGCGGCGCTCGCTCGCAATCGCGTGGACCGAGGACGTCGGGGTCCTGCGGCGGCGCGTCCCGGCGATTGTCGCCTTCCTCGCGCGACTGGGCAACGCGCGAGCGGCGCACGATCAGGCTGAGGCTCTCGCGAAGGCGCTCGAATCCGGGCGGTTCGGGAGCCTCCAGACCGCCGCCCGATTGTACGGCGCGCACGGCGAGGACGCGAGGCGGAAGTGGCGTGGGGAGCTGGAGGCCGCCGTCGAGGCGATGCGCAAGGAAGCCGCGGCCCTCGAGGCCGTCCTCAAGAAGCTCCCCGAGCCGGGCAAGGCCGCGGAGTCGTGACGCTCACGCGGGCCGGAACTTGTACCCGTAGTGGATGACGCCCGCCTCGCCTTCCTGACCGAGCTTCCGGAACGTCGCCTGGACGCGCATCCCGATCGTCACATCCCCAGGGTTCACGTCGATGATCTGGGACGTGAGGCGGACGCCTTCGTCCATCGCGACCATGGCCATGACGTACGGCTTCTGCATCTCGAACTGCGCGGGCGCGTCATGGATGACCGTGTACGTGACGACGACCCCCTTCCCCGAGAGCCGGAGCTTCTGCATCTTCCCGATGCTCCGCCGGCCGCACGACGGGCACACGGTCCGCGGGGGGAAGTCGACGATTCCACAGGAGCCGCACTTCGTGCCGATGAGATTGTAGCGGCTCGCGATCTCGCGCCAGAAGCGGGGGATCGCCATCTCAGTCCCCCCTCTCGAAGATGTGGACCACGGCGGTCGCACCGGTGCCGCCGAGGGTGTGCGTCAGGCCCCGCTGCGCACCGACGACCTGCCGCTTGCCGGCCTGGCCCCGGAGCTGCGTCACGATCTCGACGGCCTGGGCGACGCCCGTGGCGCCGACGGGCTGCCCGCGGGCCTTGAGGCCCCCCGAGGGGTTCACGGAGATCTTCCCGTTGAGCGCGGTCAACCCCTCGAGGGTCGCCGGACCGCCCTTGCCCTTCTCGACGAAGCCGAGGTCCTCGATCGCGAGGATCTCCGTGATCGTGAAGTTGTCGTGGACCTCCGCGACCTGGACGTCCTTGGGCTCGAGCTTCGCGGCTTTCAGCGCGCGCTCGCCCGCGGCAACGGTCGCGTCCATCGTCGTGATCGACCGGCGGTCGTGGAGGGCGAGGAAGTCGCTCGCCTGGCCCGAGCCGACGATCCGAATCGGGGTGTCCGTGTATTTCCGGGCCTCGTCCATCGCGCACAGGACGAGGGCCGCCGCGCCGTCGCTCAAGGGCGCACAGTCAAACAGGCCGAGCGGCTCCGCGACCATTGGAGAGCTAAGGACCGTCTCGAGGGTGACCTCCCGCCGGAACTGGGCGTTCGGGTTGAGCGCGCCGTTCTTATGGTTCTTCACCGCGACGGAGGCGAGATGCTCTCGCGTCGTCCCGAACTCGTGCATGTGGCGCCGGGCCATCATCGCGAAGAGCCCGGCGAACGTCGCCCCGAAGACGCTTTCCCATTCCTGGTCCGCGGTGCTCGCGAGGATCTCCGCGGCCTGGACGTCCCCGACGTCCGTCATCTTCTCCGCGCCGCCGACGACGACGACATCGTGCATGCCCGAGGCGATCGCCATCCGCGCCTGCAGGAGCGCGACCGCGCCGCACGCGCCGCCTCCCTCGACGCGGACCGTGGGGAGGTGCATGTCCGCGAGGCCCGCGTAGTCGGCGACGAGCGCGGACACGTGCTCCTGGTCGATGAACTTCCCCGCGCTCATGTTCCCCACGTAGACGGCGTCGATCGCCTCCGCGGTGATCTTTGCGTCCTCGATCGCCCGGAGGCCGGCCTCGATGCCCAGGTCCCGGAACGACCGGTCCCAGAGCTCCCCGAACTCCGTCTCCCCGACCCCGATGACCGCGACGTCCCTCACGAGACCGCCCCCCCTAGAAGGATCTTCCCGCGGAACTTCGCGTACGTCGCGTAGTCGAGGAAGACCGCGTTCTTGAGCTGCTCCTTGAGGGTCGGCGTCGCATTCCGACGGATCTTCGTGATCTCGGGCGTGACCGTGAAGTCGAAGGCATCGGACCCCGCACCGCTCCCGTATCCGACGGCGAAGATCCGCTCGCCGGGCTCCGCTTCGTCGAGGATCGCGCTCAGGCCGACGAGGATCGCCCCGCTGTACGTGTTCCCGATCTCCCGCACGAGGAGGCCGGCGTCGAGCTGCTCGTCCTTGAAGCCGAGCTGCTTCCCCGCGCGGACGGGGAACTTCCCGTTCGGCTGGTGGAAGACCGCGTAGTCGTAGTCCTCGGGTTTCGTCGCCGCCCGCTTCAGGAGGAGCTGCGCGCAGCTCAGGACGTGCTTGAAGTACGCGGGCTCGCCGGTGAAGCGACCGCCGTGGCTGGGGTACCGCTGGCCCTCGCGACGCCAGAAGTCCGGAGTGTCCGTGGTGTACGAGACCGTGTGGTCGATCTCCGCGATCACGCGGTCCGTTCCGATGAGGAACGCGGCTCCGCCCGCGGACGCGCTGTACTCCAGGGCGTCCCCGGGCGCGCCCTGGGAGGTGTCCGCGCCAATCGCGAGACCGTAGGTCATCATCTTCGAGAGCGTGAGACCCATCGTCGTCTGGATCGCGGCGGTCCCGGCCTTGCACGCGAATTCGAAGTCCGCGGCCGTCATGACCGGCCCTGCGCCGATCGCCTCCGCGACGACCGTCGCCGTGGGCTTGACCGCGTACGGGTGGCTCTCCGAGCCCACGTAGATCGCCCCGATGTCCGTCGGCTCGACGTCGACCTTCGCCATGCACGCACGGGCGGCCTCGACGGAGATCGTGATCACGTCCTCGTCCGGCGCGGGGACGCTCTTCGACTTGATGTTCAGCGCCCGCCCCATCGCCTCGCCGTCGGAGCCCCAGACCGCGCCGATGTCCTTCGGTCGGATCCGGTACCTCGGGACGTACGCGCCATAGCTGACGACGCCCGACTTCACTGAATCCGCTCCAGCCGTCCGATGACGTCGTCGACCTCGAGCTCCGTGCGCGCGAGGAGGATGTTCTCGAGCTCCGCGAGCTTGATCGCGAGCTCGTCGATGTTCTCTGGCTGCACGTAGATGACCATCGCGGGCTTCAGGGGATGCGCCTTGACGGCAATCATCGGGGAGCGGCCGTACTTCACGCCCGTGAAGAGGAGCGCGCGCTCGCTCGTGTGCCCGTAGATCCGCAGGTAGTCGTTCGCGTCGAGGGTCGTGATCGCCTTGATCGAGTCGATCACCGTGTAGCCGTTCACGACGCGCCGGGCGTTCAGGCCCTGGGTGAGGAGCTTGCCGTCGATCTTCCGGAGGAAATCCGACGCGCGCATGCCGACGGGCCAGTCGCGCATCGACGGGATCACGTCGGAGAACTCCTCGAACCGCTTCGAGAGCCGCCGGCCGGAGCTCTGGTCGATCTCGAGGAGGGCCTCGACGAGGCGCCGGATCGTCTTGATCCCGGGCGACGTGCGGCGTCCGGCCTCGTAGTCGCTGATCACGCTCGGCGATACGCGCATGTGCCGCGCGAGGTCCGTCTGGGAGATCCGGAGTTCCTCACGCCACTTCCGCATCGTCTTCCCCGGCTGGTCGGAGAGTGCGATCTCCCCCGCGATCTTCTCCCGGAGCTGGAACTCGACCCGGGGCGGCTCCATGGCCCGCGCACGGAACGAGACATATATAAGTATGTCGAAGAGGGCATCGGCGCGTGTCGAAGGTCCGCGGGAGCCCTGTGCCACGGAAGGTGTAATATCCCACGAGGCCAATCGCTCATCGTTCGGTGGAGGAACACGGTGGCGTACTGCATCCGGTGCGGTGTGGCGAACGCGGCCACCGCGAGTTTTTGCAAGAGCTGCGGCGCGGCGATCGCGCGGCCGATGCCGCCGACGGGGACGCAGGTCCAAGCGGCGGTGAAGGACGCGGGCGCGCGGTTCGAGGAGTCGATGCGAAGGGTCGGCGAGGACCTCAAGGCGAAGGCGCCTGAGTGGCAGCGCGAATGGGATCGGACCTTCGGTCCCCTCGGCCCCCTGATCGGCGCGCTCCTCGGGTTTTCGTTCGTCGTCGTGTTCATCCTCGTGCTCGGAGGCATCGCGACAGCGGCGGGAGGACCCGCGTGGGTCCCTGCGCTCCGCGACTTCTTCGTGACGTACATGCTCCTGCTCCTGGGCGTGATGCTCCTCACGTCGTACTCCTCGTACCTCATGCGACGCTACAAGGCGCAATACCAGTGGCTCAACCCGATCGCTTCCGCCGTGGCCGTCGTCGTCTCGTTCTGGATCGTAGCGCGGATCCTCGAGGTGATCAACCGGACCGTGAACTCGATCGTCCTCGAAGGCTTCGTGACCTTCCTCGACGTCGTCCTGCCCATCATCGTCGTCCTCGCCCTCGTGATCGGATACCTCGTCCTCACGGTCCGTTTCATGGGGACGCAGCAACCCATTCGATGAGAGACGCCTTGGGACGCCCGTCGGCGGAGTCCAGCGCACAACGCTTATAGAGGGCCCTCCCTTACCGCGAGCCGCCTCGGGTCCGTGGGGTAGCTTGGTCTATCCTTGGTGGTTCGGGACCACTAGACTCCGGTTCAAATCCGGACGGACCCATTCCCATCTCTGAGCGACTACAGGTCTCGCCCGGGACACGTTCTCGAGGGATCGTACGCGGGAGCGCCTTCGGCGTCGTCCTACTTGGACTCGGGGGCACCCGAGGTCGGCATCGCCCGGGAGATGAAGGGAGACGCGCTCGCGATCGCGCGCGCCTCGCTCGAGACCCTCCGAAGGGTCGGGAGCCGGAGGATGTTTCCGAGGATCACCTTGCGACCCGTCGGGTTCGACGCCATGAGGCCTAGGAAGTCGCGCACGCCGTCCCGGGTCTTCCATCCTTGGACGTGGGCTGCGGACCCACGCTTCACGAGGGCCTCGAGGAGGACCCGGGACAAGCCGTCCGGGTTGTACTCGTAGATCCGGTGGTTCGTCCTCCAATCCTCGGGACCGACCACTCCTGCGTCGATCATCTCGTCCCAGATCGGGGTGCCGACGAGGCAGTCGAGGATGTTGAGTTGCACGCCATGGGGCCGGGTCTCCCCAATGAAGTCGATCGTCCGGAGGATGTCCTCCGTGGACTCGACCCGCGCGCCGAGGATCAGCGAGATCACGACGAGCATCCGGGCGCGCTTCGCGTCGGCGATCGCGCGCCTCGATTCATCCGCGGTGATCCCCTTGCCATAGTATGCGAGGACGTGCTCCGAGGCGCTCTCGACGCCGAAGTACATCACGTCGAACCCGGCGCGCTTCATCGTGCGCAGGAGCTCGTATGGCGCGCCGTCGACGCGCCCTTCGCAGTAGAACCGCATCCTAATCCTCCGCTCGCGGAGGAGCCGGCAGATCGCCTCGACCCGGCTCCGACGGAGGGTGAAGTTGTCGTCGACGAACACGGCACACTCGTAGCCCTCGGCCTCCAGCGCCTCGATCTCGTCAACGACCTTCTCCGGGCTCCGCGGGCGCCACCGGCGGCGGGAGAACGCGGCGCAGGAGCAGTACCGGCACGCGAACGGGCAGCCGCGGGACGAGCAGAGGGTCGTGAACTTCCCGAACGTGAGGCGGACGCCGTTGTGGGCGTACCCATACTTGATCGGTGGGAGGAGGTCACGGGCGGGAAGCGGGAGGGCGTCCAGGTCCGTGATGATCGCGATCGGTCGATCCACGAGCGTTCCGTCCTCGAGGAAGCTGATCCCGTCGACCGCACCAGGCGACCGTCCCTCCTCGAGGGCGTCGAGGAGCTGGACGAACCCGCGTTCCGCCTCCCCCTTGATGATGTAGTCCGCGAACGGGTAGTCCCGGAGGATCCGCTCTGCGACGAACGTCGCGTGGAACCCCCCGAGGACGAGCGTCGTATCCGGCAGGGCCCGGTGGATCCTCGCGAGCGCGTCCATCGCGCTCAGGAACGTGTGCGTCGAACAATTCATCCCGAAGACGTCCGGGCGCTCGCGGACAACGCGCGCAACGAGGCCCTCCGGGGAAAGGTTCTCGCAGAACGCGTCGATGACCCGGATGTCGTCCGGGCGCTGCGATCGCAGGCTCGACGCGATGTAGAGGAGCCCCAGGGGGGGCCACTTCTCCGACGTCCGGCCCGGAGGCGTGGCCAGTATGACCTTCATCCTCGCCTCCGGGTCCTCGGCGTCGTGGTTCGTCCCCGCTCCGCTCGCGCGGAGGGGGTCCCACGACGATGAACGTTTCCCCCGTTCGATACATATCCGACGTGGGACGACACGAACTCCCGTCCGTGCGGTGCCCATCGCGCAGGATGGCCGGCATGCCGAACCGGGCGTCAGGTCGCCTCGCGGAGCTCCCACGTGATGTGGTTCGACCTCAGCCGTTCGAGGAAGATCGCGCGGGTGTCATCGTCGAGGAGCTCCGGGGGGTACACGCCTGCAGGCGAGACCTGGCCGCGGGCGAGCATCTCGACGAGGATCGCAGCGGACACCCCGACCTTGTACGACATGTTCGTCGCGCCGGGAATCCAGGATTGGACCTCCCGCAGGGACGGCCCCAACGCGATGTACCGCAGCATGCGCCGCGTCGCGCCCTTGGTTCCCTCGATCTGGACGACGTGGCAGCCCGTCGCGTCGATGACGTCCCCTCGTGCCAAGAGACGCGGGACCTCCGCGGGCGTCATCGCGGGGGGGCTCAGTGCGACTAGGAGGTCGCGGGGAACGACGGAGGTCCCGCCGGCCTCCACGGGCTTTCGGCCCAAGAGGCCGAGGGACATCGCCGCCTTCATCTGGTACACGTGGTGCCCGCCCATCTTCAGGTCGACGTAGCGCAGGCCCTTGCCGAGGAACATCCCGAACGTGATCGGCTCCTCGTGCATGTGCTGGAGCACGGGCTGCGGGCCGAACGGCTCCGGGAAGTCGAACACCTCCTCCTCACTGAACGGGGCCACCCGGACGACCTTGCCGTCCCGGAACACCGCGGGCGGCTCCTCCATGTCCTCGAGGGCGACCGCCGCAGACCAGAGCGCGACGGGCGTGCGCGCCTCGAGCTTCGAGATGAGACGGAGCCGGATCGCGTCGACGGTGTCGAGGGCCTCGACTCCTTCACGAGCGAGGACGTTCGTCACGCCCGGGGATCCTCCGCACTGCAGGAGCCCGATCTGACCCTTCCTCGCGTACGCCTTCGAGAGCGCGAGCTGAGCGCGGATCCTCGCGTAGTCCGCGGCGAGGTCCTGGTAATGCACGCCCGCGGCGAGTGCCGCGCGGGTTAGGGGGAGGTTGAACCGCGGGAGCGCGGAGTTCACGACCATGTCCGTCTCTCGGAGCGCTCGTGCGAGAGCCGTGGATCTCCCCGCGTCGAGCGCAACCGCGCGGACCTTCTTCGACCTCGCGGCGCGCTTCGCGGCCTGCGCCCGGGAGAGCGAGACATCCGCGCAGACGACCTCGTCGATCGCGTCGCTCCGTCCGAGGTAGTACGCCATGACCGCGCCCTGCGCCCCGGAGCCGACGATCAGCACACGCGTGCTCCCAACCCCCGCCGGGCAACGGGGACGGAGTAGAAAAGGCCTCGGTGGCACCGCGTTCGCCCGCCCATCGAACCGACGTCAGCCGGAGTCTTCATGCACCCGCGGCGAATCCCCGCCGCCATGACGGCCGAGCGGGATGTGATCGTCGTCGGGGCCGGCTTCGCGGGTCTTGCGTGCGCGCAGCGCCTCGCATCCGCGAACGTCGACTTCCTCGTCCTCGAAGCCTCAGACCGGATCGGGGGACGGGCGCTCACGACGACGACGGTCGCTCCCGGATTCCCCCTGGAACTCGGCGCCCTCATGATCCACGGAAAGCGCGTGGTCACGCACGCGTGGCTCCGCGAGCTCGGCCTCCACGCCGTCCGCCTTCCGACGATGCAGACCGCCCGGTTCGTCCGCGATGGTCGCGTCGCGCGGTTCGCGCGGCTCGCGCTCCCGTTCCACCCGACGTTCGGGACGAGGGCGTTCTGGCAGGCCGTCCGTGGCGTGCCGCGGGACATCCGCCGGTACGGAGGACCGGACATGTCCCTCGCGGAGTTCCTCGAGAACGAGGACGTGCTTCCGGGGGCGCGGGAGATCGTGACCCTCCTCCGGGCGCACGCAGCGGCGGCAGACCCCGACGAGGTTGGCATCCTCGGGCACGCGGAGGAGGACCGGGCGGCTCAGGAGGAGTTCGGGTACAGCAACTTCCGCCTCGTCGAGGGCTACTCCGCGCTCGTCGGCCGACGGGCCGGCCCGTGCGCGGATCGCATCCTGCGCAGCCGGATTGTGACGGGAATCCGGTGGTCGGACGCGGGCGTCCGCCTCACCGCACGCGTCAACGGATCGCCGGAGGAACACCGGGCGAAACGGGCGATCCTCACGGTGCCGCTCGGGGCCCTCAAGGCGGGCGCGATCGCCTTCGAACCGCCTCTCCCGGAGGCGAAGCGCCGGGCGATCGAGGCGATCGGGTTCGGAGCCGCCATGGTCATACAGATGCGGTTCGCGTCCCTCGACCCGATGCGCCGCCTGGGCGACTTCGGGATCCTCTCGGGCGGCGGCGCGAGCACCTTCCACCGCGCGTACGTGCGCGCGCGGGGCGCACCTCCCGTCCTCGCCGCGTTCGTCGTCGGGCGCGAGGCCCGGAGGCGAGCCGACATGACGGACGCGGAGGCCCTCCGCGCGACGCTGGAGGAACTCGAATCGATCGTCCCCGAGGCGCGGCGCCTCGGTGCGGTGGTGGCCGCCGAGATCGCTCGATGGCCAGCGGACCCGTTCGTCCGCGGTGGGTATTCCTTCCTCCGAGTCCACGCACGGCTCGCGCACCGCACGGCGCTCGCGGCACCCGTGGACGGCGTCCTCTTCTTCGCGGGCGAGGCCACCCACGATAGGGGCGAGGCGCAGACGGTCCATGGCGCAATCGAGACGGGGTACCGGGCCGCCAACGAAGCGATCGCGTCCCTCGCACCCGCGTAGGCGCCTCACTTCGGCTGCTGCATGTAGCGCGTGCTCTCGAGCTGGATCGTCTCCTTCCGCGCGCGGTCGACCTCCGCGATCACGTCGACGGAATGACGGAGGTTCCGATGGCTCGAGGCGATTCCCCAGAGGCCCAGAAGGACGAGACCGACCGCGAGGGCCAGGGAGACGCTCGTCGACTCGATCGTCGAGGTGAAGACGCGCTGGACGGCGTCCGCGAAGCCCGGGACGGACAGGAGGAGGCCGATCGCGAGGCCCACGAGGAAGACGAACGTCCAGAAGACAGTCAGCGTGATGCGCAGGCCCACGTGCGCCTGCCGGCTGTAGGGTGCGGCCACGGGAAACCCCGTGCGCACGAGTCGCGTGGGCGTACTTAAGGGATTCGACCAGGGCGGCATTTTGAGAAACGTTCATGGGGCGGCCAGCTGTAGGACGGGCGTGTCCCGAGCGACACGTGCGGGCTGGGAGCGCATTCGGGGCCTTCCGTGGGCCCGGTTCGGCGCAGGCTCGATCGCGGCGGCCGCGGGCGTCGCCCTGACGTTCGTCCTCCGTGCCCTAGGGCTCGGGATGTTCCTCCCGGAGCTCGCGGTGGACTTCGCGGTCAACGTGATCCCCGGCGGCCTCGAATCCTTCTTCATCCGGACGATGGGCGGTGGAGCGAAGGCGCTCGCCGTCCTCGCGTCCCTCGCGGCCGTCCTCGCAGCCGGAGGGCTCCTCGCCCTCCCGTACCGCCGCGTCCAGGGGTGGCTCGGGAACCGCTGGCTCGTCCTCGCGGCGTACGCGGCCGGGACGGCGGCGGCGACCTTGCTCCTCGCCGTCCCCCTCCTCGGGGGCGGGATCGCAGGGGCTGCGACGTCCGCGGGCTGGGGGTTCGCGACGTTCAGCCAGGTACTCGGTGCGATCCTCTACGCGGCCGTCCTTGACTACTGGCTCGTCGATGTCGCCGCTCACTACCCGGAGGGATTCCATCTCTCTCGGAGGCAGTTCATCGCGGCGGGTCTCGGAGCGATCGCGGCGGCCGGGGTCGCATTCTACGGATTGAGCGCCGGCGTCGTCGCTCGCGCACGCCTCGCGTTCGCATCCGTCGAAGAGATGTTCGCGAAGGAGCGCACGCCGACCGCGGAGTTCTACACGGTCACGAAGAACGTGATCGATCCGGAAGTGGACGCGGGATCGTGGCGCCTCGAGGTCGACGGGCTCGTCGCCGTCCCGCGGACGTATGGGTACGCGGACCTCGAGGCACGCAGTGCTGAGGAGGAGTTCGTGACCCTGGAGTGCGTGAGCAACGAAGTCGGCGGGGACCTCATCGGAAACGCGACGTGGTCGGGCATCGCGCTCGCAGACCTCCTCGCCGACGTCGGCGCGGACCCGGCCGCGGATTGGGTCGCGCTCACCTGCGCGGACGGATACACCGCGGGGATCCCCCTCGCCAAGGCCCTTGACCGGCGGACGATCGTCGCGCTCCGGATGAACGGGTTCCCTCTCACCCGCGCGCACGGGGCGCCCGCGCGGATCATCGTTCCCGGGCTCTACGGGATGTTCCATGCGAAATGGCTCACCCGGATCTCGCTGGTCCAGGGGGAGTTCCTCGGATTCTGGCAGCGGAAGGGCTGGACGAACCGCGGCGCGATCCGTACAACGGCGATCATAGCGACCCCGCGCCCCGACACCGTCGTGACGGGTCCGACGACGATCGGCGGTGTTGCGTTCGCCGGGGACCGCGGAGTCTCCCGCGTGGAGGTGTCGACGGACGGAGGCGCGACGTGGGCACCTGCAACGCTGAAAGCGCCCGCGCTCTCCGAGACCGCGTGGGTCCTGTGGACGTTCCCGTTCGATCCGTCCGAGGGCGGCGCGTACCGGGTCCTCGTCCGCGCGTACGACCGCGCAAGTGTGCCTCAGGAGGCGTCCGCCGCGCCACCGTTCCCGGACGGGTCCGCAGGGTACGACTCGATCACGATCCTCGTCTCGCGATAGCCCACGATTCCTTTAAGGCGCGGAACCGCCATAAGGACGGAACGGGGCGTGGCATGGAGGGATATGCGCCACTGCGGCCGACGGACGAGCCGTTCCGGTGGCTCGGCTGGCTTCCTGCGTTTGCTCTGCTTGTGGGAATCGGAGGGGTCCTCGTCTGGTCCGCGGTATCCGCGAGCCTGTCCTGGTACGACGATTCGGACCCGCCCCGGACGGCGCCGCCAAGCGGGCAGAACTGGAACGACTTCTTCACGGGATCGCTCGGCTGGTCGCTCATCGGGAACACGCTCGGCGTCGCGCTTATCGCGCTCCTCCTCGCCACTCCCTTCGCGGTCGCCACCGCGTACTTCCTCGCCCTGAAGGCGCCGACAAGGATCCGGAGGGCGGGCGTGGTCCTCCTCGTCGCCGCGTGGGCGCTCACCCTCGGCCGGGCGGCGAGCCTCATGCACTTCGTGGGCGACTCCCCCCTCGCGATCCTGATGCCCTGGGCGCCGATTGAGCCAGGGCCCGGCGCGGCGATCGCCCTCTCGTGGAGCGCGGTGCCTCCCCTCGCCCTCGCCGTGTACGCAATCCTCCGAGGGAGCCTCCTCGGGATTCGATGGCCCTCCTCCCCCACGTCCCGGGTTGACCGTTTCGTCCGGGAGGCGGTCCCGCGCACGGTCGCGGGCCTCGCGTTCGGCTTCGTCCTCGCGGGAGCGACACTCGCATCGGATCCGATCC
The DNA here is from genome assembly GCA_001800745.1 of Euryarchaeota archaeon RBG_16_67_27. Classification (GTDB taxonomy): domain Archaea; phylum Thermoplasmatota; class Thermoplasmata; order RBG-16-68-12; family RBG-16-68-12; genus RBG-16-68-12. The sequence continues at coordinate 21,049 of MGVZ01000008.1, forward strand.
TCCGGGGCCTGTTCGTCGGTGGACCGGGGCTGGGTGTGGGCGAGTACGCGTGGACCCAGCTCGCCCTCACTGGGGGTTTCCCGCAGTCCGGAGTCGCTGCGGTCGTCCTCTTCCTCCTCGTGTTCGCCGCGTTCGCGGGTGCCCTCGCGATCGTCTGGCTCATGCATCGGGCGAGCCGTCGCTGGCTTCCGAAGATGCGACGCCTCGCGCCCGGCGCCCCGGACCGAGCGCTCTCCCTGACCTCCCTCGTCGTGACGGCGGCCCTCGCCGCGATCACGCTGTACACCCTCTTCCTCCCGCTCGCCACGGCGGTCGTGTTCTCGCTGAACAGCGCCGACTCCATCTGGGAGTTCCGCGGATTCTCCGGGGACTGGTGGCTCGGCCGACCGGACCGGGACGGGCTGTTCGAGGACGAGACGTATCTCGCCGCGTTCTGGGACTCGTTCGGCGGACCCTTCGCGACGGCGATCAACGCGACGATCCTCGCCCTCCTCGCGGCGGTCTCGATCCGCTCGTTTCGCCCCCGGACGCAGGCGCTCCTTCGGTCCGGGTTCGCGTTCGCCCTCGTCCTGCCTGCGAGCCTCGTCGGGATTGCCACGGTCCAGTGGATCCTCCTCGCGGGCGCGGCCGGGGGATCCGCCGCCGACGCGTTCGGATGGCTCGGCGGGCTCCTGTTCGCGACGGGGCTCGCGTTCCTCACGATCGAGTGGGCGATCCGGCGCGCAGGCGCCACACCGAGGGAAACGGACTGGCTCCGGGCGGCGGCGGTGTCCGGTTGCGTCGTCTTCGCATTCTCGCTGAACGCCTTCGTGTTCGTTGGCACGACGATCACGCAGGCGACGTATATCGCCGGGCTCGTGGGGAAGAAGATCATCACGCCTCGGATCGACGCGGCGGTCGTCGTCATCGCGGGACTCACCGCGGTGGCCTTGCTTGTCGGCTGGGTGGCGACCTGGGGTTGGCCCGGGAAGCCGTCACCGATCCCCAGGTCGCCCGCAGGAGCGGCGGCCGACGGTACCGGAACGTTCGACCACCGGAAGCCAGGGGCCTGAGCCTCCTCGGACCGCCGATCGTCAACGAGACGTCGTGCCACGCCCCGCCCGGATCCCAAGGACGGCGAGGAGGACCCCGACTCCGGCGGTCACCGCCCCGATGCCGACCCATTCGGGGCCCCGCATGAACGTCGCGGGCAGGAGGTACGCGCCTTGGAGCGCCCACGCCGCGCCGAGGAGACCCACGACGACGCCCACGACGACGAGCAGCGGTCGCACACGCAGCGCTAGCCGCCCGGCGTCATCAGCCTTTGCCGTTTCCGCTCGCGGCGCGCGGTCGCGGGATTCGCGCTACCGGAGAAGGTCGCGATCGGCTGTACCCTCGAGGCCCCAGTCGTACAGCATGTAGAACCGCTCCCTCCCCGTCGGGGTCGTCATCGCGCCGACGAGCCAGGGGTCCGCCATCCCGACGGCCTGCCACACCTCGAGGCGCTCGAAGTGCTCCAGGGAACCACGGGCGCGCTGCACGGCCTCCGCCGGGAGGGCCCTCGCGCGGTGGAGCCGGTTCCTCCGGAAGTTCCAGACGGTCCAGTCGGCCCAGAGGGCCGACTTGAGAGGGATCGCTCGGAAGAGTTCGGGCGCGAGGCTCTCGAGGTCCGCCTTCGTCACGGACGCGAACGCCTTGTCCTTCGACACGACGGGGATCTCGCGGAACGTGGACAGGTGGCTCTTCGCCCAGAGGTCGTACCCGATCTCCGACCGCCGCGAGACGATCCGGGACGGGAGCTCGACGATCGCGGACGCGGTGTGCTTTGCGTCCGCTCGGAACGCGCGCGCGATCCCGACGTCCTCGCGATACAGCTCCGCCTTCTCCTGGGCCTCTCGCAGCTCGTCCTGCCAATGCCGGACGAGGTTGTCGTCGCTCTCAACTTCCTCGGACACCGACGTTCGCGCAGCTTCGTCGTAGAGCTGCTCCGCGAGTTTCCCGCTCACCGCCTTCCCCTCCGAGAGCGTGGTCCTGCCCGGACATGCACGATTGCCTTCGCGGGCCGCGATGCGCCTTCAGGCGCGTCGCTCGCTTCCCCTGGGACCTCGTCCCCGTGCGACACTTAAGCACGTTATATCCGCGCGGGGGTTTTAAAACCATAGGACGAGGTCGCCCGGGAAGGGGTCACGGACGAGTCCGCCGAAACCGCAACAGGATGGCCGCGAGGAACGCCCCGCCGACGCCCGCGATCGTGACGAGGGCAACGAGGAGCCCGGGTTCGAGACCCGCGCCCGCAGGTCCCGCGGCGGTCAGCCGGACGCGGTGAATCGCCGACGGCGTTGAGACGTACACGTGCCCGTCGGGCCCCATCTCGAGATCGAGGATCCCGCCCGCGCCGAACCCCGCGAGGGTCTCCGCCCGGACGGCGGCGTCGTACGCCGGCGGCGCGAGCTCGATCCGCTGGAGGACGCCCCGGTTCCAGTCGCCGAGGAGGAGGCTGTCCCTCCGGGTCGGATCCGCGGATCCGGTGTAGAATCCCACGCCCGTCGGTGCGATCACGCCCGAGTACGTGACGATCGGGTCGATGAAGCCGGGGAGGTTCCCGTCGCCCGTGATCGACGGCCAACCGTAGTTCCCACCCGGGACGAGGAGGTTCACCTCGTCGTCGCGATCGGGACCGTTCTCGCTCACGTACGGCCGACCCGTCACGGGATGGAACGCGAGGCCGAACACGTTCCGGTGGCCGAGTGTGAAGACGGGCGATCCGGGAATCGGATTGTCCGCCGGGATCGTTCCATCGCGGTTCACGCGGAGGATCTTGCCCGCGAGGCTCGCGTTGTCCTGCGCGAGGTTCGAGAGCGTC
>MGVZ01000009.1:0-1962 GCA_001800745.1 Euryarchaeota archaeon RBG_16_67_27
ACGTGACGTTCACGCTCGCGGCGGGCGAGAACGTGACGTTCACGCTCGCGGCGGGCGAGACGCGGGAGGTCGCCGGGATCTTCCAGGTCCACGGCTGGCTCCGCGTCGACACGAGCCCGCCCGTGCCGGGGACGATCTTCGTGAACGGGCTGCCGTACGACGACTGGCAGGTGTGGCAGTCGATGGCACCGAGGACGTACAAGGTGTCGTTCGGACCCGTGCCCGGGTTCGTCACGCCGGCGGAGCGGATGGTGACCGTGACCGCAGGCGTGTTGAGCTTCGAGACGGGCGTGTACGTGAGCGCGGCGGCGAGTGCCCCGCTCTCGCTGGACTCGCTCGGAATCCCGAGGCTCTATGCGAACGCGGTGCCCACCGTAATCGTGACGTCGTCGTCCGGGGATTCGGCCCCGACGCCGGACTCGAACGCGAGCCCGGAGCTGCAGGCAACGGAAGCCGCGGGAGGCCGCAAGCGCTAGGGCGCGCGACCTCCGAGCAGGGGCCCCGCGGGTCGCGGGGCCCCCTTTACCCATTTCCTTTGAAGAAAGGGGAGGAGGCAAGGGAAGTGCAAACAGTCGGGTTTGTCATTCCCACCCTGAACGAGGCGGATCGGATCGGCCAGGTCTTGGCCTCGATCCCCCGGACGGAGCTAGAGGCATTGGGCTACCGGGCGACCGCGATCGTGGTCGACGGGAACTCCCGGGACGGCACCCGGGAGATCGCGCAGTCCATGGGCGCACACGTCGTCCGCCAGCGCGGGCGCGGGAAGGGGCGGGCGCTCCGCCAACTCTTCGTGGATTTCCCCTGCGACTTCGGCATCGTGATCGACGGGGACGGCACGTATCCCGCGCGGCACGCGGTATCCATGATGGAGCCGCTGTCCGACGGAGCGGACATGGTGCTCATGGCCCGCGTCCGCCAGAACGGGTCCGCGAAGGCGGACCGCTTCAACCGGATGGGGAACCGGATCCTCACGGGGACGGCGAACCTGCTGCTCGGGACGGAGCTCCAGGACCTCTGCACGGGGATGTGGGGCTTCAAGTCCCGCGTCGTGAGGGACTTGCGCTTCGAGGCGAACGGCTTCGACATCGAGGCGGAAGTCTTCGCTCGCGCGGCGAAGCACGGGTATCGCCTGAGACAACTCGAGGTGCCCTACGAACCGCGCGACGACGGCTCGAAGCTCCGGCCCTTCCGGGACGGCTTCCGGATCTTCAGGCGGATCGTGCGTGAGGCGTTGCGCCGGCGCCATTGACCTAGAGGAGCTCCCGGTAGACCGCGACGGTCTTCGACGCGATGACGTCCCAGCTGTACTCCGACGCGACGCGCTCGGCGAGCGCCCTGCGGTCCGCTGCGGAGAGTTCCCACGCGCCGACCTCCGCAATCGCGTCCGCGAGGGCGCGGCCGTCGCCGGGCTCCACCGTGACCCCGCGAATCCCAGCGACCTCGGAGACCCCTGGCCACCGCGACGCGACGACGGGCGTGCCGCACGCGAGGGACTCGAGGAGCGTCATCCCGAACGACTCCTGGGGCGCGATCGACGGGAGGACCGTCACCGTTGCTTCGTTGTAGAGACGGACCAGCTCGTCGTCGGAGACGTCCGTCAGGAGCCGCGCCCTTCCGTCGCTCCCCGCGATGCGGGACTCGACTGCGCTCCGCTCGGGACCGTCGCCGACGACTGTGAGCCGCCACCCCTCGCGCCGGAGGCGACCCTCGAACGCGTCGAGGAGAACGCGGACGCCCTTGAACCACGCGAGACGGCCGACGAAGAGGGCGTGCCGGGCGCGGACCGCGTCCGGGAGCGGGCGGAACCGAGAGGGGTCAACCCCCATCGGGATGATCCGCGTGCGCTCGCGGGAGACCCAGGGCGCGGACCGCGAGGCGTCCGCGTACGCCCGGGTCGAGTAGATCACCCGGTCGTACGCGCGGTAGCCCGGAGCGCCGAGCAGCCGATAGTAGAGGCGGGAC
>MGVZ01000009.1:2015-6773 GCA_001800745.1 Euryarchaeota archaeon RBG_16_67_27
CGCGGGCACTCCTCGGAGCCGCGCGAGGAGGGGCGCGAGGTCCGTCAGGAAGGGGTAGGTCGCCTGGACGTGGACGAGGTCGAACTCCCCCCCCACGAAGGGCATGGGCCACGGGAACAACGGAGCCCCACCCGGCATCCCGAGCCGGGGGAGGAGCCGGTACGCGACGCCTGACTCCACAAACGACCCCCGGCGGTCGCTCGACCCGACCACGCACGCGTCGAAGCCGTGGGACCGGATGCCGGTAGCGATCGCGCGCACGTAGCGCTCGACGCCGCCGTGCTTCCCGCGCAGCGCATCCCGAGCCGCCGTTCGGGGGTCGAACGCGGTCAGGAGGAGGACACGCGGCATCCGAAGGGAACCCCTTCCGCGGGCCGGGGACGACGAACGGGTTTAATATCCCTCCGTCAATCGTTGCGTACGTGGGCGAGGCGCGGACGACCGCGACGGCTTTGGCGCGCGTATACCCGGTCATCGCCCTTGCGATGATCGCAATCGTCGGCGCGGCCCTGCGGTTTTCGATGCTCGGACGGTACGCGGGCCTGCCGAGCGCGGACCACGGGAATTACCTCGTCGCCGCGCACGACCTCCTGGGCCGGGACGTGACGGGCTACGGCCTCGAGTACCCGCCCCTCATGTTCGCGCTCCAGCTCGGGTTCCTCGGGCTCGCGGACCCGATCACGGCGACGCGGATCGTCGTCGTCGCCTCCGCGGCGTTCCTGCCGTTCGCCTTCTACGTTGCCGTGCGGCGCACGAGTCGAACGCCGTGGGCTCTTCTGGCCGCGGGCCTCGTGACGTTCGCGGAGGCGTACTCGGAGATGACCGGTTGGGGAGGCGGGCCGGACTTCCTCGCCCTCGTGTTCATGCTCGCGTCGTTCGGGTGCTTCGTCGCCTACCTGGACGGCACCCGGCGGCGCGACCTGCTCCTCGCGATCGCGTTCGCGGGACTCACGGTCTGGACGCATCAGCTCACCGCCCTCGTCTACGCGTTCGCCCTGGTCGGGTGGGCCGTGGCCGAGCTCGTCCGGACGCGGACCCCGCGCGTGCTCCTCCCCTTCGCCCGATTCGGTGCCGGCGCGGTCCTCGTGAGCCTGCCCCTCGCGCCGCTGTACCTGCACCTCTCGTCGCGGCTCGCGCCCCAGATCACCCCCTTGTGGCCCGACGGCGTGGACGGGAGCCTCCAGGGCCTGGTCTTCGTCTTCCGCGACTCCTCGGCGCTCTGGGCGCTCTTCGCGATTCTCGCGAGCGCGGGCTTCGCGCGGCTGCTCGGACGGGGGCGCCCTGAACCCCGGTTCTGGATCGCGATGGTCGCCGTCGCGTTCGTGCTCGCCCTCACGATCCTCCGGGACAACGCGGCGCGGTCCCTGTACTTCCTCGTCCTCCCGGTCCTCGCGGGCCTGCCTGCAGGCCTCGAGTACGTCTGGGAACGGATGGCGGCCGAGCTCCCCGCGCGGGACCGGCGGATCGCGGTGCCGATCTTCCTCGCGTTCCTCGTCGTGTCCTCCTCCGCCTTCGTGGGCGTGAGCGTGCAGCGGATGTCGATCGCGGTCGACTGGTACCACGCGATCGACGTCGACGAGCTCGAGGCGCTCGACTGGCTCCGCGGGAACACCCCCGCGGACGCCGTGATCGCGACGTCCGGGTTGCCCCTCCTTGTGCAGCCGGAAGGAAATCGGTTCGGGTGGTGGATCGAGGGCTATGCGGAACGGAAGTCGTTCTACACGGGGAGCGCAGCGCTGTACACGTTCCGCGAGCAGCGGGCGATGGTCGCCCTTGCGAACCGGTTCTTCCTCGGGAACGCGATCGAGGAGAACGAGGCGCTCCGGCTCGTCGAGAACGCTCCCGCGGACCTCCGGAACCCCTCCCTCACCCTCCGGTCCTCGGAGCAGGACCGCCTGCTGTTCTACTTCAACGATGGCGTGACGTCCCTGAACTACAGCCGCGCGGCGGCCCCGGGCCGGAACGTGACGTTCTTCGCCTACCCGGCGAACGAGACCCGCGTGACGTGGAACACGACGGGGGCGCCCACGATCGTCGTCGGTCGTGCGGACACGGACGTCTCGCTCGAGCGAGAGGAGAGCCTCCGCGGCGGGGACCTCCTCGTGAACGTGACCGGACGCGTGACGAACGGGACCGTCGGCTCCCTGACGATCCCTCTGTGGGTCGGCCCGGGGCTCGAGTTCGTCGGCGTGCAGATCGCGGGATCGCGGGTCGCCGGCACTCTCGAGAGCGCCCTCGGGGACTCGATCCCGTTCGCGGTCACAGTGACCGCGCCAATCGGCGGCGCCGTCAGCGTTCGCGCGATCGATGCGGATCCGGTGTTCGGGACGCCGGTGCTCGAGTACGTGGCCTCCCGGGCAGGCAACGCGAGCGAGATCCGGGTGGGGTTCGCGATCGACATCGGGTCTGTGGACCTCCCCGCGGACGCGCCGCTCGACACCGCGGACGCGGTGGACATCGCGCGGTCCCAGCGCGTCACACATGTGTTCCAGTCCCGGCGGATCTACGAGCAGCTCGAGCGGTTCCTGAAGGACCGGGACCGGTTTGCCACCGTCTTCTCGAATGAGAAAATCGAAATCTTCGAGTTTCTCGGATGATGTTTTCGGGGTTGAGAACGGTTTCCGGCCCCCCCCGAAACGCGAAGCGTTAAGTAGCCTCGGCCCCATCCCCATGGAGAAGGGCAGCGTGGTGGGGGTAGGAATACGAGTACCCGTTCCCATAGGTACGTCTGGCTACTGGTCGTGAGCTCCCTGTTCCTCGTCGCAATCGCCTCGACGGCGACGAGCCTGAACTCGGAGACTCGAACGTTCACGGTCGAAGGCTACGCGGACGCGTTCATCTCGACGTACACGTCGGAGCCCCAGGGGACGCAGCCCCTGCTCTACGTGACGCGGGACAACGGGCAGGTGAACTGGTCCCTCCTGTTGTTCAACATCGTCGGTCGGCTCAAGCCGGGCGACCTCGTCGCGGAGGCGCGGATCCGCCTGGCGACGGGAGCGGCGTCCGAGACCGGGTGGCCCGCCGTCCTCGTCACGGGCCGGATCCTGACGAGCTGGGACGAATCGAAGGTCACCCTGAAGACGAAGCCCTTGATCACGTACGACACCCGCACGATGACGTATATCGAGAAGAGGCCGGACGTGGAGAAGCCGATCTGGGTCGACGTGACGAAGCAGCTCCACCGGTGGCACTCGTACGGCGGGCCGTCGAACTTCGGGACCGTCCTGAGCTTCGCGAGCGACAACGACGACGTGAGCATCGCCTTCGCGAGCCGCGAAAACCTCCAGTACAAGGGGCCGCAGCTCCAGGTGTTCTTCAAGCCGGGCATCAAGTCGATCTACGGCTATGCGATCGACGCGAACGCCCTGGTCGAGCAGATCGCGAAGTTCGAGTGAACCTGCGGACGGGAGGCAAAGGCTTTAGCCTCCAGCGGAGCTTAGACGCCTGCCATGGAGAGGATCCGCGCGGCCCGCGGCCCCCAGCTCCGGTGCAAAGGCTGGCGTCAGGAAGCGATCCTGCGGATGCTCGAGAACAACCTCGAGAACGCGGAGCGGCCGGACGAGCTGATCATCTACGGCGGCACAGGGAAGGCCGCCCGGGACTGGGACGCGTTCCGGAGGATCGTCGAGACGCTGAAGAGCCTGGGCGACGACGAGAGCCTCCTCGTCCAGAGCGGGAAGCCCGTCGCCGTGTTCCGCACGCACCCGGACGCCCCGAGGGTCCTGATCGCGAACGCGAACCTCGTCCCCCGCTGGTCGACATGGGAGACGTTCCACGAGCTCGAGCGACTCGGGCTCACGATGTACGGACAGATGACGGCGGGCAGCTGGTCGTACATCGGGTCCCAGGGGATCCTCCAGGGCACGTACGAGACGTTCGCCGCCTGCGCCCGATCGAATTTCGGGGGCTCCTTGCGGGGGCGGCTCGTCCTCACGGGAGGAATGGGCGGGATGGGCGGGGCGCAGCCCCTCGCGGTCACCATGAACGAGGGCGTGTGCCTCGATGTCGAGGTGGACGAGGCGCGGATCCGGCGCCGCGTGGACATCGGGTACTGCGATGAGCTCGTGCGGGACCTGGATGAGGCGCTTGACCTCGCCCTCGGCGCGAAGAAGGACGGGCGGGCGCTCTCCATCGGCCTCGTCGGCAACTGCGCGGACGTCCATCCGGAGCTCGTCCGGCGGGACATCCGGCCCGACATCGTGACAGACCAGACGAGCGCGCATGATCCCCTCGGCGGCTACATCCCGTCCGGTTTGTCCGTCACGGAGGCCGTGGACCTCCGCGCCGCGGATCCGACGGAGTATCTCCGCAGGTCGATGGCCTCGATCGCGGCCCACGTCCGCGCGATGCTCGCCCTCCTGCGGAGCGGGAGCGTCGTCTTCGACTACGGGAACAACATCCGCGGCCAGGCGAAGGAGGCGGGCGTCGAGGATGCGTTCGCGTTCCAGGGGTTCGTCCCCCTCTACATCCGACCGATGTTCTGCGAGGGCCGCGGGCCGTTCAGGTGGGTCGCCGTGAGCGGCGAGCCCGAGGACATCCGCAAGACGGACCGCGTCGTGCTCGAGGAGTTCCCCGACGACCCGGCCCTGGCCCGCTGGATCCGGCTCGCGGAGGCCCGCGTCCCGTGGGAAGGGCTCCCCGCGCGCGTCTGCTGGCTCGGGTACGGGGAGCGGGCGCGTTTCGGGAAGCGGATCAACCGCATGGTCGGTTCCGGGGAGCTCGCGGGGCCCATCGTGATCACGCGAGACCACCTCGATG
>MGVZ01000009.1:6871-7084 GCA_001800745.1 Euryarchaeota archaeon RBG_16_67_27
GCGGGGGCGGACCTCGTCGCCGTCCACAACGGCGGCGGCGTGGGCATCGGCTATTCGACGCACGCGGGCGCCCTCGTCGTGTGCGACGGCACGCCCGAGGCGGACCGGAGGATTGAACGGGTCCTCACGACGGACCCCGGGATGGGCGTCGTCCGCCACGCGGACGCCGGCTACGAGGCCGCGGTGCGCGTCGCGCGGGACCGGGGCGTGCGG
>MGVZ01000010.1 GCA_001800745.1 Euryarchaeota archaeon RBG_16_67_27
TGGTGGAAGCGCGTTGATGCCTGAGGGGAAGGTCCCTTAAGTACGAGAGGAACGGGGGATCGGCGCCTCTAGTGTATGGGTTGTCTGGCAAGGCACTGCCCAGCAGCCACGCGCCATGCGGATAACGGCTGAAAGCATCTAAGCCGGAAGCCGCCCTCAAGACGAGGCATCTTATGGCCGTCGTAATCGACGACGTTGATAGAGCGGGGGTGTACGCACGAAGCCCGCAAGGGCGACGTGTTCAGCCCGCCGCCACTAACCGCCATAGCCACACCAGCACCCGTCGGTGGTGCAAAGACGGCTTAGCCGTCAAACAGGCTGCATATGATCGTCCCGACTTTTCCCGCGCAATGAACCGGACGAGCGGACGCTCTCGCGCGGCTCAGGGCCGCGGCTCCGCGTCCGCGGCGGACCGCGCCGACCCTGCGGGGCGGGCGGGTGCCACGCTCCCGTACATCGCCCGGAGGAGGAGCGCGATCCCGAAGAACGCGACCCAGGCGCTCGCCCAGATCCCGACGCCGTAGTTCGAGGGGTATGCGACCGCGGCCATCGTCGGTGCGCCGATCGCGACGCCGGCAACGAGGATCGCGTAGAAGAGCCCGGTCACGACGCCGCTCACCTCGCGCGGCGCGACCCGGATCACGAGCGCGGACGAGGAAGGGAAGACGAAGCCGTGCCCCACGCCGAACACGGCCATCGTGAGCAGGATCGAGGGCACGTCCCGCGCGAGGGGGATCACGGCCATGGCGGCGGCGGTCGCAAGGAGGCCGACGAACGCGGGAACCGCCGACCCGAGGCGGTCCGCCAGGACGCCCGCGGGGTAGTGGAGGACGAGCGAGAACACCCCGAACGCGGTGAAGGCGAGGCCGACCTCGAGAGGGCCGTATCCGAGGGTTTCCTGGAGATGGAGCGGGACGAGAGCGGTGAACGCCCCGAGCATCACGTACAGGCTGAAGATCGCCGCGTAGCCGGCCGCGGGTCCGGGGCTCCTCAGGTACGCCGCGAGCGAGGCGGTGTCGAGACGGCCCTTCTCCCGGACCTTCGACGGTTCGCGGATCCGGACGGAGATGGCCAGGCCGGTGACGAGCCCGACCGCGAGGATCGTGAACAGCGCCGAGTACCCGAGGCGGCGCACGACGGGGCCCGAGATCCCGAAGCCGAGGACGACGGCGAGTGCGATCGACATGCCATACAGGGCCATCGTCCGACCCTTGCGGTCCGGCGCGGCGAGGTCCGACGCGAGGGACATCGTGCTCGGCCCCACGAGGCCGCCTCCGATGCCGTGGCTCACGCGGGCGAGAGCGAGCTGAAGCGGATCCGTCGCGACCGCGTAGAGAACGAGGGACACCGCGTCCCATGCGAGACCGATCTGCAGGGGTCGGATGCGCCCCCACCGGTCCGCGAGGCGGCCGAACAGGAGGTTCGCGGGGGCGTGGACCGCGGAGTACAGCCCGACGATGATCCCGACCTGGACGACGTCGGCTCCGAGCGTCGCCGCGTACAGGGCGATGATCGGGACGAGCGCGTTCGTGTCCATCGTGCCGAGGAGCGTCGTCGCGAGGATCTTCCCCGTGTCCCGGACCATGCGGTCCCGGGCACACGCGCGGTCCAGAAAAAGCTTCGCGGTCCCGCGGGAGCCCGAGCCGCCGCGCCCGGTCGCCCCACCGGAACGTTTACGTCGCGCCCGGCCTTCGTCGCGGTCGTGCGGACGCCCCTCGTCGTCGACACGAACGAACCCGAGGACATCCTCGAGCGCCTCCGGGTGCTCCGCGTCGACGTCGACCGGAGGAAGATCGCGCCCGGGGACTACGTCGTCGGCCCGATCGGCATCGAGCGCAAGGCCCTTCCCGATTTCTTCAACAGCCTCGTGCGCAAGCGATTGTTCGAGCAGGTCCGCAGGCTGCGGGAGGCGTACCCGCAGCCGCTCCTCATCCTCGAGGGGGACATCGCGGAGATCTCCACGTTCCGGCAGCCGCAGTCGATCCTCGGGGCTCTGGTGGCCCTCGAGGTCGTCGAGCACGTGCCCGTCCTCACGACCGCGGACAAGGACCAGACCGCCCTCCTCTTGAGCGTGATCTGGAAGCGGCAGGACAAGGAGGCCGCCGCGTACGGGCTCCGGCACAAGCCGAAGGAGATGTCCGTCGAGGAGCGACAGCGGTTCCTCGTCGAGGGCCTCCCGAACGTCGGCGAGACCCTCGCCCGGAACCTCCTGGAGCGGTTCGGCTCCGTGCGCGCGGTCTTCACGGCCTCGTCGGAGGAGCTCAAGGCGGTCCCGAAGATCGGAGAGGGCAAGGCGTCAGAAATCGCGCGCGTCCTCGGCGCGCCCTACGAGGGGAAGCAGCGTCGCCTCGAGGGACCATGAGGCGGGGCCGCTGTGACAAAAGGATTATGCCGGGTGCCCGACGTTCCGCGGCCGGATGCACTCGACGGAACGCTCTCACTTCAGCCATGAGGCTCACCGACCGACGCCGACCGGATTCCGCGGCCACCTGAGCCGCGGACTCCACCTCACGCGGACGAGCCTCCGCGTCCTCCTGAAGGACTCGAACCTCCTCGCGATCCCCCTCCTCGCCCTCGTCGTGATCGGCTTCGTCTGGCTCCTCGTGACCCTGAGCCTCGTCCTCCTCGGGTTCCCGCCCGCGTCGCCGAGCAGCTCGTTCCTGTACCAGGAGCTCTTCGTCGCGTACCTGATCACGTACTTCCTGTCGACGTACTTCATGGCCGCGATCCTCGGGGCGGCGCACGCCCGCCTCGACGGGCGGAAGCCGACGCTGGCCGAGGGGCTGCAGGCCGCGAACGCGAGCGTCTTCCGGCTCCTAGGATGGTCTCTCGTCGCGTCGACCGTCGGCGTGTGCGCGCGCCTCGCGTCCCTTCGTTGGGAGGGCGCAAGCCGCGTCGTCGCCCGCGTCTTCGGCGCGAGCTGGCCGATCGCGTCCGTGTTCGTCCTTCCCGCGGTGGTCATGGAGGGCCTCGGCCCCGTGAAGGCGTTCCGGAGGAGCCGGACCCTCCTCAAGGAGATCTGGAGCGCGGACGAGTGCGGGGTCCTCGGGACGGGTGTGACATTCGCGCTCCTTTTCCTCGTCGGCCTCGTGCCCTTCCTCTGGGGGGCGCTGGGCGACGGAGGGGGCCTCGCGGTCTTCGCGAGCGTCCTGTACTGGCTCCTCCTCACCGTCCTCTGGTCCGTCGTCCACGCGATCCTTGTGACCGCGTTGTACCACTACGCGACCGCGAGCGAAGCGTCCTTCGGGTTCCAGTGGCAGGCGCTCAACCATCCCTGGGTCCGCTAGTTCGTGGCCTCCGAGAAGGCGCGCTCGATGTCCCCCATGGGCGCGTCCGTCTTCACCCCGCGCGGATCAAAGTGCGTCCGGGCCGCGCGGTAGCCCATTGCCCGGAGCGCATCGAGGAACCGATCGAGCCGTGGCGGTGAGACCCGGAGCCGCCGGGCGAGGTCGTCCGTCGATGCGAAGAACGGTGGGAGGTCCGCTTCGCTCCGTAGGGCATCGAGGAGTCGCACGGCCTGCGATCGCGACCACTCCGTCGTCCGCAGGCGGGAGAGGACCTCCCGATCCGAGAGGGGGCCGGACCAGAGGGGGCCGATCGACCCGCGCTCGGACGGTTCGCACGGGTGAAAGCCGCCGTCCGGGTCGCGGGTGAACGTCGCGATGGGCGCCGGGTCTCGGCCACGAAGCACGCGGAGATGCGTTCGGAGGAAGTGCTCCGCGGAGAACGAGAGGACAGGCTCGATGACCCGACCCGCTTCCGCCGCGCGCCGCGCGATGTGGCCGATGAGGATCCGCAGGCCGATCTCGTGTCCCTGTGGACAACGGAGCGGCCGCGCGCCATACCGCCGGACGCACGCCTCCGGGTACGTCCCGCTGAGGGGCGCGGTGTCCGTCGCGGTGACCCCCAGCCCGAACTCCGGACGGTCGCCCGCAATCGCGGCACGAAGGAAGGGCGTCGGCGGCCCGAACGGATCGATGTCGACGAAGTCGAACGACTCGCTTCGCAGCACGTCCTGCATGTCCGCGGTCCGGACCTCCCCGTCGACGTGGTTCCGGTCGAGGTTCGCCCGGACGAGGTCGCAGGCGTCGCGGGACCGATCATTGAACACGACGCGAGGGACCGAGGCCTCCAGCGCGATCCGGATCCCCCAGGCGCCCGTCGCGGCGAGCCCGTCGAACGCGTCCCGGAGGCCACCAGGCCATCGGGCGAGGAGGACCGCGCTCACGTCCCGGTTCACCGCGTTCGTCGGGTTGTAGAACGGGACGTCGCCCCGAGGCAGCGGGCCCTTCCGTCGCGGGACATCGGGCACGAGGAGGCGCGCACGACCCTCGACGACCTCGACCGTCGGGAACGGGAGCGTCACGGGGCCGCCATCCGGACTTCGGGGAGGGACCACCCCGGGCTCAGAGGACCTCGCCCTTCATCAGCTTCACGATCTTGTAGGGGAGCAGGTTCCGGTTCACCTGGGTGACCTCGAGGATCCGCACGTCGTCCCTCCGCCGGATATCCTGGAGGAGCGGGTTCCGGGACTTCTTGTGGAGCGTCAGGATGAGCGGCTTGTCCGCGTCGAGCGCGTCCTTCACCGACTGGACGAAGTTCGGGCTCTCGACCTCCATCTTCCCGACCTCATCGATCACGATCACGTCCGCGTTCTCCGTCGCGTTCCGGAGGGCGTTCACCCCGACCTCCTCGAGGGCCGTGATGTCGACGCCGTACCGACCGACCATCGTCTTCGACTCGATCTCCCGCGAGGCGAACACGCGCTTCTCCTTCGTCGCGTAGTCCATCACGTAGAAACCCTCGCGGCGGTTCCGCTTCACAATCGGCTCCGTGATCATCCCGCCGACCTTGAGCCCGTCGGCCTCGAGCATCTCGATGACCTTGAGCAGCGCGTACGTCTTGCCCGCGCCTGGGAGGCCCGTGATCCCGATCTTGAGGGCCGCTCCCATACCCAGCTCCGAGTTCCTGAATCGTCGATGCGCTATAAAAGGTCCCTGACCCGTCCGTCAAGGCGACGGAGGCGGACTCGCCGGGAGGGGGACGGCCGGCGGCGTCCACGACTCCTTCCGACGGATCCTGCGCACCATCAGGGTCGGCGCCGCGATCCGCCGTGCGATCTGGTCTTGCATGGGACCGAACGCGAACTGCGTGAGTCGCCACTCCGAGCTCGCGCCGAGGACGACGAGGTCGTACGTCGCGGCCTCCGCGACGACGGCGTCGGCGATGCTCCGCGTCTTCAGGAACTTCTCCTCGAACGCGACGCCGTGCGTGCGACACATCTCCGCGAGGCGCGCGCTGTACGCCGTCTCCTTTGCCATCTCCGTGTCCGTCTGCGCGGCGGTGAAGACCGTGATCCGGGCCTTGTGCTTCTTCGCGAGGAGGATCGCGTATCCCGTCGCGTACGACACGTGCCACTCCGGCGCGTTCATCACCAGGATCCGTTCGGGGCGCTCCTTGAGGCCCGCGCCCTTGAACACGACGACGTCGCACGGGGCCTCCTGGACGAACCGGTCGACGTTCGTCCCGAGGATCCGTCCCTTGCGCCAGCCGCCCTTCCACCCGAGGATGAGGAGGTCCGTCTCGTCCTCCTGGATGTTCTCGAGGATCGCATCGAAGACCTTGTGGCTCACCTCCACTCGCGCGGTCGCGGTCGCGCCCGCGTCCTCCGCGCGGCGGCGGAGCTTGCCCAGATTCCACCGGACCTCGGAGACGTAGAACCGGTCGATCGCGTCGATCGGCAGCGCGGGCGGCACCTCGATCACGTGGAGGAGGGTGAGCTCCGCGTCCTCCACTTGCGCGACGAGGGCCGCGAAGTCCACGAGCTCGACGCGCTCGAAGTCCTCGATCGGCAGCAGGATTCGGTACCGGGCGCGAGGCGCCGGAAGGATCGCCTCCACCGCCTTCGCCACGCCTGCGACGACCTCCTTCTTCTGGTATAGCGTATGGACGGCCAGGCCGAGCCCAATCCAGCCGAGGGCGACGAACCAAGCGAACGGCTCGATCGCCCACAGGCTCATCGCGATGACGAACTTCGTTGCGATGCCGATGATCGGGATGAGGGGGAAGAGGGGCATCAGGTAGTGCCGCTTCACGTCCGGCATCGTCCGCCGGAGGACGATCGCGGCCCAGTTCACGAGGAGGAAGAGGAGCAGGAACATGATGTCCGCGCTCGCAGCGACGGTGTTGATGTCGAGGGTGAGCGTCATGACGACGATGATCAGACCGCTCGCGCCGATCGACACGTGGGGCGTCCGCTTCTTGGGATGGAGACGTCCGAAGACCTTGGGGATCGTTCCGTCCCTGCCCATCGCGAAGGAGACGCGGCTCGAGGAGAACACGAGGGAGTTCAGCGCCGCGAGAGCGCCGAGAGCGACTCCGAACGTAACGATGTAGAGGCCGAACGGCATGATCCGGCCCGCGATCGCGGCGATCGCGTTGTTGTTGCCCACGGGGTCCGGCGAGGCCGAGAGGACGAGGCACGGGTCCTGCGGGTCCGTCCCGACGCAGTCCCCCGCGACCGCGATCGCGCCGAACGCGACGAGGACGAAGATGACCGTCGAGACGCAGATCACGATGATGTTCGCTCGGGGAATGTTCTTCTCGGGCTCCCGGCACTCCTCGCCCGTCTGCGCGATGATCTCGTATCCTTCGAACACGATGAACGTGAACCCCATCGACCCGAGGAGGGACAGGAACTGCGCCCAGTTCGTGTCGCCGCGGAAGAACGGCTGGAAGTGGTCCGAGGGGAACGGCCCGGAGAACGCGGCGTACAGGGCGAAGACGATGAAGGCGACGACGATCCCGATCAGGGTGGTCGTCACGATCGTCTCCCAACGCCCGGTGATCTTCGTGCCGCGGTAGTTCAGGAGGATGAAGACCCCCGCGGCGAGGACGGCAAAGATGCGGATGAGGGCGCCCTCCCCGAGCCCCGCCAGGACGAGGGTCTGCGTGCCGAGCAACGTCTTGAGCATGATCACCGCGCCCAGGCCGAAGCCGAAGATGTAGAACGACGCGACGATGCAGTGCCCGAACCAGGAGAGCCAACCACCGAGGAACCCCCACGGGTCCCGCATCGAGCGGCGGATCCAGAGGTACCCGCCCCCCGTCTCCGGGAACGCGGAGCTCAGCTCCATGTACGCCATCGCCGTGAACATCGTCACGACGAAGTTCAGCCCGAAGGCGAGGACGAGGGACGGACCCGTGATCGCGAACCCCGGCCCCACGAGGAGGAAGATCGTCGAGCCGATCGTCGGCCCGAAACCGATCATCGTGATCTCGAGGAGCCCGAGGTCCCGGCGGAACTTGACCTCGACCTCGGAGCCCCTTCCGCGCGCCATCAGGCCGCGGCGATGAGGGGTACGGTTATTAATCCTTGGCGGGGCCGCCGGTGATGTCCTTCAAATACATCAGCGGGTAGTCAAGCTCTGCCACGTAGCGGAGCACGCCGACCGCGCGGGCCCGTCCGACGCGGACCGTGACCTCCGCATCGAGGAGGTCCTCGCTCACCGTCGCGTACGCGTACGGGCCGCGGGTGCGCAGGCGTCCGCGGTCGATCCGCACGCGGACGGCCTCGACCAGGGGCTGCACGCGCGTCCCCGCTTCGATCGCGCGCTCGAGGGCCCCGGCGGTGTCCGCCGTAAGCGGCGCACCGACGAATTGATGGAGGATCGAACCGAGCTTGATTCCAGCCTCGAACGCGGCGCGGTCCCTGTCCGTCCCGGCGAAATGGGCTCTTGTGGGGTCCTTCGTCATCCGGATCCGCCTCGCCGGAGAAAGGCGGACTGCGGGAAAAAGCCGAGCGTCAAGGATTTGGCCTCGCGGTCCCATGCGGGTCCCTCGCCGTGGTCGAGCCGATCGCGCCGTCGCGGCCCGAAGAGGCCGTGCGGGAAGTCAGCCACGTCTTCCTCGACGTCGGGGGCACCCTCCTCCGCGCGGAACCGGGCGCCGAGGACATCTTCCACCGCGTCCTCGCGTCCCGCGGGCATCGCCTCGACCGGAGCGCGGTTGTCCGGCTCCTGCGGGCACCCGAGATGGTCGTGAGCCTGATTCGGCCCCTCGGCGAGGACCGGGCCGCGGAGTTCTACCGGTCCGTGAACGCGCGGGTGCTCGAGCACCTCGGCTTCGAATCCGATGACGCCATGCTCGACGACATTCACGCGCAGTTCAGTCGGCCGCTCGCCTGGCGCCCGTATCCCGACGCAATCGAGACCCTGCGCACCCTCCGGGCGAAAGGCTACCGGATCGGCGTGATCTCGAACGCGTCCCACGAGCTTCCGGAGACCCTGCGACGGACGGGCCTCGCGCCGTTCCTCGACACGATCACGTACTCGTTCGAGGTCGGCGCGGAGAAGCCGCACCCGAAGATCTTTCTCGCCGCCGTCGCGCGCGCGGGCACGACGCCGGAGCGGGCGGTCCACGTCGGTGACAGCTTCGAGACCGACTATCTCGGTGCGCGGCAGGCAGGCCTCCACGCCATCGTCGTGTGCCGGGGCGAGGACCCTCCAATCCCGTGCCCACACATCCGCTCGCTGGACGGCCTGCCGGCCCTCCTGGAGAGGTCTCGTTCTCACCACTGAAAACGTCGGGGTAAACCCTTATAGGAAGGCTGCGCGTCCGAGGAGGTCCCCCATGGCACGGAAACCGATCATCGGCGTCATCGGCGGAGCTTCGACCGCGTCCCCCGAGGGCGTGCGCCTCGCGGAGGAGGTCGGACACCTCATCGCCCGGGCGGACGCGATCCTCGTCTGTGGCGGCCTGAACGGTGTGATGGAGGCCGCCGCGAAGGGCGCGCAGCGCGGTGGCGGCCTCACGATCGGCGTGCTCCCGACGGGGAACAAGGCGGACGCGAACCCCTTCATCGACGTACCGATCGCGACAGCGATGAGCACGGCGCGGAATTTGGTGATCGTGCGCACCGCGGACGCCCTGATCGCCGTGAACGGCTCCTACGGCACCCTGAGCGAGATGGCCCACGCGTTTGACCTCGGGAAGACCGTGTTCGCCCTCCGTACGTGGCCGATGGACAAAGCGGGTGTCGACGCCCGTCTTTTCGTGCCGGTCAACACACCGCGAGAGGCCGTGGATCGAGCGATCGAGTACGCGAAGGCGGCGATTGCGACCGAGCGCGCAGGCCCCACCTTCGAGAGCGCGCGGACGTAGGCCGCGGCTTGGGGAGCCGCATGCGGGTCTACCCCGAAGAACCCGTCCTGACGTCACAGGGAAACGACGAGCATCGCGAGGCCGAGGCCGACCATCGCGGCTGCCATCGCCGCTCGAACGCGCTTCGCGTTCGACCGTTCCCACCGCGTCGCCGCGAGGGCGACCCTCCGGTTCGCGACGGCGACGAGGACGGCGAACAGAGGCAGGATGTACATCCCGTTGTACAGGTACAGGTACGCCAGGCCCTCGAGGAACGTCGTGTTCGACGCGAGGAGGCCGAGGATCGCGACGTACACTCCGCCGGAACAGGGGAACGTGCACAGGCCCACGAGGAGGCCCGCGACGGCCGCCGACGGCGCGGACGCGTCGAGGAGCCGCGCCTTGACCCGAGGCCACGTCGTGGAGGCGACGGCCCCCGTCGATGGCAGGCGGGGAAACACAAGGCGCAGGAGCGCGAAGCCGCCGAGGAGGATCACCGCGATCGCGGCGACCTTCGCGATCAGGTGGGGGTCGTCGCTCACGATGATCGCGCCGAGGATCCCCAGGCCGATGAGGAAGTAGACGAGAAAGACCGCATACGCATACGTCGCGCCGATCCGAAGGACCTGGCCGCGGGGAGCCCGCACCGCGTAGAGGAACGAGACGAAGAACAAGAGGACGGCGAACGCGCACGGGTTCAGCCCGTCCGCCAGCCCCGTGATGAGGACGAGGGGCAGCAGGGACGCGGGAGGGAGCGGCGCGGAGATGGGACCGACGTTCGCCGCGTACCACGCCAGGTAGACGGACAGGGGCGTGGACACGGAGTAGGTCTGCGGCTCCCCCCGGAACGCCCACGCCCGGTACGACTCGACGACGGACATGCTGTCCTGGTAGACGAGCACGCGCGCAGGTCGGCCGGCTTCGGGCAGGGCGAGCGCCTCCTCGATGAGCGAGGCAGGGACGTGCCCTT
This sequence comes from Euryarchaeota archaeon RBG_16_67_27, assembly GCA_001800745.1. Taxonomy (GTDB): domain Archaea; phylum Thermoplasmatota; class Thermoplasmata; order RBG-16-68-12; family RBG-16-68-12; genus RBG-16-68-12. The sequence continues at coordinate 10,112 of MGVZ01000010.1, forward strand.
CGAACGCGGTGATCGTGCCGCCCACCGCGACGAGCGTGGCGAGGTGGCTCTGGAGCTCGAAGGGGATCCCGAGGGCGTCGTTGAGGGAGACGAGTTCCGCGCGATACGCGCGGTCGCGGATGTAGTCCTTCACGACGACGGACGACTCGCCCGCGCGCTCGAGCGCCGGGAGAAGCTCCGTGGACAGGTACACCGCGCAGTCCCCGCACGCCTCGTTGTAGTACACGGTCGCGCCGGGAGGGAGGACGACCTGGGGCCGGGTTCCGAGGGTCGCGTACGCGGCGAGGCTCGAGAGGACGAGGACCGCGGTCAGGACCGAGACGACTCCGAGGAATGCTATGGAGCGGACACGCGCGCGGGGGGGCGGCTCCGGGGACGCCTCGTCCGTCGGATGGCAGCCGTGTTCATCGAGGCCCACCTCAGACC
>MGVZ01000011.1:0-8428 GCA_001800745.1 Euryarchaeota archaeon RBG_16_67_27
GCCGGAGACCCTCGCGCCGTGTGCGAGTGCATCCCGCTGACCGTGCGCTCCCGGGAACGCGGGGAGGAGGGAGGGGTGGATGTTCATGATCCTCCCCGGGAACGCGCCGATGAACTGCTCCGTGACGAGGCGCATGAACCCCGCGAACACGACGAGATCGACGCGGCTCTCCTTCAGGACCTTCACGAGCTCCGTCTCGAACGCGACGCGGTCCTTCCCGTACGCGCGGTGGTCCACGACGACGGCGGGAACGCCCGCCTTCTTCGCGCGCTCAAGGACCGGGGCCCCGGGTACGTTGCACACGAGGACCGCGAGGTCGACATCGAGGTCGCCTCGATCCCGCGCGTCGACGAGGCTCTGGAAGTCCGTGCCGCGGCCCGACGCGAGAACGCCGACGCGGATCTGCGGCATCGTCCCCCCTCAGTGCTTGAAGAGACGCAGGCCAGTGAAGACCATTGCGATCCCGTGTGCGTCCGCGGCGGCGACGACCTCCGCGTCACGGATCGAGCCGCCAGGCTGCGCGACCGCGGCGACGCCGGCCACCGCGAGCTCATCGAGGCCGTCCCGGAACGGGAAGTACGCGTCGCTCACGGCGGCGGATCCCCTCGCGGCGTCCTTCGCCTTGAAGCAGGCGATCCGGCACGAGTCAACGCGGCTCATCTGGCCCGCGCCGATCCCGACGGTGCGCTCGTCCTTGACCAGGACGATCGAGTTCGACTTGACGAACCGGCTCACATGGATCCCGAAGATCAGGTCGCGGACGTGGGCCGGCGTCGGGCTCGCCTTCGTCACGACCTTCCACGTCTCCGGCCGAAGGTCGGGGATGTCCGTCGTCTGCACGAGGAGGCCGCCGAGGATCTTCACCATCTCCGGGCCACCGTCGGGACGGAACTCCCCGCGGGTGCGGAGGATGAGGAAGCCCCCTTTCTTCTTCTCCTTGAGGATCGCGAGGGCGTCCGGCTCGTAGCCGGGGGCGATGATCGCGTCGAGGGGATGTGGCCGGATCGCCTTCGCCGTCGCCGGGTCGACCGCGCGGTTCAACCCGACGATTCCCCCGTAGGCGGAGATCGGGTCGGCGGCGTGGGCGGCCTTGTACGCGTCGGCGAGGGACGCACCGAGCGCGACTCCGCACGGGTTCGTGTGCTTGATTACGACCGCAGCGGGTCGCTCGAACGCGAGGGCGACCCGTAGCGCGGAGTCGAGGTCGACGAGGTTGTTGTAGGAGAGCTCCTTCCCTTGCAACCGCTCTGCGTTCGCCGCCGAGGCGAACGCCGTGGGCTCGCGGTACAGCGCGGCCTTCTGGTACGGGTTCTCTCCGTACCGGAGGTCGGCGGCCTTGTCGAACGCGAGACGGATCGAGGGCGGCAGCGCATGGCCGCCGTGCCGCCACAGGTAGTTGTAGATCGCCGCGTCGTACCGGGACGTGTACTCGAACGCCTCCCTCGCGAGGTCGTCCTTCAGGGAGGCGGGGAGGGTCCCATGATCCTTCAAAGCGCTCAGCACGTCCGGGTACCGTCGCGGGTTCACCAGGATCCCGACCCGCTCCTTGTTCTTCGCCGCAGCGCGGATGAGGGACACGCCTCCGATGTCGATGTTCTCGACGGCCTCCGCGTGCTCGACGCCCGGCTTCGCGACGACGGTCTCGAAAGGGTACAGGTTCGCGACGACGAGGTCGATCGCGACCGCACCGAGGTCCTTGAGGTCGGGTTCGTCCCCGCGCGGGGCGAGGATCCCCGCGAAGATCCGCGGGTGCAACGTCTTGACGCGCCCCCCGAGGCCCTCGCGGAGCCCGGTGTATTCCGAGACCGTCATCACCGGGAGGGCGGCGTCCGTCAGGGACCGCGCGGTTCCTTCCGTGGCGATGAGCTCAAAACCGAGCTGACGCAGGCCCCTCGCGAAGTCGACGAGCCCCTCCTTGTCCGTGACGCTCAGGAGCGCGCGGCGGGCGGCCACCATCGGATTACCGGGTCGGAATGGTGACCCTGGAAATAAACCTTCAGGGGAGGATTCAAGGGAGGCGATCGATGGACGCGGAGGCGACGGCGAGCCTCGTGCCGCTCACCAACCGAAGCGCTCGCAGAGCTCGAGCGCGCGGACCATCCGGTAGAACTCCCGCGCATGGAGAAAGAGCCGCGGGCTTCGCAACGCTGCCGCGAGCGCGAGCCTCAGGTCGGCCGCGCGCCATCCGTTCCCGTCGAGCTCCGCGCCGACGGCGTTCATGAGGCGATCGTCCCAGGTGCGGACGCGCTCGATCATCCAGAGGAGCAGCGGGTCGAGGAACGGCGACGCTCGCAGGATGCGGTCGTAGACCGCCATGTGCGAGGGGTCCTCACGGTCCAGGGCGATCATCGCACACTCCCCGGCGATCCGCCCGCTGAACAACGCCGCATGGATCCCGGCGCCGTTCATCGGGTTCGCGACCCCCGCCGCATCGCCGACGACGGCGAATCCCGGGAGCGCGTACGACGTGAACTCGTAGCGGTACGGAATCGTGCCCGCGAGGATCCGCACCCGCCGGGAGAGGTCGATTCCCCGTTCGCGGCAGAACGCGACTGCAGCCGCATGCGCGTCGATGTGGCCACCCGCGCCGACGTTCGCGGTGTCCCCCCGCGGGAAGATCCACGCGTAGCCTCCGTCGTACCTCGTGCCGACGAAGAGCAGGAAGCGGTCCGGGTCGATGTCCGGGACGTCGCGCACTCGGAAGCGGTACTCGTACGCGGGGATCGCCTCCTGGCGCCGCAGGAGCCCGAGGGACCGCGCGAGCCGGCTCGTGGGGCCGTCCGCGGCGATGACGATCCGGGCGTCGAACGCCTCCGTGCCCGCGCGGACGCGCCATCCTCCGCCGTGAGCGACGATTTCGGTGACCCGGGTCGATGTCCGGATGTCCGCCCCGTCGCCCGCGGCCCCGTCTACGAGCCAGCGATCGAACGCTGCGCGGTCGAGCGCGTACCCGGGGGCCTCCGCGACGGCGAACGACGCGCCGCTCGGGACGACGCACCGGGCCCCGGCCACGGTCTGCGCGATCCATTCCTCCTTCGGCGCGATCCCGTTCGATACGAGTCCGAAGCGGCTCACGCCCTCCGCGCACTGGACGGGCTCCCCGAGGACCCTCTTCCGGTCGACGACGAGGGTCCGGAAGCCCGCCGCCGCGGTCCGACCCGCGGCCATGCCCCCCGCAGGGCCCGCGCCGACGACGAGGACGTCATACACGGTGGCGTCGCCTAGGCGCAGATCGATACAAGTGCCTTGCGACGGTCCGTCAGTCGAGGCGCCGGGTCACGTCGTTCCCGTAGGCCGTCAGCCGGTACACGAACGGGGGTACGCCTCTCCGCATCGCAGGTCCTCGCTGCTTCGCGACCAGGGAGACCGTGGTGAGGACGCGCAGGCTGTTCAGGGTCGTGTACTCCGAGAACCCGAGCTCCTCTGTGATCTCGTTCGCACTCGCCTCCGGGTGGCCCGAGAGGAACCGGAGGATCCGCACCTTGTACGGGTCCAGCGCCTCTTCCGTCTGGCGGCGCGGCGGCCGGGGCTCGAGCCGGAGCACCTCGTACACGCGCTTCCCCTGCTCCGACGGACTCACCGTCACCTCGAGCAGCGCGTTCTTCTCGATCTCGAGGAGGTGCTTCGCGACCGCTGCGGGAGCGATCCCCATGGCGGCCGCGAGCTCCGGGATCCGCGAGTCGCGGTTCCGGTACACCTTGTTCTCGACGACGATCGAGAGGACCTCGCGCTGACGTTCCGTCAGGGAACGAGTCCAATCGTCCGAGTGCATCCGCAAGGGTACAAGAGGCGTCCCCGTCTTAAGTGTTTTCTTCCCTGATAACGACCCCCCTTCCATGGAGGAGGACCGCCGGCGGTGTCTGACGCGGGCGTCGGACGCATGCGGAATCGGAACATGCTTCGAACTCCCTCCGGACGCGGTCGTCGCCGAGCGCAGAGACCGTGCCGCCGCCCGCCGTGTTGCCAGGCCGCGCGAGGCTCACGTCTGAAAGCCTTTATCGGTCCTGGTGTTTCCCGACCCGGGGACGGCCATGGTCGCGGAGATTATCGACGGCAAGCGGATCGCGGAAGAGGTTCGCGCGGACCTGACGTCGCGCCTCGGCCGCCTCGTCACGAAAGGTGTCACCCCGGGCCTCGCCGCCGTCCTCGTCGGGGACAACCCGGCCTCGCAGCTGTATGTGAAGATGAAAGGGAAGGCGTGCGAGGAGATGGGGATGGACCACTGGACGGTGACGATGCCGAAGGACGCATCCGAGACGCGTCTCCTCCAGGAGATCGATCGGCTGAACGCGGACCCCAAGGTCCACGGGATCCTCGTCCAGCAACCCCTCCCGTCCCAGATCTCGACGGAGACCGCCGTCGCCGCGGTAGACCCACGGAAAGACGTCGACTGCTTCCATCCGGAGAACGTCGGTCTCGTCCTGATCGGCGTCCCGCGGTTCGCACCTGCGACCCCGGCGGGCGTCGTCGAGCTCCTCGTGCGGAGCGGGCACGATCCCGGCGGGAAGCACGTCGTCATCCTCGGTCGGAGCAACATCGTCGGAAAGCCGCTCGCGGCCCTCCTCTTCCAGAAGGCGCGCGGGGCGAACGCGACGGTGACCGTCGCACACAGTGCAACGAGGGACCTCGCGGAGCACACGCTGCGCGCGGACATCCTCGTCGCTGCGATGGGCCAGCCGGAATTCGTCCGGGCTTCCATGGTGAGGCCCGGCGCCATCGTGATCGACGTGGGCACGAGCCGCGTCCCGGACGCGTCGAAGAAGCAGGGCTACCGGACCGTCGGGGACGTGAAGTTCGACGAGGTCCGCGAGGTCGCGGGCGCGATCACACCCGTGCCGGGAGGCGTCGGCCCGATGACGATCGCGATGCTCCTGAGGAACACAGTGCAGGCGGCGGAGTCCACCGCGGGCGCCCCGCCTGGGTGATGCCGCGGTCTGTCGCGCGGACGGCTGCGGATGGGCATCGGCCTGGGACGAAACCCTTTAGGCGACCCCGTCCTTCCCGGCCCCCGTGAAGGCCCTCGTCGTCGGCGGGGGAGGGCGCGAGCACGCGATCGTCGAAGCGCTTCGCCGGAGCGGTGCGGAGATCCTCGCCGCGATGGGGAACCAGAATCCCGGGATCCGCCGCGCGGCGGTGGACGTCCTCCTTGGGGACGTGACCGCGGTCGACCGAATCGTCGCGTGGGCGAAAGGCCACGCCGCCGGACTCGCGGTGATCGGGCCCGAGGCGCCACTCGACCGGGGGATCGTCGACGCCCTCGAGGCCGCGGGGATCCCGACGGTCGGGCCGAGCCGGGAGGCCGCGCGCCTCGAGACGGACAAGGGGTTCGCGCGGTCGCTCCTGCGCGAGCACCGGGTCCCCGGCCTCCCGGAGTTCTGGTCGTTCGACGACCTCGCCGCCTACGAGGAGTTCGTGAACGGCAGCGACTTCGAGTTCGTGATCAAGCCCGTCGGGCTCACGGGCGGAAAGGGCGTCCGGGTCTGGGGCGACCACCTCGCGTCGAAGGCGGAGGCGCTCGCGTACGGGCGTGAGATTCTCGATAAGCGGGTCGGCGGGAGCGCGCGGTTCCTCGTCGAGGAAAAGCTCGTCGGCGAGGAGTTCTCCCTCCAGGCGCTCTGCGATGGCAAGCATCTCGTCCCGACGCCGCTCGCACAGGACCACAAGCGCGCGTACGAGGGCGACAAGGGGCCCAACACGGGCGGCATGGGGTCGTACAGCGATGCGGACCATCTCCTCCCGTTCGTGACCCGGGGCGAGTACGAGCAGGCCCTGGACACGATGCGCAAGACCCTCGCGGCAATGGCCTCCCGCGGAACGCCGTTCAAGGGGATCCTGTACGGCGGCTTCATGAACACCCGCGACGGGCCGAAGCTCCTCGAGTACAACGTGCGGTTCGCGGACCCGGAGTCGATGAACGTCCTGCCGATCCTCGAGGACGACTTCCTCGGCCTTTGCCATCGGCTCACGGAAGGCCGTCTACCGTCGAGCGGACGCTTCGCGCACGCGGCGACCGTCTGCAAGTACGTCGTGCCCACCGGCTACGGGACGCATCCGCGACCCGGAGAGCTGCTCAAGGTCGACGAGGAGAGCATCCGACGCGCCGGCGCGCGGGTCTACTACGCGGCGGTCGACGAGAAGGCGGGGCACGTGTACACGACGACTTCGCGGTCCCTCGCGGTGGTCGGAGTCGCGGAGGATCTCGAACGCGCAGAGGCGTTGTCCGAGGAGGCGCTCGCGTTCGTCTCGGGAACGTTCTACGCCCGTCGGGATATCGGCAAGCCGGAGGTCGTCCGCGCGAAGGCCGAGCGGATGGAGCGGATCCGGTCCCGGGTCCCCGGATAGACGGGCGCCGGAGGACCACAACCTTATGAAACGGACCACCGATTCCGTTCGGGGGAATTCACCGTGGGCGCGAGCGGTTGGCGGGCACTGGGCGTAGCGGGTCTTCTGGTCGCCGTCGTGGCGATTTCGGCGATCGCGGGCCGGGCGGCCGCAGCCACCCTGGAAACGCATCCGCCGATCTTCATCTTCGGCGATGCCGGCTTCACGGCCGCGAACGGTGTGCGGAGCGGATCGGGGACCGAGGCGGATCCGTACATCATCGCGGACTGGAATGTCACGACGGATTTCGACGTCGCGATCGAGATCGCGAACACGCACGCGTATTTCGTCCTCGAGACCGTCGAGGCGAGCGCTGCGACAACCGCGATCTCCCTGCAGCGCGTCGAGAACGGCCTTCTCCGCGGTGTCGCGGTCCGCGGCGGGGCTCTCGGAATCCACGTGCAGTCCTCCGCGAACGTGAGCGTCGTAGAGAGCACGGTCACGGGCACACGTCGCACCGCCCTCCAGGTGTGGGATTCCTCGTCCATCCTCCTTCGCGGGAACACGATTTCGTCGAACAACCTGGATACGGCCTCCGTCGACAAGGGCCTGCTCGTCGACGCCTCCTCCGACGTCCTGGCGGACGGAAACACAATCCTGCAGAACGACATCGGCGTCGTCGTCTGGGGCTCCTCGGACGTGAGCCTCCGGGCTAATCGGATCGAGAGCAACCGCGTGCACGGGATCGAGTGCCACCAGAACTCCGGGCTCATCATCTCCGCGAACCAGGTGTCGCGGAACGCCGGGGGCGGCATCGTCATCCGCTCGACGCAAGGGCTGGCTCTCGAAGACAACGAGGCCCTCGATAACGGGGACATCCAGATCACCATCAAGCAGTCGAGCGGCGTGGTCTCGGGGAACGGGGTATCGGGTCGAATCACAGGTATCGAGATCGTGGACTCCGACGACATGCGCGTGGAGGGGAACCGGGTTGGCGGGGGATACGGAATGTTCGTGTCCGGGTCCGACCGGATGCTTCTCCGCTACAACAACGTGTCCGCATCATTGTCGGGGATGCGGATCGCGATGTCCCACGACATCGTTGTCGCCTCAAACGAGATCTGGCGCACCCAGAACGGATTCCAATTCTATGACGTCGGCGGGACCGTCGTAGGGAACGTCGTGCGCGTGACGAGCGGCATCCTCCTGAACATGGAGTACAAGGTCTTCGTCGTGTACCTTCACAATGACTTCACGCGAGAATCCGGGGGCGGCTATGGCGTCACGGCCTACGGGGGTTCCGCTCCTGTCTTTACGGCAGGGTATCCGATCGGCGGGAACAACTGGTGGGCGTACCAGGGCACGGACGCCTGCAGCGGCCCTGCGCAGGACGATTGCACCTCTCCCGACGGGATCGGGGACACCGCCTTCCTCATCCCCACCCCCTCGGGCTCGTTCGAGGATCGCTACCCCTTGATCGCGCCAATCGCCCGGGCGAACGAGGCACCCACGGTCGACCCGGTCGAGACCCTCCCCGTCACCGCGATTGCGCAGGAGTCCGTTGGTCTCTCCGGTTTGGCAAGAGACCTCGACTGGGACGATATCGACTACGTGTGGGACTTCGGGGACGGAACGTTCGCCTCCGGCTACATCGGCACCCCGACCGTTCTCGGGACCGCGATCCACGCGGACCACGTCTACGCGGCTCCGGGTGACTACGCCGTCCGGCTGACCGTGTTCGACGGTGCGGGCGGGAGCGCGTCGTCCGGCGCCGTCGCGCGGATCCGGGAGCCCGGGCTCCTCCGGGTGTTCACCTCCATCGATCTTCACCCCGACTGGGGCGTCCCCGCGAAGATCCTCGTGGATGGGATCGGGCGGGACGAGTGGGCCCTGAACTGGTTGAAGATGGCGCCTGGCGAGCATCGGATCTCTTACTCCGACGTACCGAACCTCGGCACTCCGTCCGACACGGTCGTGACCGTCGCGTCGGGCGAGGTGACGGAGGTGCACGGCGAGTATCTCGCGCGCGGATGGCTGCGCGTCCGGACGGATTCCGCGGTGCCCGGGACGATTACGGTGAACGGCGTGCGGCGCAATGATTGGCAGG
>MGVZ01000011.1:8441-18360 GCA_001800745.1 Euryarchaeota archaeon RBG_16_67_27
CGGTGAACGGCGTGCGGCGCAATGATTGGCAGGTCTGGATGGCCGTCCCTCCCGGTGAGTACCAGATCGCGTTCGGGCCCGTCGCCGGATACCAACGACCCCCGCCGGAGACGGCGGCGGTCGTCGCGGAGCGGCTCACGGAGGTCGTCGGAAGGTACGTTCGCGACGACCTGTCCCCCGGCCCCGATCCTTCGACGTTCGGACTCCTCCGAGTCGCCACCCGGGTCGAGGGGACAGCGAGTGGAGTCCCGACGCAGATCCTGCTCGACGGCGTCGCCCGGGACGAGTGGGCCCTGAACTGGGTGAAGCTTCCCGCGGGGACGTACACGCTGTCGTTCACGGACGTCCCGAACCTCGAGACCCCGGCTGCGCTCACCGTGACCCTGGCCGTCGGGCAGACGGCCACGGTGAGTGCCGTCTTCAAGCCGCACGGGATCCTCCGCGTCGTGACGGAACCGGCGGTGCCGGGCACGATTTTCGTGAACGGGTCGCCGTTCAACGACTGGCAGGTCTGGCAGTCCGTGCTGCCGGGGACGTACCTTGTCTCCTTCGGCCCCGTTCCCGGGTATGCCGCGCCCGCCGCCGTGTCGGTCGTCGTCCGGGCGAACGAGCTGAGCGTCGTCAGGGGGACCTACCTCCCGTAGGCCTCCGGGCCGGGCAGATCCGGAACCCGAGTCGAGGCGGTCGGGGCCGAACGCTGGGAATCGCAGAGCCAACGCTCAAGTACCGGGATGCATCATCCTCGCCGCGTGAAAAACCTCGACGAGGTCATCGGCGACATCGAGGTTCGGCTCGACGAGAAGGACGAGGTCCGAGAGCTCGCAATCAAGTCGTCGCGGACGATCGCGCGCCTGGCCGGGAGCGGGATCCAGGGGATGCACCGAGGCGACGACGTCTCCGCGGCGATTCGCGACGCGCGGGAGGAGGTCATGAAGCTCAAGAGCCTCCTCGACGGGCACCCGGACCTCTTCCACGCGGGTTTCGTCGAGAACGCGATGCAGGAGGCATGCGAGGCGTTCCTCGTCCATGCGATCCTCGAGGGCCATGAGCTCCCGACGCCCAAGGGGTGCGGCGTCACGGACACCGCGTACCTCCTCGGTCTCGGCGATGTCGTCGGCGAACTCCGCCGCGTCGCCCTCGAGCACCTCCGGAGCGGGGACATCGACCGGGCGTCCGCGTTCCTCGAGAGGATGGAGCGGATCCTCGACGCCCTGATGCGGTTCGACTACCCGACGGCCCTCGTCGCCCTGAAACGGAAGCAGGACGTCGCACGTTCGCTCATCGAGAAGACGCGGGGCGAGGTCGCGGTCGCGGCCGGCAACCACGAGCTCGCGAAGAAGCTCGACGCGATGCGCGGCAAGCTGTGAGCGCGCCTTGTTATCACGTTGGATTCCCAGGTCGGAATCCCTTTAAAAACGAGGCGGCATCGTCGCGCGATTCCGACCCAGCGCAGCCCCGGCCATAGGGGCGGAGGGCACGCGCGGGGGGCAGAGCCATGGCGCAAGCGCAGAAGATCCGCAGCGGCATTCCTGGACTCGACGATCTGATCGAGGGCGGGTTCTGGCCGAAGTCGACGATCGTGATCCTCGGTTCCTCGGGCACCGGGAAATCCACGTTCGCGATCCAGTTCCTCATGGAGGGGATCGAGAACGGGGAGCAGGCGCTGTACGTGACCCTGGAGGAGCCACCGGAGCAGATCATGCGCGAGGCGGACCTCATGGGGTTCGACCTGCGGAAGTACTACGAGAAGAGCCTCTTCTTCATCCACTTGAAGGGGAAGAACTTCAAGAAGATGATCGAGGAGCAGCTCCCGCAGCTCGTCAAGGCGCGCGCGGACTACAACATCGCGACGCGGGTCGTCATCGACCCGATGACGCCCGTGATCTGGGCGACGCAGGACAAGCTCGAGCAGCGCGAGCTCATCGGCAAGCTGTTCTATACGCTCAAGGAGCTGGGTGTCGTCCTCTGCACGGTGGAGGAGCACTCCCGGCCGGGCGAGACGATCGGGGAGGACGTGCTCCTGCCGATCTATCTGAGCGACGGCGCGGTCCACCTCGAGTACTACCCGATTGGCGGCGCGTTCAACCGCACGGTGAAACTGATCAAGATGCGCGGGACCCACCACGGCGAGGGCGTCTACCCATACCTCTTCGCCCGCGGGATCGGGATCGTCGTGCGCGCGAGCCCCGTGGAGATCCCCGAGGAGACGGGCCGGTCCCATGCGAAGACGTTCGAGGGGGCGATCCGGACCGCGGAGGCCCTCAAGGCCCCGTCGCGCGTCCTCGCCCGCCTCCGGGCGATGGAGCAGAGCTGGGACTACGACTACTCGCCGGAAGAGGCGCTGCAGATCATCTTCAACACGTACGGGTTGAAGCGAGGCGCGTAGATGCCCTACGCGGGCCAGATCGACAAGACGATGGAGGCCGGGACCGCCGGGCACCTCAAGCTCCTGCTCGAGACGGAGCTCAAACGCTGCCGGGAGGAGAACGGCCTCGACATCGCGATGTTCCTCGGCGTCGACGGGAGGATCTTCGCCTCGTCGATCCCGAACATCCTGGATCCGCGCGAGTACCGGCTGTTGAACCTCCTCAAGGGGAACCTGAGTCACATCTGCAACCAGCTCAGCGGTCAGAACATGATGATGTCCGTTCAGCAGTTCGAGGCGGGGACGGTCGTCATCAGCGGCGTCGGGGACCGCGCGTTCCTCGTGTTCCTCACGACGAAGTCCGTCGAGCTCACGAAGATGCAGGGTATCCTCTCCAACGTCGCGAAGACGTCGATCGTCGTCCGCCACATCTTCGAATCGAAATCGATCACGCCCGAGGTCCTCGAGTCGTACGACGAGGCCGTCGCGACGGAGCTCAAGAAGCTCACGCGGATCCTGTTCAAGGAGAAGTTCGAGGAGACGAAGGGGTTCCGGAAGAATAAGGAGGTCGAGGCGTACCTTCGCGGGCGGCTCGGCGCCCTCGCCGGTCCGGGCCCGTTGGAGGAAATCCTCACGATCGCGTTCAACGAGGTCGGGACGTCCATGGCGTACATGACCCCGGCCCACTGGGACCGCTTCGTGGCCCTTGTGATCGAGCGGCTGCGGGAGCTCAAGGGAGACGTCGTCGCCGACAGGGCGGACCGTGAGTGGCGGGCCTACCTGAAGGGCGTCCTGTCATCCTTCGTGTGAGGGGGTGTCGGCCACGCTGGACGTTGCACTCGCATCCTTGATCGAGGACATGATCGAGAAGGCGGGCGCGGACGGGGTCGTCGAGTTCTGGCAGCGGGTCGGTGACAAGCTCGCAAGCCGCATGGGGAAGGAGGCGTACCTCGGCTGGACGTCGTTCAACGTCGCCGTCCGCGAGGGCCGCACCGCGTTCAGCATCGAGGGGGAGGTGACCCCCCTCACGGACATGGCGATCACGGACGTCGACGGGGACGTCGTCGGGTATCTGTACGCGATGCGCCAGTGCTGCTACATCCCCACGATCCTCCGGACGCGGTACAGTGTTGGCAAGATGAGTCCCGCGGACCGCACGGTCGCGGAGGAGTACAACGAGAACGTGCACAACATCGCCGTGTGCAACTTCTGCGTTTTCCACGAGAGGTTCCGCGAGGAGATCGCGAAGAACATCACGGTCTCCGGGAACCCCCTCGCCGCCTACCTGCTCGCGACTCGCGGCTGGAACGGGGACACGAGGACATCGTCCGTGAACCTGCCCAAGGTGAACATCAACGAGGAGCACGTCCGCGCCCTCCTCCGGAACTACGAGTGCGTGTACGCCCTCGTGATGCGCGGCGCCCGGCTCAAGGGGGACGACTGATGGCCCCGGAGCCCCGCATGCCGGAGAGCAACCCGTTCGTCGAGATCGCGACCCACCTCTTCCTGGAAGACCTCGCGGCCAAGGTCGGCGTCTCCGGCCTGAACAATTACCTCGTCTCCCTCGCACGGAACTTGGCCGCGGCGATGCCCCTCGAGGAGTACGCGGACTGGGAGGAGTTCCTCGGCGCCTTGCGGGAGGGTCGCTCGATCCTCGCCACGTTCGAGGAGGTCGTCCCCGTCACCCCGCACTGCATGGCGACCCCGCGGTCCCCGTTCGAGCGCGGCTGGCGGGAGTACGCGAAACGTGTCGGTACGTTCGCCGACGTCCACCGCGAGGCCGCGGAGTTCTACAACGCGAAGGTCCGACCGACCGCCGTCACCTCCCTCCACATCGTCCTGCAGACCTTTCGCGAGAGCGCCGCCGCGCGCGTCCACGTCGGCGCAAAGACCGTGCGTTTCCTGCCGATCGCGACGGTCTGGGTCGACGGCGAGCGGCGGGTGGCCCCCGACGGCAAGCTCGAGGAACTCCTCGGTCGGGCGGGAATCACGCGGACGCGGCTCGGGATGCTCCTGAGGAACCACTCGGACGTCTGGCTCCTCGAGGTCGGCTGATCACCGGTTCCGCCGGCGGAGGGCCGCCGCGACGAGGAACACGGGCACGAAGGCGGCAATCCCGAGGACCAGCGTCCACCCTGAGCTCAGAGGCGCGGCCTCACGGATGAAGAGCTCCGAGGTCGCGAGCTCGCCCCGGGCGGGATCGATCGCCCCGTTCCGATCGATGTCCGCCTCGATCCGGACCCGGTGCGTCCCGGCCGCGAGGTTCGCAGGGAGGTAGCTGAACGACGCGGTCGCCTGTCCGTTCCCCGCGATCCGCGCGAGGGTCTGCGTTCCCACGAGCGCGTCGTCGACGTAGAATCGGACGGTGACATTGACCGCGGCGGTCGGCGAGCCGTTCACGAAGGTCGCGGACAGGACGATCGGCGTCACGATCACGATCGCCTTCTCCACGGTCGCGTTCTCTGTAATCGACCCTCTCTTCGCGCTGATCTTCACGATCAGGGTGACCGTCTGGTCTACCTGGGGTGCGGTGACGTTGATCGTATGCAGCGCCTGGCTTCCGGAGGCGTGCCCGGGGGATGCAGATGTCGGCGCGCCGCCCGTGGTGTCCGTCCCCGTGATGTAGAACTCGAGCGTGTAGTTCACGTCGGGGCCCGCAGGCCCGCCGGAGATCGAGACGTTGAACTGACCGACCTGGCCCGGAGACAGGGCGGCCGGGCCGCGGATGTCCGTGAAGACCTCCTGGCCCGCCGCGGGCGGTGCGAAGGCGAGGGCGGCCAGGGCGGCGAGGAGCGCAAGGGCGAGGATCCCGCGGCGCATCTCATCGCCTCCGCCGGGTGAGGAAGAGGGCGAGGCCGACCGCGGCCGCGCCGCTGACCAGGATCGTGACGAGGGGCGTGTTCAACGTCGGCTCGCGCGCGACGTTCGGCCCACGGACACCGATCCCCGACGGGAGGTCGAGGGACGGGAGCTGGAACGTGTGGACGACCGTATCCGTGAGGGCGGGCAGGTCCTGCGCCGTGGCTTGGACGATCACGACCGCGCCGCTCGCGCCTCCCGTGGACTGCAGCTGCAGGCGGACCTTCACCGTCGCGTTCGCGGGGACGGACACGTCCCGGATCTCCGCGGATGTCGCGGCTCCCGACTCCCGGGCGAGCCGGGCGATCCATCCCGAGGCTGCCAGGTCGTCCGGGTTTGCGATGCCGATGGTCACGGACTCGACCGCGTTCCCGGTGTTCTTGATTTCGACGGTGAGGTTCAGGAACCGGCCGTCGAAGATCCCCGTCGCGGCGTCCACCCTCAGGTCGAGTCCTCGACTGCGCAGGATCGACACGTCGAGGTTCAGGGTGCCCCGCGTCCCCGCGTCCGTGGCCGAGGTCGCGACGACGGGGACGGACCCGTGCGCGACGGGGGCGTCCTTCGGGGAGGTGATCGTCACGCTGACGGAGGTCCGGTTGCCCGCGGTCCCGTAGTCGAGGGACACGGACGAAGGGGTGAACGCGAAGGTCCAGGCCGCGTGCTCCCCGGACAACAGGAACGTGTCCGCGACGTTCCCGTCGTTGTGGACGTCGATCATGTACGTCGCGGAGCCGCCCGCGGCAATCGTCGCGCGCTGGGAGCTGTCCCAGGTAAGGGACACCTCGCGCCGGACGACCTTCGCGACCCGGAGGTTCGCGACGATGTCCGCCCGCGCGTCGACCTGAGTCTCCGCGCGGTACTCGACGGCCACGCCCTGCTCGGTGCCGGATCGGGTCGCGCTCAGGGTGTACGTCCCTTCGGGGGCGAGGAACGCGAACGCCCCGGAGGCGCCCGTGGAGACGTCGAGCCGCGAGCTCGCCTCGAGGGTCACGTCCGCCGCGGCGCGGGCCCCGGAGGGGTCCGTGACGACGCCGGAGACCCGGTGCGCGGTCTCGAGGACGAGGTCGAGCGCCTGCGGAGCCGCATGGGGCACGGTGATCCGGTCGAGGAACGCGGCGCCGCCGGCCGCGAGGGTCGCATGGACGTCGTACGTCCCCGGCGAGAGTCCCAGGGTGTATGCGCCCGTCGGCGCAGCGGCCGCCGTCGCGTCGAGGGCGCCACCCGCGCGCCCGAGGAAACGCACGGTCGCGTCCGTCCCGAGTCCCAGCCACGTGACGCTCCCGGAGATGGTCGTGTTGTCGAGGATCCGGGAGACGTCAAGGTCCTGCGTGATCGCGGCTGAGCCCAGGGGCACGATGATCGAGTCGACCAGGGTGAAGCGATAGTACCGGACCGCGCCGCCGACGACCTCAGTCGAGGGACTGTCGATCGTGATCGTGTAGATGCCCGGCACGAGGTACGCGGTGTAGCGGCCCTCCGGGGTCCCCGTGATGAAGAACGACCCGCCGACGTCGCGTGTGAACGTGATTGGCGTCGGCTGCTCGAGCGGCTGGGCCGCGTACCGGATTGTGCCCGTGACCGTCGCGGCCCTTTCGAGCGTGAACGATGCGTCCGCCGGCCCGGAGATTGCAAGGGCGTCGAGGGCCGCGAACACGTCCGGAAGGACCGTCCGGCTCGCGCGCACGGAGTACGTGCCCTCGCGGAGGTACGCCTCGTAGCCGGCGGCGGTCGCGGCAACGTCGCGCCTCTCCGCACCGTCGAAGGACAGGGAGGCGGCGGCGGGCGCGCCGTCGAGGAGCACGAAGCCGGTGACGCGGTTGCGCACGAGGATTTCGAGATCGAGCGTCACGAACCCGTCCCCGACCCGGATGGCGATTCGGTCCGTACCGGCGTTCTGGAACTTGCGGGATGCGGAGCCGGAGGCGTTCTCGTCGACGACGAAGTCGTACGTCCCCGGGACCAGGTCGAGGAGGTATCCGCCGTTCGAGTCCGTCGTCGCGGTCGCGGCCCTCGCGGCGCCGTCCACGGGCACGGCCCGCACCGGAATCGTCCGACCCAGGATCGGCGTGCCGTCGAGGAGGAGCGATCCGGCGACGGTCACGCGGCTCGGAGTCAGCGCGTACGGGGAATCGAGCTGGAACGTGGCGAGGGACACAGATCCCACGGCGCGGTCCTCGAAGCCCCGGGCCACGATCCGGCCGGAATACGTCTGGTCCGCGAACCCGACGACGGAGACGCTGCCGGTCCCGTTCGAGACCGCGAGGAGCCGTCGGCCGAGGCCGTCGACGAGGTCGATCCGCGCGCTCCCGACCTCCTCGCCGGCGTCCTGGAACTCGTTCCCGTTCTCGTCGCGGTAGACGGCCGCGTGGAAGATCGTCGCGTTCTCGAGGCGGATGTCGAGAGGCTGGCCCGCGCGGACCGTCGCCGGGCCGTAGAACGCGCTCGTCAGCGTGAACGACTGGATGTCGTAGAGACCGGGGGGCAGGAAGGCGACGTAGCCACCGCCGAACCCGGCGCGGATCCACCAGTCCCCCGAAGGACTGAGGAAGGCGACCGTCGTCCGCGGGTCCCGGAACGTCGTCCCGGCCCCCGTGACGGTCCCGTTCACACGCACCCCGTCGACGAAGATCGGCGAGTACGATGTCGTGCGGTTCGCGGCCACGGACAGCCGGCCGAGGGTCGCGTAGAGGCTCGTGCCGACGTAGAGCCGCCCGTTCACGTTCCACTCCCCGACGGGGAGGGTGGCCCCGAAGGCGCCCGTCGCGTCGGAGGTCACGGACCGCACGAGGCCCGGGTCCGTCGCGGACTGGAACTCGATCGTTGCGTATGCCCGGTCCGTCCCGAAGAGTCGGGTGATCCCGGCGACGCGCCCGGACGTCACGAGGGTCAGGTTCTGCCACACATCCTGCCCGCCCGCGGTCGTCCGCGCGGGCTGCGCGGCAAGCTCCCCGCGCTCTGCGGCAAGCGTGTAGGTCCCCGGGAGGAGCGGCTGGAACGCGAAGCGACCGTCCGGACCCGAAGCCGCGGACCACTCCGTGCCGTTCGCCTCGTCGTGGATCGTCACCGTCGCGCCGTCCAGGGCCGCCCCGGCGGTCCCGGTCGCGACCCCCCTGATCTGCGCGTGCGGGACCAGGATGTCCTTCCTCGTCCCGGACGACGCGGTCACGTCGATATCCGCGGCGCTCACCGTGCGTCCGTCTAGGCTCACGCGCGCGCGGTACCGGCCGTCCGGAAGGGACCCGACCGCGAACGTCCCTTCGGGGGAGGCGGTGACCGTCCGGGTGTAGGGGATCGAGCTGTGGCTGAGCGCGATCGTGGCGAGGGCCGCGGGGGCGTCCTCGGAGCCGAACGTCCCGTCGCGGTTCAGGTCGAAGAACGCGCTTCCCTGGAGCGTCCTCGAGCCGACGACGATGTCCCGGGAGAGGAGCCAGTCCGGGCGGCCGTCCCCGTCGAGGTCCTCGGCCTTCCGCATCGCCTGGTCGATCGTGATCGGGAGCGTGAGGGTCTTCAGGACGCCGGCACCCACGAGGCTGCGCGGGATTACGCTCCCCGCGGACGCGGTCAGGCTGACCGTGCCGAAGGGCACGAGCGCGCTGTACCGTCCCTCCGCGTCCGACGTGGTGACGTAGTGCGGCGTCCCCAGCTCGTCCGTGACCGTGATCCGCACCCCGGGGATCGGCGCGTCGCCCGCGAGGACCGTCCCGTTCACCCATGCGCCGTCGTAGTACCGCACGAAGACGAGCCCGTTCGTGACCGCGGCGCTCGTACTCGTGTCGATGACGCCCGTCGCCTTCCCGGTGTTGATGTCTGCCTGGATCCGCTGCGCCTCGTCGTAGTTCACCGCGCGCCACGCGTCCGTGTGGTTTGCAGGGTCCGCGAAGGGGTTGTGGTACGCGGTCCGATAGACGACGCGGAAGTGGGACAGGTTCCACGCGGGGTTCGGGGGGGAGTCGCGGAGCGCCTGGGAGAACCCGGGGACCCCCTTGTCCGAGGAACCGAGGTCCGCGGGCGAGTACCCGATGTACGTACGGTAGAACATCGAGCGGTAGAAGTTCGATTGGTACTCGACCGTCTGGCTCCGGATCTGGTCCCCGGGCCGGACGTCCTGGACGGGGATGTTCTGCCCGCGGCCCACGTCGACCATGATCTGGAAGAACGTCGTCGGGAGCGTCCGGCCGTCATCGAGATCGAGGACGGGGTGGTCGGAGAGCTTCACGGGCGCGTAGAAGATCCCCGTGTTCGTCGCGCTGATCGGGAAGAGCCGCGCGTCGACGACGAAGTACCCGATCTCGCGGTCCGTCGCGACCCGGAGCGCGCGGTACAGATCCGCGAGCCGCTCCGTGTCGAACCGCCCCGTCAGCTGCTTCGCGAGGTAGATGTACATCGCGTTGAGCGGCTGGATCTCCGCGTCCCAGACGCCGTACACGGTCGGGTTGCCCCGGATCACGGAAATGAAGTCCGACGGCCGGACGTACGCCCGGAGGAACTCCTCCGCGGGGAGCGCCTCGGCCTCCAGGACGGCCCGCGCGGCCGGGCTGAACTGCCCGCGGTGATTCCGCACGTCCCCCTCGAGGAGACGGACGGACAGGAGCGCGACGGCCTGCGCCTCGGACTGTGCCGTGATGAACTGGCCCGCGAACGCGAACCCGTCCTGGAAGTTGTCAGCGACCGTGGGGTGCTGCCCTTGGTCGACCG
>MGVZ01000012.1 GCA_001800745.1 Euryarchaeota archaeon RBG_16_67_27
CCGTGGGGCCCGCGCACAGGTTTTTGGCCCCGTCCCCCGTTCCGCCGGGCGGATGGAATCCCTCGGTCTCGATCCTCGGATCCTCGAGGTCCTGCGAGAGCTCGGGATCGACGCGTTCACGGAGCCGCAGGTCCAGGCGATCCCCCGGATCCTCGCGGGTGCGAACGTCCTCCTCGTCGCACCGACGGGGATCGGCAAGACGGAGGCCGCGATCCTCCCGATCCTGCACCGGATCCTCGCGGAACGGCCGAAGGCCGTGAGCTGCCTGTACATCACGCCCCTCCGGGCGCTGAACCGGGACATGCTCCGGCGGATGACGTTCTTCGCGGAGCGGCTCGGGATCAGCGTCGCCGTGCGCCACGGCGACACCCCGCCGAAGGAGCGCGCGCGGATCACCCGCACCCCGCCGGACATCCTCATCACGACGCCGGAGACATTCCAGATCCTGTTCACGGGGCGGAACGTCCGGGACCAGCTGAGGACCGTGCGCTGGGTTGTCGTCGACGAGATCCACGAGCTCGCGTCCGACGAGAGAGGGGCGCAGCTCGCGGTCGGGCTCGAGCGGCTCCACGATCTCGCGGGCGGGGGGGTCCAGCGGATCGGGCTCTCGGCGACCGTCGGTTCGCCGGAGGAAGTCTCGCGGTTCCTCGGCGGCGTCGCTCGGCCCGTGGAGATCGTGCGAACGCGGGTGCCCAAGGGGATCCGAATCCGGGTGGAGATGCCCGAAGGGGCGCCGGGGGACGCGGAGATCGCGGACCGCCTCCGCGTGCAGCAGATCCAGGGCACCGCGCTCCGGCGGTGCCACGAGCTCGTGAAGGGGCACGCCTCGACGTTGTTCTTCGTGAACACCCGCGACACCGCGGAGTTCCTGTCGTCCCGCCTCGCCGCGTGGTACCAGGATCCGACGATCGGCGTGCACCACGGATCCCTCTCGAGGGACGTGCGCGTGCAGATGGAGGACGACTTCAAGTCCGGGGCGCTGAAGGCGCTGATCTGCACGTCGTCCCTCGAGCTCGGGATCGACGTCGGTCGGGCGGACTTCGTCCTCCAGTTCAACAGCCCGCGGGAGGTCGCGCGGATCGTCCAGCGGATCGGCCGCTCCGGCCACGGCGTCGGCGAGGTGAGCGACGGGCTGATCCTCGCCACGCACGAGGACGACCTCGCAGAGGCGTGCGCGATTGCGCGGCGCGCCTTGGCGGAGGAGATCGAGCCCCTCGCCGTGCGGACGGACAACCGGTCCGTCCTCGCGAACCAGATTGTCGGAATCGCGGTCGCGGAGCGCTTCGCGTCCGCGGACCGCGTCTTCGAGACCGTGCGGCGCGCCTGGCCATTCCGCGACCTGCCGCGCGTCGAGTTCGAGGGGGTCGTCGAGCAGCTCGCGTCCCTGAAGGTGATCTGGTCCCGCGAGGGCCGCCTCGGGCGGAGCGGGCAGAGCCTCCAGTACTTCTTCGAGAACATCTCGATGATCCCCGACGTGCGGACGTACCGGGTCGTCGACCTGAGCTCCCGGCGGGCGATCGGCACCCTCGACGAGTGGTTCGTCGTGGAGAGCGCAAAGCTCGGGGAGAGCTTCATCATGCGGGGAACCGCGTGGCGGGTGGCGGACGTGAAGGAGGATCACATCCTCGTCGAGCCGGTCCGGGAGATCGGGGACGTGCCGTCGTGGGTCGGGGAGGACATCCCGGTGCCGTTCGAGGTCGCTCAGGAGGTCGGCCGGATCCGACGCGAGCGGGACCTGTCCGGTTATCCGGTGAACGCGTTCGGCGCGGACCGTCTGCGGGACTACTTCGCGTCCGCGGGGGACGCGCCCGTCGCGACGGACGCGCGGGTGACGATCGAGACGTCGCGGGAGCTCATCGTCGTGAACGCGTGCTTCGGCTCGAAGGTGAACGAGACCCTCGGGCAGCTCATCTCCTCGCTGATCAGCGCTCGGTTCGGGGAGTCCGTCGGCGTGCAGACGGATCCGTACCGGATCGTCCTCGAGGTCCCGCGGGGCCTGGACCCGCAGCGGGTCGTCGAGATCCTGAGGCCGGAGGACCCCACCGCCCTGGAGCCGCTGCTCCGGGTGATCCTGAAGAACTCCGCGTTCCTCCGGTGGTCGTTCGTTCACGTCGCGAAGAAGTTCGGCGCCCTCCGGCGGGACGTCGAATGGGAGAGCGTCTCGATTCCCCGGCTCCTGAGGACGTTCGAGAACACCCCGCTGTTCGAAGAGGTCCTCGACAAGGTCTTCTGGGAGCGGATGGACATCCCGCGGACCGTCGAGGTCCTCCAAGGCATCCGGAGCGGGGCGATCGAGGTCGTCGTCACCCGCCTCACGCCGATCGGCCGCGCGGGCCTCGACGCGGGCCGGCTCCTCGTCGTGCCACAGAAGGCGGACGCGGCGACATTGCAGGCCGTCAAGGCGCGCCTGGAGAAGGAGACCGCGACGTTCCTCTGCCTGAACTGCCGGAGGACGTGGAGGGAGGCCGTGAGGGACGTGGGGCCGAAGGTCACCTGTGCGATGTGCGGCGGCTTCATGATTGCCGTCGTGCCGCCGTTCGAGAAGGAGCGGCTCGCGAAGCTCGATCTCCAGGCACCGGACCGGGAATCACGGGCGCTCGCGAAGCGCCTGTTCACGAGCGCGAGCCTCGTCATGGCGCACGGCCGGAAGGCGGTGCTCGCCCTGATGGGCCGCGGGATCGGCGAGGAGACCGCGGCGCGGATCCTCCGCGGGCACCACGAGACGGAGCTCGACTTCCTCCGAGAGGTCCTCGCCGCGGAGGTCCAGTACGCGCGGACGAAGCGGTTCTGGGACTGACCGCGCGGCGAGACGAAAAGGGGGAGCCCCGCGAGGCATCGGGAGGAGGACCACAACGCCCCGCTGGGCTCTGGTGTGGGTAATTCATGGCGTGAGGGAGACCCGAAAAGCGGGAACGGCCAGTCGGGGCGGTCCCGGTCCCCCTCGAAGTGGGTGAATGCACCGTGCTCGGTGCTCCTCCTCGAATCGCGGTCTCGTTATAACGGTTGTCCGGATTCGTCAGGGACGCCCCGTTTCGGTCAGCGGATCTCGAGCAGAATGCCTCAATTCAATATTACTCGGGTTTCTGGATGAAACCACGTGCCGGGCGCAGGGCCGGATGGGATCCGTGCCACCTTTCGCATTTCTTTCATTTCCGAAACGCAGGTCGCAACGTTTATCGCCCTGCCCCCACGTCGTTCCGGGTTGGACACACGTGACCGACGAGCGCACCCTCTCCTGCCGCGTGTGCGGCGTGGCGAACCCCGCGACCGCATCGACCTGCCTGTCGTGCGGCATGGCCCTCGTCTCGGCGGATTCGAGCGAGCGCTTGGACGACCTTCTCCAGGATCTCATCGCCCCTGCCGAGCAAGCGCCCTCATCCAGCGAGGACACGTCCCTTGATCTCGACGACGAGATCGTCGACGAGCTCCTCGACTCGATTGTTATCGACGAGGCCGCGCCCGCCGCCGAGATCCGAATCGAGTGCCCGCTGTGCAGCCACGAGGTGAGCGCGGACGCCGCGAAATGCCCGCACTGTGGGGCGGAGTTCCAGGAGGTCGCGCTCGCGCCGCCTCCGGAGTCCGCGGAAGCCTCGGAACCCGCGGAGCCGGAGAAGGCGGCCCGGAGCCGCGGGCGTCCCGGGAAGTCCAAACGGAAGACGAAGGACGAGGCCGGGGAGATCCCCGTCTCCGCGGCGCTGTCCGAGTCCGAGCGGTCCTCCTCGGCTCTGCTGTCCGGCCGCACGATCGATTTCGTCGTGCTCGGGACCGTCGCCGCCCTCGTCGCCGTGTTCGTGTTCTTCCGCCTCTACGCCTGGTCGTCCCTGTCGGGGGACGTCGTGCCCGCGGTCCTGTTCCTCGGGATCGCCGCCGCGGGGCTCGGCGTGGGGTCCGTCCTGTTCCGGCTGTCCCTTTCCGAGCTCGTCCAGGGGGATCGCCTCACGAAGTCGGGGCGGTACCAGGAGGCTCTCGGGCATTACGACCGCGCGATCCGGATGGGGCACCGCCCGTCGGACGCGTGGACGTCCCGCGGGGTCGCGATGAAGCGCCTCGGGCGGCTCGAGGAGGCGCTCCGCAGTCAGCAGATCGCGGTCCGCCTCGATGCGGACAACGAGATCGCGTGGTGCAACCAGGGCGACGTCTACGTGAAGATGGGCGACCCCGCGAAGGCCCTCGAGGCGTACGACAAGGCGACCTCGATCCGGTCGCGATACGCGATCGCTTGGAACAACAAGGGAGTGGCCCTCGCGCGGATGGACCGGTTCGAGGACGCACGGGAATGCCACGACCGCGCCGTCCGGCTCCAGCCGAAGTACATCGCCGCGTGGCTAAACCGAGGGGAGGTCCTCGCGCGGCTCGGGGACCGCGCAGAGGCCCAGAAATGCCTGGACAGGGCCCGGGCGCTCGGCGCCTGAGGCCATCGCGCTCGAGGAACCCTCAAAGGCGTCCCTTCGCGAGGACGTAGATCTCCGCGCTCGAACCCGCGGACGCGCGCGGCTTCACCGCTTTAACGGCCTCGAAGGATCCCCTCACCCGGGCGACGAGCTCCCGGTAGCCCTCCCCCTGGAACACCTTCGCGAGGAACGTGCCCCCCGGCGTGAGGGCGCGCTCCGCGAACGCGAGGGCGACGTCCGCGAGCTCGAGGCTCCGCGCGACGTCGTACGGGCGGGTCCCGCTGAGGCGCGGCGCCATGTCGCTCATCACGACGTCCGCGGGCTTCCCGAGGATCTCGAAGAGTCGCACCTGGACGTCGGGATGTGAGAAGTCCCCCCGCAGCGCCTCCACGCCATCGATCGGCGCGATCGTGTCGAAGTCGAGCGCGATCACTCGCCCCTTGGGGCCGATGCGCTCCCGCGCGACCTGGGACCAGCCGCCCGGCGCCGCTCCGAGATCCACGACGACATCCCGCTCGTGGAACACGGCGTACCGGTCGTCAATCTGCGAGAGCTTGATCGCCGCGCGGCTCCGGTAGCCCTGTCGCTTCGCCGCTCGATAGTACCGGTCGTGCTTGCGGCCCTTGATCCAAGCCTTGCCCACGTGGGCCGATGCGAGGTGCGGCCCATAAGGGTTTGTGCGCGAAGGGGACGTCCGACCCGGCCGGATCCGTTTGTGACCCTTTCACGAACCCTTGGCTAGCCGAAGCCAACTTCGGCATCGTGCGCGTGAACAATGTACTCAAGATAGGCTATCCAGACCCGAAAGCACAAGTTGGAGGTTTTCCGTATCTGTGAGCGACCGATGGCGAGAGAGTCGAGGGGCTTATCACTTGCGGCGGTTGGTAGATTCTGGGCTGGTCTGCGAAGATCAGGCTCATCGTGGTAGATATCGGGGCGTATCGGCTCCTCAAGTCACAGAAGAAAGCGCTTCCCCCCTGTGACGCGCTCGACCCTTGACAAGGTGGTTTCTGGAGCGTCAGCAAAGATGTCACTTTCGTTAGGCGAGTCACAAGCACACTCTGGGCCCCCCATTTTAGGCCAAGACTCGTCTATCTAGACGAGGCTCGTTCGGAACCGACTCTAAGCAACGCCTGCGGATCCAGCACAGCGGAATTAGCCGAGTGGATGAATGTGTGGCCCTGATGGCTGCAGTCTGCCTGCTCATCTCCAGATTCCGCTGCCGATCTGCCCTTTGAATTGGCGGTCCATCTCCGGAAAAGCGCGACGCCCATCATGCCAAGGCCAACACCTGACGACACGATCACGAGCCTCGTCGTCAGGTCGAGGTTGCATAGAGGTGGGTAACTCGTATCCGGCGGAACCGGAGTGGAAACAACGCAAACTGCGGGGATCAGCAAGCCCGCCATAACAACGACGACCCCGGATGCTGCCACGGCGACCGCAAAGCCTGTCCTCCAGGTCATGCGGCATGTACCGGCGGGTCAGGCTCTTATCGGTTGTGTTCAAAGATGGAGATGATCCTGAGGAGTTGGCTCGAACCTGACCGCCTCGCTCCGCCGAGACCCAAGAACGATGGCATTTCCTGGGCGCGGTGTGTCCTTTGGGCCTGGGACGAGACTGCCCTCCACCGTCAAATCCCTAGAGGGGACAATCGCTTCGCCGCGTGTCAACGTCCGCGTTCTCAGTACGCAGCTCGAGATGTCGTAAGCGGTCCGATCGCGCATTGCCAAGTCACAGGCGTGAATCGTACTCTCCAGGGAAGTATCTAGGAATCACTTCGGAAAAAGGAGACCCGGAGGGATCAAAACCCTCCGTGCCTCACGCCTTTGTCAGGCTCGGCCGCGTCTCCGTCCGCCGGACACCGTGAACTTTCTGGATGTCCCGTATCACGGTCTCCTGGAGGGCATTCGGGTCCTTTGCGCCGATCCGCGCGATGAGGTTGTACTCCCCCGTCGTCCCGATGAGCCGCTGGACCGACGGCACCTTCTGGAGTTCTTTCATCGCCCGCTCCGCGTCGACGGCACGGATTAGCGTCCAGCCGGCGACCGGCTCCTCGGCCTTCTCCTCGCGACGCCAGTTCTCGAAGCCAGGATGGACCGAGGAGCCCTCGCAGAAGTCCTTGGCTTCGATTTCGGCCTGGAACCGCCCCAGGTCCCCCGAGCTCCGGAACGCGCCTGTCACGGCGACATCGTAGGTGCCCATGACGGCTTCGGCCTCCTTGACCTTGGGGTTCCGACGCAAGTCACTCAACGCTCGCTCCACGTGACCCGGCGTCACACGCAAAAAGACGACACTCTCCTCCGACAAGTCGACGATCTTCTCACCTC
>MGVZ01000013.1 GCA_001800745.1 Euryarchaeota archaeon RBG_16_67_27
ATAATTCGCACAGAGGCCTTTTATCGCGTGAGCCGGACTCGTTCGCCGTTCCATGGACCGCGTGAAGACGCACGTCCTCGGCTTCGACGAGGCGCTCGATGGCGGCATCCCGCGCGGGTCCGTCGTCCTCGTCTCCGGATCCGCGGGGACGATGAAGACGGCGCTCACGTTCTCGATCCTCTACGAGAACGTCAAGGCGGGGTCCAAGGCGCTCTATATCAGCCTCGAGGAGAACGAGGAGGACCTCAAGGCTGCGATGTCCCAGCTCGGGCTCGAGGGACTCGACGACATCGAGCTGTACGTGCTCGACGTCGGGAAGATCCGGCTCGAGCACAAGGAGGAGGAGCTCTCGAAGAACTGGCTCGACATCCTCCAGAAATACATCGAGCAGCGCGTGCGGATGAACGCGTTCGACTTCGTCGCGATCGACAGCCTCGCGGCGCTGTACAGCCTGAGCACGCTCGGCCATCCGCGCCGGGACCTGTTCCACTTCTTCGGGTTCCTCAAGGGGCTCGACGCGACGACGTTCCTCATCTCCGAGGTCCCCGCATCGGAGAACGGGCGCCTCGGCCGGTACGAGGAGGAGTTCCTCGCGGACGGGATCCTGTACCTCAAGCACTTCGAGAAGGGAGAGACGGACGTGCAGCTGAGGATGCGGTGCGTGAAGATGCGCCGGACGCGCCACGAAGCGGGGTGGTTTGCGTTGATCCGCGACGGCGGCCGCTTCCAGATCACCCGCGCAATCTCAGAGTGACGTCTTCTGGAGGAGCTTGAGGAGCGCCTCCGCGTAGCGCGCGGCAAGCGCCTCGTTCCCGAACGTCTTCGTCGCGGCGGCCCGGTTCTCCTCGATCGCCTCGACGGTCTTCGAGAGGACGCTCACCACGTCCTTGCCAGGGGCCCGACGGAACAGCGCGGCGATCGACGTCGTCTCGCCGTTCATCAGGACGAGACGGCCCACGGGGAGATGGATCACATACGTCCCCTTGCCCCGCCTCCCGGACTCCCGCTGGACCATGGACTCGACGTCGGATTCGTCGAGGTACGCGGTCTCCCCGGACTTCGCGAGGACGGCGCCCCCGCGGCGACGAATGAGCAGGGCGAGCGCGTTCGACTCCCGGCCCGTGGCCGCGAGCTCGGACCAGAACGCGGCCTGAAGGGAGAGGGCACGGAGCCGGCGTCGCATCGCGGCGATCCCCCCGCGGTCCTGGTTCCGCGAGAGCTCGCGGAGCTCCGCCTCCATCGCCTTTGCCTCGTCGGGCTTGAGGAGGTGCCGGAACGTCTGGAACTCCTGGCCGAGGGCGTCGATCTCGGACGTGGCTTGGGACCGGGGCACGTCGGGCATAAGGGCCTCCGCAGGCGCGGGCGCGCGGGACAGCGTCGGGTTCTCATGCTCGATCAGGTCCACGGCCTCTGCGATGCTCATCGTCGGATGCCGGAGCATCGCCTCCATGACGACATTGCCGTGGCCTTCGAGTTCCCAGCGCAGCAGCTTCAGCGCTGCCTCGTCGCGCTTCGCCATCCCTTCTCGGACGAGGGTCAAGGGGCTTGGCCTACAAAAGCGTTCCCCCGGAGGCGCGGGCGTCCGACACCGCCGGGAGGCCGCGTCCCGCACGGATGAATATCTGCGACGATAACGAAGACGCCACCGCTTTATAATGTGGCGTTCGTGGACGGAGGCGCATGGAAGTCGAGCTCCCCGTTGTCCAGACGTACGTCGACGGTCTCGACAAGATCCTCGGAGGCGGGATCCCGAAGGGCGCCACCGTTCTCGTCGCGGGAACCCCGGGGACGATGAAGACGTCCCTCATCCTCTACGTGATGAACGAGAACGCGAAGCGCAACGGGTCGAAAGGGCTCTACGTGAGTCTCGAGCAGGACGCGGACAGCCTGCGGACGGGCGCGGCCCGGATGGGGATGGCGGACCTCCAGGAGTCGCGTGTCTACATGCTCGACATGGGCCAGCTCCGCCGGGGCCTGTTCCGCGCGGAGGGCTCGAAGGACTGGGTCACGATCCTCCTCGAGATCATCAAGGAGGCCGTGTCCTCGAGCGGGTACGACATGCTCGCCCTCGACAGCCTCGAGGCCTTGTACGCCCTCGCGGAGCTGAAGACGCCGCGCCGGGAGATGTTCCACCTCGTCGCCGCGCTCAAGGAGCTCGGGCTCACGACGTTCCTCATCGCCGAGACCCCGTTCGGCGCCTCCCGGCTCACGCAATGGGGGGAGGACTTCCTCGTCGACGGGATCCTCCATCTCCGCCAGGTCGAGGTCGGGGAAACGGAGACCCAGCTCCGACTGCGGTGCATCAAGATGCGGTACATGAACCACGACCGCACGACGCTCGCCCTGAACCACGACGGCTCGAAATTCTTCGTGAGCAACGTGATCTCGCGAAAGAAGTGAGCCGGCGGCCCGAGGCCGCCGCGTGATGTTTGTCTCCTAGACCGGAGGCGGTGGAGCCATCGGCGGCGCGCCGGGCATCGCGGGCGGGGCCAGCGGCGCGGGGATCAGGCGCCTGTTGAGCCGGTCCCAGGCGATGTAGTTCGCGGCCGCGAAGAGTGCGGCCGAGATCACTCCGAGGTACTCATAGCTCGAGATGGTCGCGAGGAATGCTTCAAGGGCGCGCGGGTCGACGGTGCCACCGGTGAAGAGCCCGTTGAGCAGCGGCAGGAGGATAAGGAAGATGGCGACCTCGACGCCGACGCTCGCGCCATACCCGGCCCAGAGGAGGACCCTGCCGAGGTTGCTTTGGAGCTCATACGTGAAGAGGACGGAGGCGAGGCCGGAAACGGCGGTGAGGATGATCGCCCCGATGAGGAGCGTATTCAATGCCCCCAGGACCGTCGCCGGATCCGGTGTGACGAACGACCCGAGCGTCGCCGCGACAACGAGGATCGCAAGAACAACGGCTCCCACGATTCCGACGAGGAAGAGGACGAGGGAGAGAATCACGTTACGGCTGTGCTTCGGCCCGAAGGCCTTGCGGCCGAGGATGACGAGGATCGCGCCGATGAGGAGGAGGAGCCCGCCGATGAGCCCAATCGACGCGAACGGGATCCATCCGATGAGCGTACCCACGAGCAGGAGGAGGATGCCGGTCTTCGTCCGGTCGACCTGTCGTGCCCGCTCCGCCTCCCACATCCCCGCATAGCCGTAGCCGGGCGGCGGCATGTACGCGGGCGGGGCGACGGGTCCAGGAGCGTACCCCGGCGCCGGGGGGCCAGTAGGCGCGGCGCTCGCGGTGATCGTCGAGCCGCAGTTCGTGCAGAACTGGTACCCGGGCTGATTCGCGAATCCACACTTCGGGCAGACGTTCGAGGACGCCATGGGCATTCCTCCGAGCGCGCGCATGTTCAGGGTTGGTGAAATAGCTTTCGGGGGCCTCGCGGCCAACGATGCTGTGGACATCGCTCCGCGATCGATCCGTTCCCATGCCTGGAAGGCTGCCGAGGCGAGGAACAGCCCCGAGGCGATTCTCAGGATTATATATACCGCGAAATCGAGGTCGATTGGCTGCGCGACAGGGGCGTCCAGATGGGCGTTCAGACGCAGAAAGAGATAACCTGCCGCCACGACGCCAGCCACGGCGCCGAGTACGAGAACAATCTTTCCGTCCCGGGCCTGAAGCCTGTAGGACACGAGGACCATCGCCAGCACATGGAAGACGGCGAGCGTCAGGAAGACGAGTGTCGATGTGCGAAGGAGGGGGACGAGTGAGTCGAACGCGGGGTTGCTTTCGCTCTTGTCGGCAATCAAGAGTCGGACGAATGTCATCGCAATGGGCCTTGTTACAAGGAGTCCGAACGCGGCCGCCGTTGCCGTGACGTGTTTTTGACCAAACGCCCACGCACCCCTCCCGATCATCCACACGCTCGCGATGCCCATGCCGTCCGCGAATCCTGCGCTCTGCAAGGGGAACCATCGGACGGGGATGAACGAGGCAAGCGGCCCGGCTTGGTCCGAGAAAATCGGGAATGACTCGACCACGTTACTGAAGAGAAGCACGAGAAAGCCGATCCCCGAATACCGGGCGGCACGCAGCCCGCGTTCTCGAGCCTGCCGACGCGAGTCCGGGACGCCGTCCAGGCCGGCGCCGCAGTTTTCGCAGACGACGCTCGACTCCGCATTCGCGCACCCACACTTCGGGCATAGCGGCCTGCGGACCACCGGTACCGATTGCCGGGATGGATGGGGCGACCGAAATAGCTTTCTCGCCACGCCTCCTGTGCTTGGGCAAGGACGGTTGCTGGAACCTGATGGCTTCGGGCGGAGTCGACCGCTGGATCTCCTTCGAGCTCGGTCGACTCAATGCGGGCCTCGTGACGGAGAAGAAGACTCTTGCGCGACTCCTGGAGGAGCCCCGGCCGACGTGCCGCACGCGGGAGGGCGACGAGCACGGGTTCGACCGCAGCGCCCTCGACCGGCTCGCCTCCGTCCTCGAGTCCGGGGAGAGGCAGGCCCTCCGGCTCCCGATCACCCTTTTCGTCAGCGGCGACCTGGAGGACACGGCGTACCTCACGGACGCGCTCGCGGCGAAGGCCCTCCGGGCCACGGAGGACTTCGGCACCGCATACCCGTACCGCGAAGGGCGGATGTATCTCCCGCACGCCCTCGCCGTCGACCTCGCCCGGCGCTCGGGCGGGACGCTCCAGCTCGCGTTCGGCTGATCGGGGCTACCGCCCCTCGGCCGGCTTCTCCTTCCGCGAAGCCCAGAAGTCCTCGGGGACGTCGTCGTAGACGGAAGAGACCTTCTCGGCCTCCTCCTTCGCTTTCTGCGCGGCGACGAGCTCCGCGATCCGGTCCTTCCGGAACATCCAGTAGTGGATCCGCCATTCGCGGCCGTCGTAGAGGGTCGTCTCCTCCCTCTCCGTCGTCAGGATGCCGGAGTCCTCGAGCATGTAGAACGCGTCGCGGTCCTCCGGCTCGAGGACGTTGTCGATGATCCGCTCTGAGTACCCGAAGAAGTTGAGGACGTGCTGCGCCATGGCGCGGGCCTCCTCCTCTTTCATGCCGGTGCGGTCGATGGAGTTCTTGATCGCCCGGGTGAGGTCGTCCACGGATAGGGTGCCGGCGGGTCCGCGCTCGGGCTTTGTCTTGATCGCCATGGGTCGCCTCGGAGTCGATGTATTTGAAAGAGGGCCTATATAACGGTTCTGCGCCGCCGTGCTCCGCTGATTATCAACCTTCCCTTTACGGCCCTCGGCAAAAGGTTAACGGGCCACCCCGACGATATCCGCACGGGTTGGCGCAGGGCGTCGACGCGGCGGAGCCTCCCACGGGAAGTGGAGAGCCGCGACCGGAGGATTTCGGGGAGGACCTGCGGAAGCTCCGCGACGACGTTCGCCGACTCCAAGAGCAGGTCGACGCAATCGCGACCGCGCGGGCGCGCCAGGAGAGCGCCCGGCTGCCGACGTACGTCCAGGGGTTCGACGGGGCGATCGAGGGCGGGATCCCCCGAGGTCACGTCGTCCTGCTCACGGGTCCGACGGGCGCGATGAAGACGTCGCTCGCGCTGAACCTCCTGACAAAGAACCGCGCGGCGGGGGTCCACGGGGTGTACGTGACCGTCGAGGAGGCCCGTGAGTCGATCGTCGAGACGATGCGCCGGCTCGGCCTCGGCGACTCCGAGGATTTCATCGTGGACGTCGCCCGGCTCCGGCTCGAGCGCGCGGCCGCGGAGGAGGTCCACGACTGGATGCAGGTCCTCCGGGACTTCTTCACGCGCCGCCGGCAGAGAGATCCCCTCGGGATCGTCGTGATCGATTCCCTGAACGCGCTCACCGCGCTCGCCCGCGTCGAGGACATCCGGAGCGAGCTGTTCCACTTCCTGAACTTCCTGCGCTCCCTCGGGGTGACGACGATCCTCGTGTCCGAGCGGGATCCGGACGCGTCTCGGGCCCCGCAGGAGACGGATGTGGACTTCCTCGCGGACGGGATCCTCGAGCTCCGGTTCAGCGGCGCCGGGCGGGGCCGGGTCCAGCTCCTCCTCCGCTGCGCGAAGATGCGCCACACCCGTCACTCGCGGGACTACTTCGACGTGAGGTACGAAAACGGCCGGTTCATCGCTCGACCGTACGAGGAGCCGAGGCGGCGCTGGGGCCGCCGCGGGTAGCCTCAGAAGTTACCCTTGATCTTCGCCCGGTCGATCCGAATCCCGGTAGGCGTCGCCAGGATCAGGTTCTTCCCGACGACGGCGACGTCTCCCCCCGCGTCGCGCACGGCGCTCTTCAGCTCGGCGGTGATCCGCTTGAGCGCGAGCTCGTCGCTCGCGATGCTCGAGTAGTCGAGGAGGAGGAGGTTCCCGTTGTACACCTGGGTCGCGAGGTCGTTGATGTCTTCGTACCGATAGATCTCCGCGACCTTCACGAGGTGCTCCGCGGGTGCGCCGAGCGCGCCCCCTTCGTTCTCAAAGCTCAGCTCGCCCAGGTCGATGTATGTGTCGGCCTCGGCGGCGGAGCTGCCTTCCGCAAGACGTTTGAATGGCTTTTTGATGAATGCCACCCCGAATCCCTTCTGTGACGGCGCATATCCGGGACCGTGAATTTAAAGGTATCGCGCGACCCGCGAACCCCGTCGGACGGGGGCCGTTTCGCATGAGAATAGCTGTATAATAACTATGACCTGAAATGACACGGACGATCGGATGGCGCACCCTGCTCACAACGTTTAAGAAGGGGAGGACTTTGTCGCCAGCGCCATGGCCTACGATGTGATCATCGTGGGGGGAGGCCCCGCGGGCCTCACCGCGGGAATCTATGCGCGCACCCGCAAGCTCTCCACCTTGATCCTCGAGGCGCAGGCGCCGGGCGGACAGCTCGCGTGGCTCTACCCGACGAAGAGCGTGTACGACTACCCGAGCTACATCGCGGTCGAGGCGCGCGAGCTCGGGCAGATGTTCACCCTCCACGCGCGGGAGAGCGGAGCGCAGGTCGCCATGGAGGAGGTCGTTGAGGTCCAGCGGCTCAAGTCCGGGTTCAAGGTCCGCACGCGGCCGGGGAACGAGTACGACACGAGGGCGGTCATCCTCGCGATGGGGATGGGCCTGTTCGAACCGAAGCGGCTCGGGATCCCCGGGGAGGTGGAACTCGAGGGCCACGGGGTCGACTACCGGGTGCGCGACCGGCACGAGTTCAAGGACCAGCGGGTCCTCGTCGTCGGGGGCGGGGACAGCGCGCTCGAGATCGCCCTCGAAATTGTCGCGGCGGCGAAGCAGGTCACCCTCGTCCACCGCCGCGGGGAGTTCCGCGCGATGGAAAAGAACGTCGAGGCGGTCCTGAAGTCCCCGATCGAGGTCCTGTACAACGCGGAGGTCACGAGTCTCGAGGGGGACGACCGCGTTCGCCGGGCCGTCGTGTACGACAACCGGACGCTGAAGAAGCGGGAGTTCGAGGTCGACCGGGTGATCGTCAACATCGGCTTCCAGCCGACGGCCACGCCCCTCCCGAGATGGGGAATCGAGCTCGAGGGGGAGCGGCTGATCAAAGTCAAGGCGGACATGTCCACGTCCGTCCCGGGGATCTTCGCCTGCGGGGACATCGTGTCGTACCCGGGGAAGGACAAGCGGATCGTCACGGGATGCGGCGAGGCCGTGACCGCGGTGATGTCCGTGTACCGGTACCTCAAGGCGCCGTACTGGGCGTGAGGGCGCGGAGGAGAGGCTCGAGCGCCTCCGGGGCCTCGATGAGGAAATCGACGCCCGCGGCCTCGAGCCGGCGGCGGCCGCCGTAGCCCCACGTCACCCCGACTGTCCGAGCGCCCGCGGCCTTGCCCGCGAGGACGTCGTTCTCCGTGTCGCCCACGAGCGCACACGCGGTCGGGTCGAGACCGAGGAGAGCCGCGGCGCGGCGAACCGGGTCCGGGGCGGGCTTCTTGCGCTGCGTCGCATCCCCTCCGACGACGGCGGTGAACGCGGTCAGGAGGCCCGCGAGGTCGAGGGCGAGGCGCGCGGTCTCCGTCCGCTTGTTCGTCACGGCCCCGAGCCGCCAGCGCGCGAGGCGTCGCAGGGCCTCCGGGATCCCCGGGTACGCGCGCACGCCCTCGCGAAGGATCTCGTGTTCGCGGCGGACGAACTCCTCTTCCACGGTCCGCGCGCGCTCTCCGGACAGACCGCACGCCTCCTCGAGGATCCGCGGGAACGGGGCGCCGATCCACCGAACCACCTCCGCGGGCGGGAGGCCTCCGTGCCCGACGGCGCGGAGGCTCTCGTTGAATGCGCGGACCCACGCCTCGCGGGTGTCGAGAAGGGTCCCGTCGATGTCGAGGAGGACCCCGCGGATCGGGTTCACGTCAGGGGGTCTCCTCGGGCAGGCGCCAGAGATCGTCCCCGACATGATGGAGGGTCTCGATCGCCTTCCCCTTCTCCTCCCGGCTCATCGTCGGTCCGTCCATGAGGGCGCGGCCGACCGCGAGCGGCTTGCGGTTCTTTTCGTCGCGGACCCAGACGAGGTCGCCCGCGCGGATGCCGGGGTCCGCATCCACGATCCCGGGGGCCATGACGTCCGCGCCGTTGTAGACGAACGGGACGGCGCCCATGTCCACGGTCACGTGCCGATGCATCGCGGGATGGGAGAGGAGCCGACGGATCGTTGGCGCGACCGCGTCGCCGTGGATGACGGCGATCACGTCCGGACCGAGCAGCAGGAGGCGAAGGCCGCCTGCCTCCGCCTCGTCGATCGCGGCGTCGTCCGAGGGGGCGTCCGTCCCGAAATCCAAGGCGAGGCGGGACAGCCAAGTGGCGGCTTCCTTCCTGCGCAGACGGGTCCGCCGCCGGATTCGAAGGACCATCGCGGAGGGCATGCGGAGGCGGGAGATAACCCTTGGCCGCAGGATTTTCATCGGCACTTCGAGATGAAAATGCGCTCACCCGGATTTCGGCGACGGCTCTCGGAGCGCCCGGGCGCGATCGCTCGCCGGATCGATCCGGAGCGCGCCCTCGAGCATCCGGCGTGCGCGGTCCTCCTTCCCCATCGCGCGCCAGGCGAGGGCCGCGTCGCACCAGATTTCGGGATCCCGAGGGTTCGCGCCGATCGCCGCGTCGAACGCGGCGAGGGCGTCCTTCGCGCGCCCGCGCCCGAGGAGGATCTTCCCCTTCCGATGGAACGCGACGTCCCGCGCGCCATCCGCGGTGAGGAGGGCGGCGTCGCACGCCTCCAGGGCGTCATCGTGCCGGCCGAGCTTTCCGAGAAGGTCCGCGCGGAGGAGATGCGCCTCCGCGTCCGACGCCCGGGCGGGATCGAGCGCCGCGAGGGCGTCCTCCGTCCTTCCCAGGGCATCGAACGCCCGCGCGAGGGCGGTCCGTGCGCCCGGGCCCGCGCCGAGGGCGACCGCGCGCTCGAGCAGGGGGACCGCGTCCACGGGCGCCCCGAGCCGGAGCCGGGCGAGTCCGGCGACGAGCCAGGACCCTCCGTCCCCGGGGAAGCGCTCCCGCGCGCGATCCGCGCTCGCGGCCGCGTCCGCGGGCCGGCCCGCGCGGAGGAGGAGGTTTGCGAGCCGCACGGACGGCTCCGCGCGCTCCGCCCGGCTCACGGCAAAGGCGTAGGAGTCGATCGCCTCGTCCGTGCGCTCGAGATCCTCGAGGAGCTTCGCCCTCAGGAACAGGACCTCGGCGTTCTCCGGCTCGAGCTCGAGGACCGCCTCGTAGCATCGGAGCGCCTCGTCGTAGCAGCGCTCCGCCTCCACGGGGTTCCCGATCTCCTCGAGGACGGTTCCACGGAAGACCCACGCCTCGTCGTAGCCAGGGTTCAGGATCAGCGCGTTCGTGAGGGCGTCCCGGGCCTCCTCCAGCCGGCCGAGGTTGTGGAGGACCTCCGCCTTCGCCATCCACGCGTGGTCGTAGTTCGGGTTCAGCTCGAGGGACTGCGCGACGAGCTCGAGGCCCTCCTCGTGCCGCCCGAGGCGGTCGAGGGCGTGGCCCTTCGCGTACAGGGCGTAGTCGAAGTCCGGCTTGATCCCGAGGGACTTGTCGTGGTAGGGCAGGGACTCCGTGTGCTTCCCCATCTTGTTGTACGCGTTGCCGATGTTGTTCCACGCGATCTCGTACGTCGGGTTCACCTCGAGGGCACGCTCGAAGAACGGGATCGACTCCTCGTACCGCCCGAGGTTGTACAGCGCGTTGCCGAGGTTGTTCCAGAGGACCTCGTCCCCCCGGTCGAGCTCCGTCGCTCTCCGGTACGCGAGGACGGCCTCCTCGAGCCGGTTGATCCCGTGGAGCGTGTACCCCTTGTTGTACCACGCCTGCTTGTACCCGGGATTGATTTCGATCGCGCGGTCGTAACACCGCAGGGCCTCGTCGTGGATCCCGAGCATGAAGAACGTGAAGCCCTTGTTGTTCCATGCCTCCTCGTTCAGGGGGTTGAGGGCGAGCGCCTTGTCGTACGATTCGACGGCCTCCTCGTAGTGCTCGATCGCGTACAGGGCATCGCCGAGCGCGTCCCACGCCCGTTCGTCGTTCGGCGCGAGGCGGGTCGCGACGCGCAGGGCCTCGACTGCGTCCTCCTGCCGGTCGAGCTCCTCGAGCAGCTGTCCCTTCCGGAGCCACGCCTCCCCGCTCGACGCATCCGCCCGGCTCAGGTCCTCGTAGAGCGCGAGGGCCGCCTTCTTGCGCCCAAGGCGGGCGAAGGCGAGCGCCTTGTCGTGCATCGCCTCCGTGTACCCCGGGCGCAGGGCGAGCGCCCTGTCGTACGCTTCGACCGCGCGATCGAGCCGATCCAAGTACGCGTACGCGTTCCCCAGGTTGTACCACGCGATCTCGTAGTCCGCCTTCCGCGCGACCGCCGACGTGTACGCGTCGACCGCCTCCTCGTGGCGACCGAGGCTGTCGAAGGCGACGCCCTTGTTGTTCCAGACGACGTGGTCGTCGTAGCCGAGGGCGACCGCGCGCTCGTAGTGGGGCAGGGCGTCCGCGTACCGGCGGGCGTCGCAGAGCGCGTTCCCCTCGAGGAATTCCTGCTCCCCCTTCGCGAGGTCCCGTGGGGCGGTCCCGGCGAGGAGCAGGGGGAGGAGCATCGGACGAATCGAACCGACGCGGCGGGGATAAAGGTTCCGCGGTCGGGGTCAGGGATGAGAGCGAAGTGCGAGCGACGTCCCTAGCTTTAAGTACGGACACCCCCTTGAAGCGGGCCCGAGACGACCCGTGACGACGATTGATGTAGAAACCTTCGCGAAGTCGAAGGTCATGGAGCTCCCGCGGAACGTCGTCGTCGGGCACGATGCGATCCACCAGGTCGGCGACGTCTGCCACGACCTCAAGCTCGGGAAGCGCGCGCTCCTCGTCGCGGACGCGACGACGATGAAGGTCGCGGGCCTCGCGGCCGCGGAGGGGCTCGCGGCGAAGCGCGTGAAGACGACGGAGTTCCTGATCCCCGACGCGACGTGGGACGTGGTCAAGGAAGCCGAGGCGCTGATCAAGAAGGGGGACCTCGACTTCGCCCTCGGCGTGGGCGGCGGCCGGTCGATCGACGTCGCGAAGTGCGCGTCGTTCAACGCGAGCGTGCCCTTCGTGTCCGTCCCGACGGCGGCAAGCCACGACGGCGTCGTCTCCTCGCGCGCCTCGATCACGAAGAAGGGGGAGAAGGTGAGCATCGCCGCGCACACGCCGATCGCGGTCATCATGGACACCGGGATCATCGCGGAGTCCCCGTTCCGGCTGCTCGCCGCGGGGTGCGGGGACATCATCTCGAACCTGACCGCGGTGAAGGACTGGGCCCTCGCGCGGAACCTGCGGAACGAGCCGTACTCCTCGTACGCCGCGTCCCTGAGCGAGCTCGCCGCGCGGCTCGTGATCGAGAACGCCCCGAACATCAAGCCCAGGCTCGAGGAGAGCGCCTGGTTCGTGTGCAAGGCGCTCGTGTCCTCGGGCGTCGCGATGTCGATCGCCGGGTCGTCCCGGCCGGCCTCGGGGAGCGAGCACAAGTTCTCCCACGCCCTCGACCGGGCCGCACGGAAGCCCGCGCTCCACGGGGAGCAGTGCGGGGTGGGCACGATCATGATGATGTACCTCCATGGCGGAAACTGGCAGGAGGTCCGCGACGCCCTGCTCGCGATCGGCGCACCGACGACCGCGCGGGCGCTCGGGGTGACGGACGACGAGGTCGTCCAGGCGCTCGTGACCGCGCACGAGATCAACAAGGAGCGCTACACGATCCTCGGGGA
Source organism: Euryarchaeota archaeon RBG_16_67_27 (assembly GCA_001800745.1). Lineage (GTDB taxonomy): Archaea > Thermoplasmatota > Thermoplasmata > RBG-16-68-12 > RBG-16-68-12 > RBG-16-68-12. Next base: position 12,148 of record MGVZ01000013.1, read on the forward strand.
CGAGGGGCTCACGCACGATGCGGCGGAGCGACTCGCGAAGATCACGAAGGTCATCTGAGGACGCCGCGGGTGTCGAAGGACGCGACGAGGTCCGATCGGATCGACGGGACATCGATGTCGAGCCGGTACCGTCGGAAGTACGCGGCGAGCGCGCGGAGCCCGTGGTCGAGCGCCTCGCCCGCCCGCGTGAGCTGCTGCCAGGGCGCGGTCCCGAGACGGTCCACGCGAATGCCTTGGGCGAGGTCGATGAACCAGGGATCGCCGTCGTGGACGAGCACGTTGAACGCGCTCAGGTCCCCGTGGACGACGCCGGCGCGGGTCATCCGCCTCACCCCATCGAGGACCGCGTCGAGGAACGGTTCCGCGTCCCCGAACCGGACATCATGGAGGCGGGGGGCGGGGCCGTCGTCGTCGCCGAGGTAGCGCATCGCGAGCCGGTGCTCGACACGGCGCGCGGGGGCCGGAACGCGGACGCCGCCCTTCCACGCCTGCCGAAGGATCTCGAACTCGTGTGCGGCGCGCCAGCCCATGGAGTCCGCCTTCACGGGTCGGCCGCCGCGATGGCTCGTGCGGTAGAGGCGGTAGACCTTGATCGCGAGGGGCGCGCCGTCGTACCGGGCGAGGTACACGCTCGCCTCCTTCCCCGCGCTGATGAGGCCGACGACCTCCGTCGCGAGCCCTGCAGAGAGGATCGCCTCCACGGTCTCGCGGTACGTCGGCTCGTGGAGCTCGATCGTCCCAGCGTCGAGGCGCCATTGGACGCTCCTGTCGAGGATCGGGGTGTTGGGCATGTCCGGAGGATGTCACGGGAATTCGGCGTTCGCCGCGCACGCGCACGCGCCGGGAACCGCGGAGGCGGACGGGCGTCAGCGGGTTCCCGGCGGAGCTCGGAAAACCAACGTCGACATCATACCGGGAACCTCCTGATCCTACGGACCGCAGGCCCCAGCGCGGACCGTCTACATAAGGGTGAAGCCACCTGCGGCGCCGGACACAGAGGCTTAAGCCGCACGACGCGATGATTCCCCGGGGCGGCGCGGTGGCCCAGGTCACTCTCGTCGGGGAGCGCCAGGCGGCCGTGGGCCGTGAGTTCGTCTATCGCGGACCCCAGCCGGAATGCCGGGAGTGCCGGGTGAAGGCCGCGTGCCTGAACCAGGACGTCGGCCGGCGATACCGGGTCCTCCGCGTCCGGGACGTCGCCCACGCCTGTCTCCTGAACGAGGACCGGGCCCGCGTCGTGGAGGTGGAGCCCGCTCCCCCGGCGTGCAGCGTGCCCGCGCGGGCGAACGTCGAGGGGTCCGTCGTCACGTACGCGGGCGTCGTGTGCGCACATGCGGTGTGCCCGAACTTCCGGCTCTGCCATCCCGTCGGTATCGAGCCCGGGACCCGCCTCCAGGTCGTGGTGCCGGGCAAGGAGCTCGTCTGTCCCCTCGGCTACGAGCTCGCGTCCGCCGTCGTCGGGTACGTGGCGTGAGGCGAGGGAATGAAGGCGTCCCTCCCCCGGCGGATGACCCTCCACGCGGTCGAGGCCGGGTTCCTCGTTCTCGGGTACAATGTGAGCCGGGAGCCGTTTGACCTCGTCGCTTTCAAGCCTCTCCACAACGGGAAGCGGTTCCATGTGCGGCTCGAGACGCACGGGCTCGAGACCGTGCCGAAGGGTGTGGAGATCGATCTCCACGTCGATTTCATGCGCGAGGTCAAGGGCTTCCACGGATCCGAGGCGGAGTCCGAGGCGATCGCGCGGGAGATGGCGGAGATCCTGGGGTCCCTCAGGACGCAGGACGCGACGCGCACGCGGCCCCGGGTCCGGTGCCCGTGGTGCGGGAAGGAGTTCGGTCAGGAGGGTTACCACGCCCACCTCGCCGTCGTGCACCGGCGCTAGGTGAGGTCCCGGCTGAAGATCGTCCGGCCGTGCGTCCGAAATCCGAGGGACCGCCAGAACGCGGCGGCGGGCTCGTTCGCCGGGAGGATCTCGAGGTCCATGCGGTCGATCCGCATCGCTTTTGCCTCTTCGAGCAGGCGCAGGGCGAGCGCCTTCCCGACGCCCTTCCGCCGGAGCGTGGGGTCGACGAAGAAGTCGTTCACGACGAGGACACGTCCGAGCTCCGCAGACACGGAGTACGTCGCGACGGCGACGCCGACGACGGACTTCTTCTCGCGGGCGACAAGGATCACTCCGGGGAAGCGGTTCCGCATCACCTGCTCGACCGCCCACGAGATCCGCTCGGGGCGCGGGCGGACGCCCTCGGACGCATGGTACGCCGCGACGAGCCGCTCGACGTCCGCCCGGTCCGGGGGCGCCGCGCGCTCGATGAGGGCCATGCGGAGCGCGGCATCCGCGTGTGCCCCATAAGCCTTTGGTGTCCATGCGGCGACGTCAGAAGAGGACGACCCGCACGCGCTCGCCCCTCTCGATCAGGTCCACGTTCGCGGGGATCTCGATGTACCCGTCCGCATGGGCGATCGACGTGATCGCCCCGCTCTCCTTGTACGCGGGCACCGCGACGCCGTCGACGAGCCGGACGGTGTGGAACTCCACCCGGCCGACCACGCTCACGAGGCGCTTCGCCAAGGGTGCCTCGACGACGCGACCGCTGGCCGCGGGGAGACGGGCCATGCGGCGGAGCATCGGGGCGAGGAGCATGTAGCAGTTACTCAGGCACGACGTCGGGTAGCCGGGCATCCCCAGGACGACGCGGCCGTCGATCCGGCCGAGCACGGTCGGCTTCCCGGGCTTCACGGCGATCCCGTGGAAGAGCACGTCCCCCATCTCCCGGAGGACGTCGAGGACCATGTCCTTCTCGCCGACGCTCGACCCGCCGGAGAAGACGACGAGGTCCGCGCGGACGGCCTTGCGGATCGCGGCCCTCAGCGCGGCGAGCCGATCCGCCACGCGTCCGAGAAGCGCGGGCTCGCCACCGTTCTCCCGGACGACGGAGGCCATCGTGTGCGCGTTGATGTCGTACACCTGGCCCGGACGGATCCGGGCCCCCGGCGGGACGACTTCGTCCCCCGTCGTGAGGATCGCGACGCGGGGGCGGGAATAGACGGGCACGCGGTCCATGCCGATCGCCGCGATCGCGCCGACCTTCGCAGGGGTGAGGACCTCCCCCGCGCGGACGACGATGGAGCCCCGCTCGATGTCCTCCCCGCGGACCGAGACGTTCTCTCCAGGATGGACGGGTGAGTGGACCTTCACCCGGTCCCCCTCCGTCTCCGTGTCCTCGACCATGACGACCGCGTCCGCGCCCATGGGCATCGTGGAGCCCGTGGCGACCTCCGTGCACGTCCCTCGGCCGACGCGCTTCGTCGGCACGCCGTCCGCGTAGAGGGTCTCGATCCGCCGGAGGACGACGGGCTTGAACTTACCCGCGCGGAACGTGTCCCGGGCGAGCGCCGCGTACCCGTCCATCGCGGCGCGGTCCGCGAGGGGCACGTCGATCGGCGCGCGGACGTCCTCCGCCACGACGCGGTGGAGCGCCTCGAGGATCCCGACGGACTCCGTGCGCTCGACCGGGCGCACGGAATCCATGGCGACCGCGAGGGCCTCGTCGAGGGAGATAAGGGTTTTCAGGGGACGCATCCCGTGGCCCTCGTGCGCGTCGTGCTCGTGGTGCGCTTGCCCGCGTCGGGTCATCGGTGGATCATCCCCGCGATGTGACCGAGCTCGGGGAGGATGAGCGCCTCCACGGCGAGCCGGCAGGCGTCCGGCGACCCGGGGAGACAGAAGACGACCCGGCCCCGGTACACCCCCGCGATGGCGCCGGAGAGCATCGCGGCGCTGCCGACCTCTCGGAACGAGAGGGCGCGGAAGAGCTCGCCGAAGCCGGGGAGGGCCTTCTCGAAACGGGGCGCGAGGGTCGCGATCGTCACATCGCGCCGCGTGAGGCCGGTGCCGCCGTTCGTGATCACGACCGCGCAGGTCCGCGTGACCCGGTCGACCGCGTCCGCGATCGCGTCCGCGTCGTCCCGGACGACCGCGTAGAACCCGACGGAATGGCCTGCACGCTCGAGGAGGTCACGGATCGTCCGGCCGGAGTCGTCCGTTTCCGCGGTGCGGCTGTCGGAGACCGTGACGATGCCACAGGCCACGGACGTCGGGCCGGAGGCGCGGTGCTGCTCGGGTACGGCCATGGGACCGTCCGCGGGAAGACGGACGCGGGTGAAAAGGTTCACCCCAGGAATTAACCTTGTTTAAGGTTAACTCCACGCACCCTGCGGCGTCCGCTCGCCGGTGGTCACACAAACGGCGGGGCCATCGGATGCGCGGATCCGACGACCGAAGGGTGGCTGAGGTCTTCCGAGGGGGACGAAAACGCGGCTACTTCATCATCATCTCTTTCATCATCTTGCCGCAGCCGTCGCACTTCATCATCGCGCTCTTCATGTCCATCGGGCCCATCTTGATCTCGTGGCACTCCGGGCACATCATCATCGCCATCTGCATCGTCATCATGAATTTCGGTTCTCCTAGGCGTCAGAATATCCCGGAGGGTATTTAGTTTGAGCGGCTAGGAATACTGGGCCCGCTAGGAGGCGAATCCCAGGAGGGGGGCCACGCGCTCCGCGACCGCGGGGTCGTCCAACGCCCGCACGAACTCCTCGAGCCCTGGGAACGGGCGCGCGCGGACGATCCGGGCCGCGCGCTTCGCCCCGATCTCGGGAAGGGCCGCGATCGCTCGGAGGGACGCATGGTTCACGTCGAAGGGACGCTCGATCCCCGTCACGGACCGCTGGCCGTGGTCGACGACGGTCACGTCGAGGAACCGGTTCAGGGGCGCGTCGTACGGCAGGCCGACGAGGATCGGGTACGTCCCGATCTGCCGTCCGTAGGTGACGTGGCCCTGGCGGAGCTCGAGGAACACGTCGCGGAGGACGGTCCCCTCAGGGATCACGCGCCGGAGCATCTCGTGGTCGAAGCCCGTCCGGACGGCCTCCTTGAACCGTCGGAACTCCGCGTGAAGCCCCGTGGGCTCGAACTCCCGTCGGACGGGCCGCACCTGGCGCAGGTTGACCCTCCGCACCCAGAGGCCCTCCGCGAGGAGGCGCCGGAGGAACGCGAGGTTCAGCGCGAACGTTCCCTCCGTCTCCGCCGGGAGGCCGGCAACGAAGTTCAAGCCCGGCAACAGCGTCGGCATCCCGTTCGCCCCGCGCGCCCGCCCGATGTCGTTCACGATCCGGATCGCCTCGAGACAGTCGTCGGCGTCCACGTTCAGGTTGTTCGCGTCCGTGACCGCCGGGTCCGCGGTTTCCAGGCCGAACGAGAGGACGTTGCCCGGCGTGCCGTGGGCGACGAGAAGGCGCAGGGCCTCGATCGCCTCCCCCGGGTGGGCGACGATCATCGCGGGGTCGCCGTTGTCCGTGTGAAGGACCTTGAGGCCCGGGGCGGCGGTGCGGATGCCCACGAGGAGGTCGCGGATCGAGGCGACGTTGATCCCAGGCGTCGCGCTCGAGCCGAGACCGACGGCGTCGTACGAGAAGAAATCCGCCTGGCCACCGAGGCGGAAGTTCACCGCCCCGAGCTCCGCGAGGCGCCGGACCTCCGCGACGACGCCGGCGACGGGCCGGAACCTCGGCTTGCCGTACATCGGCTCGATGCAGAACGAACAGCCCTTGTTCACGTAGCGGACGCAGCCCTTGGACGTGTCGAGCTCGACGGTGAGCGGCTCGGGGAAGTCTGGGTGGTCCCGGATCAAGTCGGCGCCGAGGAGGGCCCACCGGTCCCACTCCTCCATCGTCCGGTCCCGCTGCGTCCAATCGCCCGTCGCGAGAAAATCGTGCACGGAGGTGTCCAGGTCCCGCAAGGCGACGGCGTCGAATGGCTCGACGAGGGCGTCGTCGTAGTACCGGAACCGGGCGAGAGGGCCGCCGAGGACGCGGGGGCCGTCGAACGTGGACGCATGGTGGACGATCTCCCGCTCGCTGATCGGCAGGCCGCGGAGGTACTTCCCCGGGACGATCGGACCAGAGATGATCGCGAGGAGGTCGCCCTTCAAGGGATGGCCCGCGCGGACCTGGTCGATCGTGACGTACGCCCACGAATGGCCCGCGTCCCGGACCGCGCCCGCGAGGTACCGCGGATATGGGGAGATGTAGGGCGGCACGCCGAAGTTCGACGGCTCGTCCACGTAGCCGTCGAGGATCACGAGCTTCATGGGGCGGAAACCATGCCGCCCTGGCGATAAAAGGGCTTCGCCGCGTCCCCTCGGCCCAGAGCGACCTCGGCGCGCGTCGCGCAGGGGTTTACGCTCGCCGGCGCCTTGGCCTAGGCCTTGCTGCCCCAGCGACCGATGACGATGATCAGGACGATCATCACGATCGTCAGCACGACGCCGACGATCACGCCGTAGATCCAGCCGACCCAGTTTCCCGGCGAGCTGGGCGCCGTCAGCGAGATTCCTCCCGTTGCGAGCCCGCCGAGCACCACGTTGCTCCACAGAAGGGCGATCACGAAACCGAAGGCCGCCGCCAGCGAGGTCGAAATCGTCCTGCGCACTTCCGCTGCTGAAAGTTCCCGTTCGTCAGCCACTCCTACCAACCTCGATCGAAAGCCGCTGGCGCGGATTAAGCCCTTTTTGTCCAGAGGCGGAGAAAGTCTTAAGCCCGGCCACGACGCGCGCGCGGACGCGCACGCGCGTTCTTCTCTTTAGCGACGACCCGGAGACCCTCGATTCGCGCGGTCGGGTACTGCCCCCTTGAGTCCTTCTCCCGGCTCTTGACCATGTCCCACACGGTCAGCAGGCCGACCGCGCAGCCGTAGAGCGCTTCCATCTCCACCCCCGTCTTCCACGTCGCCTCGACCGTCGTCGTGCAGACGACGCGGTCCGTCGCGAGCGCGAACGTGGCCGACGCTGCCGTGAGGGGGATCGGATGGCAGTGAGGGAGGACCTGCCACACGGACTTCATCGCGTGGAGCGCCGCGACCTCCGCCGCGGGGAGCGCGTCCCCCTTCTCAATCGCGCCCCGACGGATCGCGCGCACGGTTGCCCGCCGGAGGCGGATCGCCCCGCGAGCAATCGCACGCCGCCGGACGTCCGGCTTACCGCCCACATCGACGATCCTTGCCATCGCCCGCGGCAACAGGCGCGTCCGTATTTCTCGGTTCGCCCTTTGTCAACCCGCGCCCCCTCGGGATCCCGGGGGTATCCCGCGCCCGCCATCGTGCCCGTGTCCGACGGGTTTGTCAAGTCGAGGTGTCGGACGCGAAGGCATTAAGTACGGTCGGACGGCGTCGTGCGGCCCGCGTGCGGACAGGCATGCGCGCGCTCGAAGGGATGGGACGGGACGCCTCGCGGCGCCCCGGGACAGAAAGATCCTTCTTCGCGCCATCGCCGCCAAGCGCGACCCGCAGGCCGACGACAAAGGACCGCGGGCGAGCAAGGAAGACGTGAGGCGAAACGTATGGCAGGGCTGAAGAAACTCGTGGCCGTGACCCTCGCGCTGACCGTCGCCGTGGCGGTCGCGGCCTACGTGCTCCGCCCCGCGACGACCCCGAACACGGGGACCGTCGTGGTGAACGAGCCGGACACCGGCACGGACCCCGACGCGGGGGGCGACACCGGTGGAGACGAGCCGACGACCGAACCGCCCGCGGCACATGGCAAGTACGCGACGAACAGCAACGGACCCAAACATCAGGTCTGCGTGCCGGCTAACGGCCATGTGCCCGAGCATGCTGCGGACGAGGGCGCGAACCGCTATCGCGGGTCGTGCCTGACGTTCCATGGCAAGGGATCGAGCTAGGCTCGCCGGGCTTCGGAGCGAACAACCCTTACCCCCTCACGGGGGCGTGGCGCGGGGCCGGTCGGGCCCCGCTGAATTATTGGATATGCCCGACGGACGTCAGCGGCGCCCACGCCGCTTCGTCTGCGCGGCCTCCGCCTTCCAGATCGGGACAATCCGCTTGACTTCGTCCATCGCCCATGCCGCCGCCTCGAATGCCTCCCGGCGATGCGCCGCCGCGCACGCGATCGCGACGGAATCCCCGCCGACGGGGACGCGGCCGAGGCGATGGACGATCGACAGGTCCAGGATCCCGAACTTCGTCCGTGCGCGGCCGGCGAGCTCTTTCATCTTCGTCAGCGCCATCGGTCGATAGACCTCGTAGTCGAGGGCCCTGATCCCGGGGTCCGCGCGGACGGTCCCCAGGAACAGGACGACGGCCCCCGCGTCGTCCCGCCGGACGGAGGCCACGACCGCCTCGATGTCGATCCGACGCCGCTGGATCCCGATCACGGCCGGCCTCCGCTCACGGGAGGCATGATCGCGACCTCGTCGCCGTCCCGGAGCCGCTCCGTCGGCTCGACGAACTCCCGGTTCACCGCGAGGAGCATCGTGTCCCGGTGGCCCGCGAGGCGCGGATATTCCCGGAGAAGGCCGTCGAGGAGGTCCGCGAGGCGGACGCCGTCCGGGACCGACCGGAGGAGGTCCCGCGCCCCGACAAGCTCCCGGTACGTCGCGAAGAGTTTCACGCGGATGCGCATTCGCCGAGACCATCGCGCCCGCGGATATGGGGTTTTCCGTCATCCGGGCGATGCCTTCGCGAGCGCCTCGCCCCGTCGCCGGCGCAGCTCCTCCCCCGCGCGGTCGTAATAGGAACCGATCGCCTCCGCGAGACGCGCCCGGGTCGACTCCCGGCCGAGAGGACCGATGTACCGGAAGACCTGGCGCCGATGGCCGTCGCGCTCCTCGTAGTGCCAGAAGTACACGTATCGCCGGCCCCGGATCTGCTTCGTCGTGGCCCCGCAGCCGATCTGCATCGGTCGGGGATCGAGTTAACCTTACTTAAGGTTAACTTCGCAGGAATCGATGAGGGTCCCCCGCCCCCCCATTTCCGCTGGAAACCCTTATCGTGGCCCTGGCGTTCGACGACGTCGTGGATGCGCTCCTCGTCTCCCTCACGGCCGACACCGCGGAGCTCCGCGCCCTGACGGAGTCCGCGGGTCATCGCATCGTCGACGTCATCGTCCAGCGGCGGGACCGGCCGGATCCCCGAACGTTCGTCGGTCGGGGAAAGCTCGTGGAGATCCACGCGCGCGTGGAGCAAGGCGGGATCGATCTCGTCGTGTTCAACGGGGAGCTCCGGCCGACGATGCACTACCACCTCGAACGCGACCTCGGCGTCGAGTGCTACGACCGGCTTCGCGTGATCCTCGAGCTGTTCGCCCAGCGTGCGGCGATCCGCGAAGCGAAGCTCCAGGTCGAGCTCGCCCTCTTGCAGTACGAGGTGCCCCTCCTCCGCGAGTGGATCCACGCGGCCGATGTCGGGGAGCGCCCAGGGTTCATGGCGGGCGGCGAGCAGCGCGTCGACGCGTACTACGAGACCGTGAAGCGGCGTATCAAGAAGATCCGGGACGACCTCGAGACGATCCGGAGGGAGCGCGAGCTCCGGCGTACCCTCCGCAAGGATCGTGGTTTCCATCTTGCGGCGCTCGCGGGCTACGCGAACTCAGGAAAATCCTCTCTCCTGAACGCGTTGACGGGTGAGCACGTCCTCGTCGAGGACCGGATGTTCTCGACCCTCTCAACGACGACGCGGACCCTCCCAGACGTCCGCCGGATCCTGTTGACGGACACCGTCGGACTCGTCGACGGGATCCCCTTCTGGATGATTGAGGCGTTCAACGCGACCCTCGAGGAGATTTTCCAGGCGGACTTGGTCCTGCTCCTCGTCGACGCGTCGGACCCGGAAGCGGAGCTTCGCCGGAAGGTGCACTTGGGGGCCCGGACCCTCCTGCCCCGCGTTCCCGAGTCCTCCGTCCTCCCCGTCCTGACGAAGATCGATCTACTCGAACCCGAATCCCTGGACGCGAAGGTCCGCCTCCTCGGAGAGCACGAGTTCCACCGCACCCCGCTGGCGATCTCCGCAGCGACCGGAGCGGGCCTGGAGGGGCTCCGGAGCGCGATCCGGGAGTATTTCGCGTATCCCCTCGAGATCCGTCTCGTAATCCGCCTCGATGACCGCATGGGGGCCGCCCTCAACTGGCTCCACGAGCACACACAGGTCGTCACCGTCGTCCACCGTCCCGATCGCACGGAGGTCGTCGTCCGCTGCCGGCCGCGAGATCGCAAGGGGATCGAGGCCCTTGGGCGTGTCGTCCTGGTCCGGGATACGACTAGCCTTTGATTCGAAACTCCTGCTTCTTCTCGTTCACGCGCTTCTCGTACGCGGAGGGGAGCTCGTAGTACGCGAGCTCCTCGATCCGCTTGAGGTTCTTCACGAAATGCTCCTTCGACGTCGTCGCGAGGAGGCGGTTGAGTTCCCGGTCCTTCCGGATTGTGTCGAAGAAGTACCAGCCACCGATCAGGAGCGCGAAGAATCCGAGAGTCCCCACCCAGAAGTTGTAGTTCCCGAGGGCGGAGCTCAGAGAACGCAGCCAGTCGGGGACCTGGCCGAGGAAATAGTAGTACGTCAGGGCGAGGATCATCCCGAGAATCCCGAGGCCGAAGACGAGCGCGCTGATCTCGTACCTCAGCTCCCGGAACAGCCCCATGGGCGCGGGCTATGAACGGTTTCCAGATAAGCTTTGCTCGGGGGCGAGGGTTCATCGTTCGCCGCGCGGTATGCGGAAGCTGACGATGCCCCTTCGCACCGTGCTGTTCCCGCGCCACCGCGACGCCGGCGCCCGCTTCGTCGAGTTCGGCGGGTGGGAGATGCCTCTCCTCTACACGGGGATTCTCGAGGAGCATCGTGCCGTGCGCGAATCCGCGGGACTCTTCGATGTCAGTCACATGGGCAAGATCTTCATCGAGGGGCCGGAGGCCCTCGCGTTCCTCGGCCGGCTCAGCTCGAACGATGTACCGAGCGATCCGGGTCGCGCGAGGTACACGCACCTCCTCCGCCCGGACGGGACGATCCTCGACGACGTGATCGTGACGTGCCTCTCCCCCTCGCGGTTCTTTCTCGTCTGCAATGCAGGTCCCCGCGCGTCCGTGCTCGCCTGGCTCGGGTCGTTCGCCGGGACGGGCGTCTCGATTCGCGATTCCACGACGGACATCGTGTGCCTCGCGGTGCAGGGCCCCCGTGCGGTGAGCGTCGTGCGCCGTTTCACGTCGACCGACATCGCTCGAATCCCGCGGTTTCGCGGGGCCCTGGTCGACTCTCTCGCCCGGCCCGAGCACCCGGTGGCCGAGGGCGGTCCACAGGAAATCGAGGGGTGGGGGACCGCCGCCCGGGAGCAGACGCGATTACGCAGCCCGGAGGCCGCCGCTTCCGATGGAATCCCACGCTTTCTCGTCACACGGACCGGATACACCGGGGAGCCCGGGTTCGAGCTCTTCCCGCGGGCCCCCGATGGCCTCCGGGTCTGGGACGCCCTTCTCGCCGGAGGGGTGGATCTCGGTCTCACCCGGATCGGCCTCGGCGCGCGGGACACCCTCCGCCTGGAGAAAGGGTTCCTTCTCTCCGGCCAGGACTTCGATGGGCGGCAGACGCCCCTTGATGTCGGCTGCGACTGGGTCGTGCGATGGGGTCATGCGTTCGTGGGCCGCGGCGCACTCGAGGTGCAACGTGCCGCCGGTTCCCATCGCGGGTTCGTCGGCTTGCGGATGGAGGATCGGGGGATCCCGCGGCCGGGATCCGCGGTCCACGCGGGTGCCACCCACGCCGGCGTCGTCACGAGCGGGACGATGTCGCCGTCCCTCCGGATCGGGATCGCGCTCGCATCCCTCGATGCGGCGCACGCGAGGATCGGGGAGCGCCTCGACGTCGACCTGCGCGGTGTGCGACATCCCGCCCGGGTCGTGGAGCTCCCGTTCCTGTGAGCCGTGCCTGGGTGCGCACACATTCGTCCACCGCCCGCGTACGTTCAAATAGGCCCCGGGCATCGTTGATAACAGACATGGTAACACTCCGCGGGCCCCCAGTAACAGAGGTGGTTCAAAAACGAATATAGTCCCAGAGCGTCTTCGCCGCGCTCACCCCCGGGAGGGCCTTCCCCCCGATGCCTCTTCGTGGCCCTCCCATCGTCCGCAGAGGTCTGCTCCATGGAACAAATGAAGGTTGCCGCATCCAAGGCCATCGACGTGCTTGGTCGTGAGCCGGATCCCCAGCTGACGGAGAACGCCCTCCGCGTCCTCGAGAAGCGGTACCTGCAGAAGGACGACAAGGCCCGGGCGATCGAGACCCCGAGAGAGCTGTTCGCCCGCGTGGCGATGAACCTCGCCCAGGCGGAGCGGCAGTACGGGGCGACGGACGCGGAGGTCGCGGAGGCCGCGCGGCGCTTCTACCGCCTGATCGCGAGCCTCGACTTCCTGCCGAACAGCCCGACCCTGATGAACGCAGGGCTGGAACTGCAACAGCTAAGCGCGTGCTTCGTCCTGCCCGTGGACGACAGCCTCATCGGGATTTTCGAATCGCTGAAGCAGCAGGCCTTGATTCACCAGTCGGGCGGCGGAACAGGATTTGGCTTTTCGCGGCTGCGGCCGAAGGGCGACTTCGTGAAGTCGACCATGGGGGTCGCGTCGGGCCCCGTGTCCTTCATGAGGATCTTTGATGCCGCCACGCAGACCGTGAAACAAGGGGGCTGCATCTCGACGGAGAGCCTTCTGAGGACCACAGAGGGATTGAAGCCGCTCGGGCGGCTCCTCAATGCGCCTCCCCTTGGAGAGAACTTCACTCGCGAGCAGGTTCACGACGGAACAGGCTACTCCCACGCGCTCATTGCCCAGGACAACGGGCCCGCGGAGGTCCTCTCGGTCGAGACAGACCTCGGCCTGACGATCCAGGCGACCTACAACCATGCCGTCGCTGTGGTCGACGAGGCCGGGAGGATGGCTTGGCGCCAGGCGGATCATCTCCGAGCGGGCGACTGGCTCGTCATCGTAAAAGGCGGTCACACGGGGCGCGACGCACCTCTCCCGCCGCTCGGACCGCAGCACGCCAACGCGACGCCAGTCCGGGTTCCCGACCGCATGGGACCGGACCTTGCGGAGGTCCTCGGCCTCTACATGGCGGACGGTTGTACGAGCTCCGGCGGTCGCCTCATTTTCACCGTCGGGACGAGCGACATCGAGGTCGTCGATCGGATTCGACTCCTGATGGACCGGTTGTTCGGGCTCTCCCCGAACCGCATGACCTACGGCGACGGCGGCGGGTACGTCGACATCCAATACCAGTCGCGGAACCTCGTCCGATGGCTCGAGGAGCTCGGCTGGCGGAAGGCAGGGTCTCCCCAAGCTTACATCCCCGCCGAGGTCCTCGGCGGGTCCGCGGACACGGCGCGCGCATTCCTACGCGGTTTTTTCGAGGGAGACGGGCACGTGCACAGCGGGAGCGGCTATCCGTGTCTCAGCACGACCTCCCCCCGCCTCGCGGAGCAGGCCCAGCAGCTCCTGCTATCCCTGGGAATGGTCGCAAAACGGACCAAGACGGAGAGGCGAAACCACTCTCTCGGGAAACGTCCCGTCCATCTCTTGACCATCGTCCACGAGGACAGCGTCCGCACGTTCTCGCGAGACATCGGCTTCGTGAGCGACCGGAAGCAGAGCCGTCTCGAGAACGGTCCGAGGCCGCGGGTGAACACTTCCGACATCGTCCCGAACCAGGCCTCCACCCTCCGTGGTCTCTATCCCTATGTGGGCCGCGGAAGTGGCCCGGGCCGGTCCACACGCGGTGCGAATCGACGCCTCTACCGCGCGCTCATGCACTACGTGAGCGAGAAGCATCCGCGGCAGCTCCCGCGGAGGCGACTGCGTGATCTGATGCGGTCGTACCCCGAGATTGCCGCAAGTGAACACCTGCAGACCATGGTCGACCCGACGAGGGTCTATGCAAGGGTCACCGCCGTCCGCCCGGGATTTGCCCGGACCGCGGACCTTGAGGTCCCGGGATCCGGCCGCTTCGTCGCGAACGGGGTCCTCGTCCACAATAAGAGGCGGGGTGCGAACATGGGCATCCTCCGGGTCGATCACCCGGACATCCTGGATTTCATCACATGCAAGGACAAGACGTCGGACATCACGAACTTCAACATCTCCGTCGCGGTTACCGACAAGTTCATGGAGGCCGTGATGGCCGGCACGACGTACGACCTCGTGAACCCGCGGACGAAGCAGGTCACCAAGCAACTCGACGCGCGTGAGATCCTCAACAAGATCGCCTTCCAGGCGTGGAAGAACGGCGAGCCCGGGCTTTTCTTCATCGACGAGACGAACCGGCGGCAGCCGACGCCGAATGTGGGCGAGATGGAGGCCACGAATCCTTGCGGCGAACAGCCGCTCTTGCCTTACGAGTCCTGCAACCTCGGCTCGGTCGACCTTCAGCGTCACATGAAACGCGACGCGAAGGGCCGGTGGGACGTCGACTGGACGAAACTCGAGCGGACGATCCGGACCGCGGTCCGTCTCCTCGACGACGTCATCGACATGAACGCGTACCCGGTCAAGGAGATCGAGGAGATGACGAGGGCCACGCGAAAGATCGGCCTCGGCGTCATGGGGTTCGCGCGGATGCTGTTCATGCTCGAGGTGGCGTACGACAGCCCGGAAGGCGTCGAATGGGGCCGGAAGGTCATGAAGTTCATCCACGACACCGGCTACGACGAGAGCCGGAAGCTCGCGGAGGAGCGCGGCGTGTACCCCGCGTGGGAGGGAAGCCGGCACTGGGA
>MGVZ01000014.1 GCA_001800745.1 Euryarchaeota archaeon RBG_16_67_27
CGTCGTCACCCGGAGCAATGCGTACGTCGCCGGATCGGGTCCGGGCGCGGCGGCGTCAGGCGTGTACTGTCCGATCACATGCGTGAGCGCCTCGGCCGCCACAATCACCGTCTGGGGTGCCGGGGGCAGGAAGCTTGCCACGGCTCCGAACGAGATCGTGTACGAGCCCGGAGGCACCGCGCGCCAGACCTCCCAGTCGTCCGAGGGCGCCCCGTTCACGGAGATCGTTCCCGGCGCTGCGGGGTTCGTCGTCACGCGAAGCCAGCCGTACGCCTTGTACAGGGCCTGGACCTCCGCGACGCCGCCCGCGGGGATGTTGACGGTGACGGGGTCCGGCGTCCCGAGGTTCCACACGTCGCTGAAGGCGACCGTGTGCTCACCCGGGGCGATCTTGACCCACGTCGTCGCCCACTCGTCCCGCGACACGCCGTCGACGATGACCTTGCCCGGCACGCCGAACGTCGGGTGGATGTCGATGCCCGTCGTCACGCGCAGCAGGGCCGCGCGGGACACGGTCACGAGCGTCGACTTCCGTGCCTCGCCGCCCTTGCCGTCGTTCACGATGAGCACGACGAGGTACTCTCCCTCCTCGCCGTACGCGTGCGAGCCGCTGATCAGTCCGCCGAAGAAGCCCGTCTGGCCCGTCGTCGGCGCGCTCCCGTCGCCCCACTCCCACGTGAAGGACAGCCGGTCCCCGTCCGCGTCGTTCGACGTGGACGAGAACGCGAAGTCCTGCCCGGGGATGCCCGAGGCCGGCGCGAGGCCGATGTCCGTCAGGGTCGGCGCGGCGTTCGCCGCCACGCGGACCGTGACCTGCTGGAACGTCGTCTTCGGTGCCGCGGTGCCCGGCGGGATGTCCGTGATCGTCAGCTTCGAGCGGAACTGTCCCGCGGAGGCGAACGTGTACGTGTGCGAGCGCGTCTGGGCCGTTCCCGGCGCGACGAGCGGCGAGACCTCATCCAGATCCACCGTGCCGTCGTTGTTGAAGTCCCACTGCCAGCGCATCGAGTTGCCCTCCGGGTCCGTCACCGTCGCGGTGAAGGCCACGGGGACGTTCGTGTACGTGGTCGCCGGGGCTCCAACGAAGCTGTTGATCGCGGGCGCGGTGTTCCGGTCCGCCACGACGTTGATCGACGCCGTCGATGTCGTCGTGTGTCCCTTGCCGTCGGAGACATCCACGCGGAGCGTGCGCGTCCCCGTGCCCGCGTAGGTGTGCGCGACCGGGTTGCCCGATCCCGTCTGCCCGTCGCCAAAGTCCCATGCGAAAGCCAGCGTGTCCCGGGAGTTCGCGTCCGAGGCGAATGCGACGAACGTGTCCTCCAGGCCGACGACGACGGCCTTCGACTCGAGTGGCAGGACCGTGGGCGCGACGTTGTCCACGACGTTCGCGAGGGTCGAGGACTGCGCCGTCTGTCCCGCAGTGTTCCGCACGGTCAGCCGGACCGTCTTCGTTCCCGAGGTCGCGTAGGCGTGGCTTACGATCGGCGAGCTCGGCGGGGCCGGGCTGCCGTCCCCGAAGTCCCACGTGTACGTGAGGGCGCCACCCGCGGGGTCGCTCGCCGAAGCGGCGAAGGTCACGAGGTCGCCCGTGTACGTCGTCGGGTCCGTCGGGCTGAACGGAATCGCGGAGATGCTCGGTGCGCCCGTCCCCGGAGGCGTGATCGTCGCCGACGTCTTCTTTGTCGTGAAGAAGTCGCCGCCCGCCTCGTAGACGCGGAGCGAGACGCCATACGTCCCGGCGGACGCATATGTGAACGTCGGGGTCGGGGAGTTCCCGCCCTGGTCGTCGTTGGCCAGGATCCCGTCGTTGTTCACACCCGTGCCGCCTGGCTCCGTCGCCGTGTCGAAGTCCCACCGGTATGCGAGCGCCGCGCCCTCGGGGTCGATCGCGGACACGGAGAACTGGGTCGCTCGTCCCGCGGCACCTTCGAACGGCGGCAGCGAGAACTGCGGAGGCCGCTGGTCGACCGGGTGCGTGAACATCGTAAGCCACATCGGGTTCCCGATGTCCGGCGGCAGCGCCCGCTGCGCGCGGAAGTCGCCCCAGTTCGTGAAGCGCACCTCGTTCATCGCGTACAGCTGGTCGAGGTAGAACGGCAGGTTGTACGAGGCGTAGTCGTAGATAATCCTGTTCATTTCGTCACTCAGCGCCCGCCGCGCGGCCACGTTCGTCTCGACGAGGGTCTGGTTGTACATGTCGTCGAAGACCCATCGGCCCGTCGCGTCCCGCATGCAGAACCCGTTGTCGTTGTCCATGGTGACGATCCCCCCGCAGGTCTGCACGATGAGGGCGATGGACGTGTCCGTGATCGGCGTCCACACCCAGTCCCAGAGCCACACCTCGTAGTCGAGCTTGACCCAGAGCTGGTACATCTGGGACGGGTTCACGAGCTCGATGGTGAAGCGGATCCCGACCTTCTCGGCGTCCTCCTTGACGCCGCGGGCCGCCGTCTCCCACCAGGGCTCCGTGTTGAACGTCGAGAACCGGAAGTCGAGGGGCTCGACCATCCGGCCCGCTCCGTCCCGGCGGCAGAGCGGGAACTCAATCCCCGTCTGCAGGGCGCCCGTCGCACAGACGTAGCGCCAGCCGTCGTCGACGAGCATCTGTCTCGCCGTCGGCAGCGCCGCGGGTCCCTCAGGGAACTCCTCCATCCCGTGGTCGAACGGAATGCCGTCGCCGTTCTTGTCATCCGCGCTGTACGGCGGAATGTCCGTGTGCCACGGGTGGAACAGCGGCAGGAGCGTGTTCCCCGGCGTCCCGAGCCCGTTGAGCGCGTTCGCAATCATCTTGTTCCGGTCCGTCGCGATGTGGATCGCGCTCCGGACGGTCTGGTGCCGGAGCACCGGGTTCGTGCTCCCGCGCTCGACTGGCCGGCTCGAGATGGATGCGAAGTACGCGCGCATCTCGTCGTCCAGAACTTGGACCGCCTGCTCCGCTTCGAAGCCGTCCGCGACGGACTGCCGGCGGATCCCCGCCCGGTTCAGGAAGCCAATGTAGTCCTGGGACGAGGGAGACAGTGCGATGTCGACCTTGCCGAGGCTGAGGTCCACGGACAGCGCGCCCGAGGACTGGTACGACACGAACTGCATCGTGTCCGCGAGGGCCATCCGGCCGAGGGTCTCGACGCCGTGCCAGAGCGGGTTCCGGTCAAGGAACAGCGGCGGCGGCGTGATCATCTTCGTTGGCGGGGTCCCCGAGGTCGGATCGGGTCTCACCATCATCGACCCGGAGCCGATCGGCAGCGCGTTCTGGTGGTCCACCGCGAGTGTCTGCCAGATGTACTTCGGCAGGATCGGCACGCATCCGATCGACGCGATGGCCGCCGCGTACGGCCCGTCGAACGTCATCGTGACGTAGTACGGGTCCGTCGGGCTCACCGCCATGCTCGCGATGTGCTCCGTGCACGGTTTGTAGTAGGACGTCTGGTCCTGGTACAGCTTCACATAATCGTACGTGAACTTGACGTCCTCACCCGTGACGGGGTGGCTCGTGTCGCAGCTCACGATGTGTCCCGCGGCGTCCTTCGTGCACAGGCGCGGGTCCGCGAAGTATGCGTTCTTCGTGAGCTTGAACTCCCAGGTCGACGGGTTCGTGTTCGTCTGGGCCCACGAGATCGCGAGGTCAGGCTCCAGCTCCCAGTTCGGCCCGTAGTTCAGAAGGAAGCTGTAGACCGTCCCAAGGATGTAATACTCGTCGACAAGGGTGTACTGCAACGGATTCGTCGTCTGGACCGTGAGTTGCGTCACCCCGACGTACAGGTCGTGCCGAGGTCCCACGGCGCTGGGCGAAGGTCCGGGCGAACTCGCCGACGCCACGTTCGAGAACACTGCGAACGCGGAAACCGTCAGGACGAGAACGATTAGAACGCTCAGATACCTAACCCACGAACGCCGAAGGAGTTCTTCCGAATGCCCGTCAGACTCCATTTCCACTCCTCACATGAACTGTGGGGCTACAGCCCACTCCCGCCCAAACCCACAGGCGTACCTCCGTTAAGCCTATGATTCCACTTAAACGTTGTCCTCTCTCGGGATTTTGATACTACAGTATTCGGTCCGTAGCGCGATTCGAGGGCGCGGAGCAAACCCGGGCGGCCGGCCTCCCCGCGATCGTCCGTCGTCGAGGTTCGCGGCGCGTCCAACTCGCCGATGACGCCGCATCATTTCGGTAGGTTTTTCTAGGGGAGGGGGCATTGGTCGCGGCTGTCCCTGCCCACCAGGGATTGGCTGCGGAGGAGGATGTCACAGCCCGAGCGGGAACGCCACCAGCGTGTCCGGGGTGCGGCCTCCAAGGCCGCCCTCGGTCTCCTCCTTCTCGCCCTCGCCCTCCCGGGTTCCGGCGGGTCGGTGGTCGGCCGTCCCCTCGTCCCTTCCCCGGACGCGACCCCATTCTGGGATTCCTGCGACTTCCTCCCCGACCGCCGGGTGAACGTCTCGTTCGTCTGCGGGGGCGACAACACGTTCCAGCCCGCGTACACCGGTGGAATCGTCCGGTTCCTCCTGAACGTGTCCGACGCCGACGGGCACAACATGTCCGTGACATTCTACTTCGACTACCTCAACCCGAACCCGCTCGGCCCGCCGAACCCGCCCGTCGTCAACCCGGACAGCCCGACGAAGACGGTCAACGTGACGTCCCCGGGACCGGGGATCTCGGCCCCGCTCGAGACGAACTGGACGTACACCGCGCTCAGCAACTTCTCCCTGGGCCTCGATTCCTCGCGGTTCTGGGTCTACTATGAGGTGCGGGACGAGTTCGGCAACTTCGACCCCGGATTCGGTGCGGACCTGTTCTACGTCGTCGTGAACCGGAACTCCGAGCCCTTCATGGACGGCCTCTCGAGCACGTACGCGGCGGCACAGACGATCCGGTACCAGGACCCGCGGGTCCCGCTCGTGTACATCAACGTGTCCGTGAGCGACCCCGACACGGACCCCGTCACGGTCACCTGGGACTGGGGGGACGGCACGCGGACGGTGAACGTCACGGGCCCGCTTGTGACCCGAGCCGATCTCAATGTAACGCACCAATATTCCGCGAGCCTGTTCCCCCTCAACGAAACCCCGCGGACCGTGAACTTCGCGATCACGGTGTACGTCGATGACGGCGTCGGTCACAACGTGTCGTACGCGTCAGACGCCTCGTTCGACACGGAGCTGGACAATGCGCCGGGGTTCGATGCCATCTTCAACCCCGACCTCCGAATCCGATACAAGGTCAACGAGGTCATCCCGTTCGAAGTCAGGGTCACGGATCCCGAAGGCGATCCGATCGAGATGTACTGGGACTTCGACGACCGGACGGACAGCGACCTGGACGGGGACCCGACGCGGGACCGGGACGCCGTCGGCACGAACCGGACGTCCCAACGGTATCCTGCGGCTGGAGACTACGGGGCGCTGTTCTGGTACACGGACGGTCCGGAAAAGAAGCTCTGCTTGGATGCCAACTGCACAGTTTCCGTGAGCCACTGGAAGAACCAGTCGATCGTCCCGGTCAGGGTCCGTGAGAACCTCGCGCCGATCATCGCGCTGTCGAATCAGTCGACGATCCTGGGCGATGTCGTGATCCTCCGGGCCGCCGTTTCCGACCCCGACGGGGATTCGCTCGCGGTCATTTGGGACTTCGGGGACGGCAGCCCTCTGGTGACGAACGTCACCCAGTCGTATCGGGTCTCGCCGCAGACCGTCGAGGTGTTCCAGGCCCACCTCTATGCGTCCCCGGGGGCGTTCAGCCTCACGTTGACGGTCGACGACGCGAACGCGACCGTGAACGACACGAGGTCCGTCGTCGTCGAGTCGTTCAATC
>MGVZ01000015.1 GCA_001800745.1 Euryarchaeota archaeon RBG_16_67_27
CCCTATTCCGGGTGGTTCCCCGCGGGCGCCACGAAACGGATCATGAACATCGTCGATGCGGATCTGGAGGCGATCGGGGAGCTCGAGACGGGCAGCGACGGTTTCGTCCAGCTCGCGGTCCTCGTGGGACGCCGTTTCGTCCGTATCTCCTACTACCCCGGCCAACCCTACGCGACCCTCAACACGATTACCCTGGCGAAGTAGTCCGGTCACTCTCGCCATCGCACGTCGGACCGTCCAGGGAGGCGGCCGAGACGGTATCGTCCGATGGCGACGTCACGGAAGGAAGGTCACGCTGGCCCTCCTTTCTTCCGTCTGCCATCCCGCCTTGACGTTGCGACCGATCCACGCGAATCGCGATGGTCTGCGGAATCGATGATGGCTCAGGGCTGCGTGTAGTGAGACAGCACGAAATCCCATCCGGGTGAGTATTCGTCCCGGCTCTTCTGAGCGCCCGGACCGTACCGTTCCCAGCCCCGGTGAGTGAGCTCGACCCGGGTGCCGTTCTCCGTGGGTGTGAAGACGACCTCGATCTCCTGGGCCGTGGACGCAGGTCTCCCGGGATGCCAAGTGAAGGCGACCCGTGTCGGCGGCTCCCACACCGTCACTCGGCCCCATTCCGCTTCACTCCCGTCGCGATGGCGCTCGTAGATCCTCCCCCCGACGCGCTCCTCGAACACGCAGGTTTCCGTGGTTTCCGGATCGATCGAATGGGTGGCGAGCGGCCACCACTCGCCGATTCCACGCGTGAATCGACGGAAGGCGTTCTCGGGCGGCTCTCGGACGCGTATGCTCTTCGTCACCGGCGGTATGTTCATCTTCCTTCCTCCTTCCTGGGTCGACGTCGCGGGCGGCGGTACGCCTCCAGGACGTCGTCCCACAGGTCTTCCACGAAGGAGCGGAGTTCGGAGAGTCCCTCGATGCGGAGGCTGTAGATCCGCCGCGTGCCGTCTTTGCGACAGTCCACGAGGCCCGCCTCTCGTAGCGTACGGAGATGCTGCGACACGGCGGGCTGGCTCACGGGGACCGCGGACGCGAGCTGCGTCACGGAACGCGGGCCCCTCCGGAGCTGCTGGAAGATCGCGCGCCGGGTCGGGTCGGCGAGCGCATCAAGGGCTGATATATTAGCCACAGCTTATGTAAGGCTACGCTTATATTTATATCTTCCGTCCTGCCGGCCCGAAAGGGGAACCGTCGATCCGGGTGGCCTCCCGGGGAGCTCCAATCGACCCGTGGATGGTCCCAAAGCTTAACTGGGTGACGCCGGCTCTGCCGGAGTCTGCGGTCGACGTCGATGGACTCCTACTTTCGCACGAACCGGGAGATGTGGGACGAGCTCGTCCCGGTGCACGTACGGTCCCGCGGTCCCCTCGGGTACAACATGGAGGATTTCAAGCGCGGCGGGACCGCCCTGCATTCCGTCGAACTCGAGGAGGTCGGCGATGTCGCGGGGAAGGACCTCCTTCATCTCCAGTGCCACTTCGGCTTGGACACCCTGTCGTGGGCTCGCCTCGGCGCTCGCGTGACGGGCGTCGACTTCTCGGAGCAGGGGGTCGCACAGGCGAGGACCCTGGCCGCAGAGCTCGGAATCGATGCGCGTTTCGTCCGCGCCAACGTGTACGACCTTCCGCGCGCCCTCGACGGCGACTTCGACGTCGTCTTCTCGTCGTACGGCGCCCTCAACTGGCTTCCGGACCTTCGCGCCTGGGGACGCCTGATCGCGGACTTCCTCCGGCCCGGCGGGTTCTTCTACATCATCGACGCCCACCCGTTCGCCTCCGTCCTCCCGGACGAGCCCGGCCGGACGGACCTCACGTTCGCGAACCCCTACTTCCCCGCGCCGGGCCCCGTCCGCATCGAGGAGGACGGTTCGTACGCGGACCCGGGAGCGCACCTGGAGCACCGGGTGAGCTACGAATGGTCCCACACCCTCGGTGGGATCGTGAACGCCCTCGTCGACTCCGGCCTGCGGATCGACTTCTTCCATGAGTTCCCATTTTGCGCCTGGGAAGCCTTTGCCGGGATGGTGTTGAGGGAGGACGGATACTTCCACCTGCCCATTGGAGATGGGCCGGTCCCGTTCCTCTTTTCCGTGAAGGCGACGAAACCTCGGGGCCAGGTGTCGCCCCCGCGCACGAGGCGCACGAAGCGCGGGACGCCCGCGGGCGTCGGGCTCGATGGATAGGCTTATGGGTCGCGAACCGTACCGTTCCTCGATGGAAGAGAAGGGTTCCTTCGATCGGCTCGGCCTCGACCCCGTGCACGTCCGCGCGGTCGACGCCCTCGGCTACGAGGTGCCCACGCCGATCCAGCGCGAGGCGATACCCGCGATCCTGACGGGCCGGGACGTCATCGGCACCGCGCAGACGGGCTCCGGCAAGACGGCGGCGTTCCTGCTCCCGATCCTCCAGCGCCTCCACCGGCACCCCGCGACGCACACGCGCGCCCTCGTCCTCTCCCCGACCCGCGAGCTCGCGGCCCAGACCGAGACCGCCCTGCGGGGCCTCGCGAAGGGCACGCGGGTGCGCGGCCACGCGGTGTACGGCGGCGTCGGGATGGCCCCCCAGGAACACGCCCTCCGGTCCGGCGTGGACGTCGTCGTCGCGACCCCGGGGCGGCTCCTCGACCACATGGGCCGCCGGCACGTCGACTTCCGGGGCCTCCAGGTCCTCGTCCTCGACGAGGCGGACCGCATGCTCGACATGGGCTTCCTGCCCGACGTCCGGCGGATCGTCGACTCCCTCCCGCGGGACCGGCAGACCCTCCTGTTCTCCGCGACGATGCCCTCGGAGATCGAGTCCCTCTCGCGGACGATCATGCGCAATCCCGTGCGGATCGCCGTGTCCCCGCCCCACCGGCCCCCGCCGAAGATCCGTCACGAGGTGTATCCGGTGCCGCAGCACCTCAAGACGGCCCTCCTCGTCCAGATCCTCGGCCGGGAGGACATGATGTCCGTGCTCGTCTTCGTACGCACGAAGCGCCGCGCGGACCGCGTCGCCCGCCAGGTCGGCCAGTCGGGCTTCGACGTCGCCCGGATCCATGGGGACCGGAGCCAGAGCCAGCGGGAGACGGCGCTCGAGGGCTTCCGCTCCGGGCGGCATCAGGTTCTCGTCGCGACGGACGTCGCTGCGCGCGGGATCGACGTCGTCGGGATCTCCCATGTGATCAACTACGACGTCCCCACGGTCCCGACGGACTACGTCCACCGCGTCGGGCGGACCGCGCGGGCGGAGGCGGAAGGGGAGGCGGTCACCTTCGTGGCCCCGGAGGAGGAGGGCGACCTGCGGGGCATCGAGAAGGTCCTCGGGAAGCCGATTCCCCGCGTCACCTTGCCGGACTTCGACTACAGCGCGCCCCCGCCGCCGAAGCGCCATCCGCCCCCCGCCGGACGGCATCCGCGGCCGCACGCGCGGGCGCACGATCGGGACCGCGGCGTGCACCGGCCCCGTCACCGCTGACCGCGTCGCGCAAGCCGTTATACGA
Source organism: Euryarchaeota archaeon RBG_16_67_27 (assembly GCA_001800745.1). Classification (GTDB taxonomy): domain Archaea; phylum Thermoplasmatota; class Thermoplasmata; order RBG-16-68-12; family RBG-16-68-12; genus RBG-16-68-12. Next base: position 3,484 of record MGVZ01000015.1, read on the forward strand.
GGCCCGCGCCTTCCCCGCGCGGGGACGACGGTGACGGAGTACCACCTCCAGAGGACTGACCGCGAGATCACGGACCCGGCAGAGATCCTGGAGGTCGTCCGCATGCAGGCGTTCATGACGATCGCGATGGCCCGCGCCGGGGTGCCGTACCTCGCCACCGTGAACTACGCGTTCGACGCGGACCGGAGGGCCTTCTACTTCCACTGCGCCCCGACGGGCAAGAAGGTCGACGTCATCGAGGCGAACCCGACGGTCTGGTGCCAGATCCTCGAGGACCGCGGCTACATCGACGGGAAGTGCGATTGGGCGTACCGGTCCGTGCAGTTCCCCGGCACCGCGCGGTTCACGTCGGACCCGGACGAGAAGCGACGCGCCCTGCACGTGATCATCGACAAGCTCGAGCGCGACCCCGAGGCGAAGCGTCGACTCCTCGCGGAGGCGAACCTCGACGAGGTCCGCGTCTGCCGGATTGACGCCGGTCCGTTCACGGGGAAGAAGAACCTCGGGCCCGACGCGGCCCGACGATCTGCGAGGAAGCCGCGGGCCCGTTCCACGCGGCTCCCGCGGGCACAACGTTAAGCGCGGCGACGAGGTTCTCCCGGAGGGAGAGGGCGCGGCGTTGCAGGCTGTCGAGGAGCGTCCGACCGTCAAGCTCGATTCCCACGAGCCTCTCTCCGTCACCTGGTTCACGGACCCGCACAACATCTGGTGCTGGGGCTGCGAGCCGACGATGCGCCGGCTTGAGATTCTCTACCCGGACGCCGTGCGCCTCGACGTCCGCCAGGGCGGTCTCTTCGAGAACTTCGGCCCCGTGCGGGAGCAGTGGGCGCGGATGTCCGGCGGTCGCTGGCTGACGTCCATCCAGGCGTTCTTCGATGCGGTCGCGTCCCAGCACCGGATGCCCATGGACACGCGGGCGATGATCGAGTCCGTGGAGGACTTCGAATCGACGTGGCCCGCGTGCATCGCGGCGAAGGCCGCGGAGCTCCAGGGCCGCGACGAGGGCTGGCGGTACCTCCGGTCCCTGCGGGAGGCGTGGACCCTCGACGGGCGCGGGATCCACCGACGGTCCGTGCAAGTCGAGGTCGCGCGGGAGACGGGGCTCGACGTGAGCGCGTTCGAGGGCTCCCTCGACGACGGCCGCGCGGCGGCCGCGTTCCGGACGGACCGCGAGGAGTGCGCGCGGCAGGAGGTCACGGGGTTTCCCGCGTTCGCGGTGTCCCGAGGCGACACGTCCATCCGGATCAACGGCTGGCAGCCGTGGGAGGTGTTCGAGGACGTCCTCCGGCAGGTCGAGCCCGGGCTCGTTCCCCGCTCGATCGACCCGACGGAGGCCTCCGTCGTCGACGTGCTCCGGCGGTACGACCGGTGCGCGACCCGTGAGATCGCCGCCGTCCTGGGAGCCCCGGACGACGACGCGGAGATCCTCCTCGAGGAGCTCGAGGGTCGCGGGGACGTGATGCGGCGGCCCATCGGGAGTGGCATCCTGTGGGAGCTCGCGCCCTCGAAGAGGCATCGGGCCGTCGGTCGCACGCCGTGAGCGGATCCCCGCTCACGCGGCGATCTTCATCGAGAACAGGGACGTCAGCGCTTTCCCCTTCGCGAACCGGTCCGGCGCGTATGGGGTGAGGTCGATCGTCTCGTAGCCGCCCGTCGCGACGAGCTCCGCGACGCCCCGCCCGATCCCGGGCGCGAGCTTGAACCCGTGCCCGCTCATCCCCACGCACACGACGAGGCCCTCGACCTCGGGCACGGGGCCGACGATCGGGTGGAAGTCCGGCGACGCGCCGTCGAGGCCGCGCCAACCCGTCTTGTACGATGCGTTCGTGCACCGCGGGAACCGCCGGACGATCCGCTCGGAGACCTCCTCGACGAACCCGTAGGGCAGGCTCTCGTCGAATCCGTCCGGGTCCACGTCCTCGAGGCCCTCTCCGTTCCCGACGAGCAGGCTCCCGCCCTCCGGCCGGAAGTACATGTGGTTCGGGAGGTCCAGGACCGTGGGCATCGTCCGGGCGTAGCCTCCCGGGAGCTCGAGGACCGCGTTGCTCAGCCGGAGCGGGGTCACGGGGATGTCGATGCCCAGGCGCGCCCCGACGGCCCGCGCCCACGCGCCGACCGCGAGGACGACGCGCTCCGTCTCGAAGTCCCCGCTGTCCGTCGTCACGTCGAACCCCCCGCCCGATTTCTTCCGCACGTCGCGCACGCGCGTGTTCAGGAGGATCTTCCCGCCGTTCGCCTCGCCCGCCTTCGCGTACCCGACGGCGACGCTGTACGGGTCCGCGTAGCCTGCGTCCAGCTCGAACGCGGCGAGGGGCACGTCGTCGGCCACGAGGTCCGGGTGGTACCGCGGGACGTCCTCGGGCCGGATGAGATCCACGCCGACCCCGAGCCGCCGCTGCTGGTCCACGCACTTCCGGAGGGCGTCCTCCTCCCCCCGAGCGGCGAGGAACAGGAGGCCGTTGTTCACGTACGCGATGTCCTGCCCGATCTCCTCCCGGAACCTGCGGAACGCGCGGGAGCTGTGCATCGCGAGCCGGACGGTCACCTCCTGGCTGTAGTGGTGCCGGATGATCCCCGTCGACCGGCCGGTCGCTGCGGACGCGACGGTCTTCCTCTCCACGAGCAGGACGCGGTCCATCCCTGCCGAAACGAGGTGGTGGAAGATGCTCGCGCCGTGGACCCCTCCGCCCACGACGATCGCGCGGTAGCGGCTCAACGCCGCGGGAATCCCCGGCGCCGGGATAAGGCCTCCGACATGTTCAAGACCAAACCGGACGTGTCGGGTGCTCTCGCAGGGGAGCCCACGAATGACCCGGATCGAGACCGCGTTCCGGCGATGCCGCGACGAGGGCCGGAGCGCCCTCCTGGCGTACCTGATGGCGGGTGACCCGCGACCGGACGCGACGGCGCCTCTCGCGCTCGCCTGCGTGCGCGGCGGCGCCGACGTGATCGAGCTCGGTATTCCGTTCAGCGACCCGATTGCGGACGGCCCGGAGATCCAGGCGGCGGGGAGCCGCGCCCTGCGCGCGGGGACCCGGCCGACGGACGTCCTCGGGATCGTCGCCGATCTCAGGGCGACGACGGACGTGCCGATCGTCCTCATGACGTACATGAACCCCGTCCTCGCGATGGGTCTCGAGACCTTCGCCGCGCGGGCCGCGGCGGCCGGCGTCGACGGCGTGATTGTCCCTGACCTGTCTCTCGAGGAATCCGGCGAGGTGCGCGCGGCCTTGGACGCACGCGGGATCGACCATGTTCAGCTCGTCGCCCCGTCCAGCTCGGACGAGCGCGCGAAGGCGATCGGTGACGCGTCCCGGGGCTTCCTGTACGTCGTTGCGCGGTATGGGACGACGGGCGCACGGGACGCGCTGCCCGATGGGCTCGCGGGACGGCTCGCGGCCCTGAGGCGAGTGACGTCCCTTCCGCTCGCGGTCGGCTTCGGAGTGTCGACGAAGGACCACGTCCGCTCGCTGGCGGCGATGGCCGCCGACGGGATCGTCATCGGAAGCGCGGTCGTCCGGAAGGTCGCGGAGGACCCGCGGCCGGAGGCCGTCGAGGCGTGCGTCCGGACGCTCGCCGAGGGTCTGAGGCCCTGATCACATCCCCTGCTCTTCGAGGCAGCAGTTCGTCACGACGACGCCCTTCGACGTCTTCCGGACCGTGATCGAGTTCGCCGTGCGGTTCGTGACCTCGATGCCACCGAGCGTGACCGTCTCCTTGACCTTGACGCGGACGTCAGCGGGTTTCCCCTTCGCCATGGCGCCGTGCACGTGCGCGTTGGATAAAAAGCCTGCTGTGCGGGACGACTCCCGAGTCTGCGTCATCATTGAATCCAAACCATCGGGCGCAAGGGAGATACGGGTTGTCCACGGAGTTTCAGGAGGCCTACGGAGTCTCCGGTTTCGTGAAGATCGCGTGGTTGATCGCAGTCTCCGCGATGTCCGTCGCGTAGCCCGCGGCGCGACCCAGGCTGTCAGCGACCGTGGCGAGGGCGAGGAGCTCCTCGCCCTTCCTCGTGGCGACGTGGTGCGATAGGCCATCGATGAGCCTCTGGTGAGCCGCCCGGGAATCCACGGCCTCGTTCGCGGTCTCGATGTCCGCCGCGACGAACGCAGTGAAAGCCTTGTCAAGAATCGATATCGCGGAAGCGTTCGCGGTCTCGATTTCCCGGAGAAACTTCGGGTCGATGCCCTTCTGTGACAGTAGCGGGCAGGCGCCCGCGATTCGCTCCGCGTGGTCCCCGATCCGCTCGAGGAGCTTCGCGACGAGCCGGTGATTGTGGATTCCGCCCGGGCTCGCGGGGTCGGAGGCCACGGGCGACCGCGCGTGGACCAGATGGTACTGCTTCGCAATCAGCCAGTACAGGCGGTCGACGTCTTGGTCCCTCTGGACGACGTCCCGCGCGAGGGCCTCGTCCTTCGTCCTCAGCGATTGGACGGCGTCCTCGAGCATCGCGCGGACGGTCATGCACATCCGTCGGAGGCATTTGTCCGCGCTGAGCTCCGCGGCGTCGGAGAGGTCCTGGATGATGACGGCGTTCCGCGTCTCCTCGATGACCTCGGGCCCGATGACCATGCGACAGAACTCCCGCGCGACGCGGCGGACGAGGGGCCCCGCTTCGGGCTTGAAGTGGATCTCGATGAGACCGTACCCTGAGATGTATGCGCCGATGAACTTCCGGAGCAGATGCTCCCGTTGCCCCTCCCCGGTCTCTTCGAAGGTCTTGCGCCGCGGCTTCGGCTTCTCCCCCGGCTTCGCGCTCACGGAGACGGATCCGTCCGCCTGCGTCTCGAGGAAGACCGTGTCTCCCGCGCTGAGGCCGGACGCGACGACCCATCGTTTCGGGAGGGAGACGATGTACGTGGATCCACCCGTGAGTTGCAGCTTTCTTGCTTCCATTGCGGACCTTCCCGGCGCTTTCCATGGACTATGTATGGTTAAGGCTTGACACCATAAACTATATAGTACACGGGTAGAGACCCGGTGCCAACCTAGTCTCCGTCGGGAAGCGACATAGACTCCCCCCGACGTCCTTTGATTCCGATGAGCACAGGAGACTCGAACGAATGAGCAGCGAGTCATCGAGCATTCAGAAAGGCTCCCGCAGAGGGAGAATCGGCGCCACGACGGTCATCGCGATCGCCGTCGTGCTCGCGGCGGTCGGAGGCGTCGCGGCGTGGTATGTCTTGACGCCTCGCGGGACCTTCGAGATCGTCGTCATCGACGGGAGTAGCACCGTGTACCCCATCACGGCGGCGTGGGCGAGCGACTTCAACAATCCGCAGCGCCAGGTCACCGTGGCGATCAGCGGCACGGGCGGCGGCTTCCAGAAATTCTGCCGTGGGGAGACGGACCTCAATGACGCGTCCCGGCCGATCAAGCAATCCGAGCGCGACATGTGCGCGGCCCACGTCCCCCCGATTACGAACATCACGGAGTTCAAGATCGGGTACGACGGCCTGACGATCGTCGTCCCGAGGTCCAACGACTGGGTCCAGAACCTCACCGTGAAGCAGCTCTGCCGGATTTGGACATCGAACACCTCCGCCGGCGCATGCGGCGGCGCGGGCCCCCATGTGACCCGATGGAGCGAGCTCAGCGCGTCCTGGCCCGCGCGCCTGATCAAGTTGTACGGTCCCGGCACCGACAGCGGGACGTACGACTTCTTCGTCGAAGTGATCCTGACCCCGACGGGGGACCGGATCACGTCCTCGTTTTTCTCGAGCGAGGATGACAACATCCTTGCGGAGGGCGTCGCGAACACCCCGGACGCCATCGGCTACTTCGGCTTCGCGTACTACGAGCAATACGCGGCCACACTGCGGTCGGTCCCGATCGACGACGAGAAGATGACGAACGGTGCGGGCCCGATCGGGCCATCCGTGGAGACGATTAAGAACGGCACGTACCAGCCCCTGAGCCGGCCCTTGTTCGTCTACGCCCACGGGAAGAGCCTCGACCGGCAGGTCGTAAAGGATTTCCTGAGGTTCGGCTTGTCCGCGCACGGGACGGAACTCGTGAGCCGGACCGGCTACGTCGGGCTGAGCCCGAGCGAACTCGCGATTGAGGCCGCCAAGGTTCCGGGCTGACGTCCCCCCGGGGTCTGTCCCGTGTCCGCGAACGCACGCGACGCCGCAGAGCGGGTGAGGCCAGGAAAAATCCTCGCTGCCCTCGAACCGCAATGGGTCTGGGACCGCGGGGAGGCCCTCATTCGCTTCCTCCTTCTCCTCGCCGCGGCGTTCGCCGTCTTCGCGACATTGGCGATCGTCATCTCCCTCCTCTCCGACGCCGCCGTCTTCTTCCGTCGAGTGAGCCCCTTGGACTTCTATACCGGGACCACCTGGGACCCGGACATCGAGGAGGTGTTCGGGGTCCTCCCGCTCCTCACGGGCACGTTGATCATCGCGGGTGGCGCGGCCCTCATCGGGCTGCCCCTGGGGCTCGGCTCCGCGGTCTTCCTCCGGGAGTACGCCCCGCCGCGCGTCCGCGAGATCGTGAAGCCCGTCCTCGAGATCCTCGCGGGCATCCCGACGATCGTGTTCGGATTCTTCGCGATATTCACGATCAGCCCGATCCTGCAGGACTGGTTCAACGCGGACTTCCTCAACGGGGCGAACGCGATCATTGTGATTGGGATCATGATCGTTCCGCTCGTCTCGAGCCTGAGTGAGGACGCCCTCACGGCCGTCCCCGTCGAGCTCCGCGACGGCGCCCTCGCGCTCGGCGCGACCCGCTACGAGGCCGTGTCCCGGGTCGTCGTCCCCGCGGGCCTGTCCGGCATCGTCGCCTCTTTCATCCTCGCGTTCAGCCGGGCGGTCGGGGAGACGATGGTCGTGCTTCTCGTCGCGGGCCAGACGACGGTCATCCAGCTCGACATCTTCCGCCAGATGAACACGATGGCCGGGTTCATCGCGCAGCGCGCGACCGGGGACCTTGCCGTCGACGACCCGTCGTACCTTAGCCTGTTCGCAGTCGGCCTGACGCTCTTCGCGATCACCTTGGGCCTCAACCTTCTTTCCGACTTGTTCCGGGCCCGCTTCCGGGAGGCGTACGAGTGAGGCCGAAGAGCCTCCGCGTCCGGAAGGCAAAGGAAGCCGCCTACCTTGCGGGCTTCGTTCTCGCGGTCCTTGCCGCCCTCGCGGTGCTCGGCGTGCTCCTCTGGAGCATTGTCGCGCAGGCATGGCCACAGCTTCGATGGTCGCTCCTCACGAACTACCCGCTCACGGACTCGACACGCGTGTCGGAGGCCGGCTACGCGTCCGCGATCGTGGGGACCCTGTGGGTCGTCGGGCTCACCCTCGCCCTCTCCCTCCCCCTCGGGATCGGCGCGGGGATCTACCTCGAGGAATACGCGAGGCAGAGTCGGATTTCCAGGGTCCTCCAGGCGGGCGTCACGAACCTCGCGGGGGTTCCGTCCGTCGTCTTCGGGCTCCTCGGGCTCGCGCTCTTCGTGCGGGCGTTCGGGCTCGGGAAGGTCGTCCTCGCCGCGTCCCTCACCCTCACGATCCTCGTGTTCCCGTACGTCGTGATCACGACCCGGGAGGCGATCCGAGCCGTCCCGCAATCGATCCGCGACGGCTCGCTCGCCCTCGGGGCGACGAAGTGGCAGACGATCCGGAAACAGGTCCTCCCCGCCGCTGCGCCCGGGTTGCTCACGGGGTCGATCATCGCGGCCGCGAGGGCCATGGGCGAAACGGCGCCGCTCATCGTCCTCGGGTCGATCCCCCTCATGCAGTTCCTCCCATGGGGTCCCGACTCCCTCTTCGTCGTCATGCCCGTTCAGATCTACGCGTACTTCAAGACGGGGCCCGCGTGGCACGGCGTCGCGGCGGCTGGGATGGTCATCCTGCTCCTCATCCTCTTCGCCGTGAACGGGGCCGCCGTCGTCCTGCGAAACCGGCTGCAGCGGCAGAGGTGGTGAGCCGATGTTCCGAAGGCCCGCCGCGCGGGGTGAGTCGACGGTCACCGAGGCCGAGCCGGAGCGCATTCCGGAGCCCGCGGTGTCCGTCGTGATCGAGGACCCCGCGATCGAGTCGAAGAACCTCTCCGTGTGGTACCGCCGAAAGCAGGCGATCAAGGACGTGAGCCTCCGGATCCCGCGCCGGAAGACCACGGCGATCATCGGGCCGAGCGGTTGCGGCAAGAGCACGTACCTCCGCGCGATCAACCGCATGAACGACACGATCCTGGGCTGCCGGACCACGGGCGAGATGCTCGTGGAGAAGGAGGACGCCTACGGCCCGAACGTCGACCCGGTCCTCCTCCGCAGGAAGATCGGCCTCATCTTCCAGAAGCCGAACCCGTTTCCGAAGAGCGTCTTCCGGAACATCGCCTTCGGCATCCAGCTCCACTACCGGGCGAACTCCGGCGAGCTCGAGGGGATCGTCAAATCCGCGCTCGAGCAGGCGAATCTCTGGGACGAGGTGAAGGACCGCCTCGACGAGAGCGCCCTGGGCCTGTCGGGTGGACAGCAGCAGCGGCTCTGCATCGCCCGTGCCCTCGCGATCGAGCCGGAGTTCCTCCTCATGGACGAGCCGTGTTCCGCCCTGGACCCCGTGGCGACCGCGAAGATCGAGGATCTCATGTTCGAGCTCAGGAAGGAGGTGACGATCGTCATCGTGACGCACAACATGCAACAGGCCGCTCGGGTCGCCGACTACACGGCGTTCATGTACCTCGGCCGCCTTGTCGAGTTCAACCGGACGCGGGATCTGTTCGAAAAGCCGAGAGAGGAGCTCACGGAGAACTACATCACGGGGAGGTTTGGCTGATGCCGAAGGTCGCGGAGCGCAAGGCGATCGCTGCGGGGCTGCGAATGCTCAACGAGAACATGATCACGCTTGCGGAGCTCGCCGAGCTCGCGATCCGGAAGGGCGTCGACAGCCTCGCGCGCGCGGATCACACAATCGCGAACGAGGTCTTCGTCCTCGACCAGGAGATCTACGGGCTGCAGGTCGAGGTGGAGAAGACGTGCGTCGACCTCATCGCTCTGTACGCGCCCGTGGCGAAAGACCTCCGGGCGATCACGACCTGTCTGAAGATCACGACGGACCTCGACCGGATCGGGCGGTACGCGAGGGACATCGCGGAGACGACGCTGCGATTCGACGAGGGCCAGCCTCACTTCAAGAAGCTCGTGTCGATCCCGCACATGTCCGAGCTCACGGTCCGAATGGTCGACACCGCGATCGAAGGTTTCGTCCGGCGGGATGCGGAGAGCGTGCGGCATCTCCAGGAGACGGACGACTCCGTCGACGCACTCCAGGACGAGGTGTTCCGGGAGATCGTAACGTACATGATGGACGGCTCGGTGAGCGTCGAGGTCGGAGCGCGGTACATCCTCGTCGCGCGGTACCTCGAGCGGATCGCGGACCACGCCGTGAACATCGGCGAGCGCGTCGTGTACATGGTCACGGGGGACCGCCTCGAGCGCGTGCGGGGAGCGGACCGGGCGAAAGAACGGGTCCCGTAGGGCTCCGGAGACTCCGTGGGCAAAGGATCTGGTCGGCCGTGCAGGTCGCAGGGATGCTCCTCAAACCAAACCGACCTGTGTCAGCCTCGGAGGTCCCGGACGGGTCGCGGAGCCCGGCTTTTTCCATAGATTCCGAGTGACTCCGGGTTCGACGTCGGGAAGTCGTATGGCCCACTCGCGCGATGTCTCGGACAATGGAGCGAAAGAAGACAGACAACGGCGCCGATGACTTCGAGGCATGGAAGCTCGACCGCGGTGCGCAGGAAGAGACCCATCAGGCGGAGTTCGCCCTCAAGTAGGGCGTGCCCCGACCCGTCGTCCGGGCATCGGGGTTTTTTACGTATTCTGCGTACCGCGGGTGTAAGTCGGCCCGGGCCGGATGGTGAAGGGAGGTCAGACGATGCCATCCAGCGCCGCGGTCTCTCGGGCGAAGGGCGAGAACGCGTGCGTCGCCTGCGGGTCCACGGTCGAACCCACGGAGGAGTACGGCCTGGACATCGCGGGCCGCGAGGTCACGTTCGTCGCGACGAGATGCCCGTCATGCGCGAACGAGTACGTGAACGCGCCGGAGATCCTCCGTCCGGACAAGGAGCTCATGGAGGCCTACCGGCCGTCCGCCTCCGCCCTCGGGTCGTTCCGCCGCGTCCTCACTCTCACGAGCCGGGACCGAGAGTTCCGGCACCGCGTCGGGGACAAGGTTGCGGGCACGCTCCTCTGGTATCTCCTCGAGGAGGACATGGCCGACGTCGTGTTCCTCGCCCACCTCAGCGTCACGGAGGAGCCCGTGATGGCGTTCAAGAAGAAGGATCTCTTCGAGGCCTGGCAGATCCGCATGGGGGCGGGCCGGGCGATCACCACGGGCGGCGGGCTTCGGGCGAACCTCGCGACGCTCACGCAGCTCAAGACGTTCGTCGAGACGGACCGCGGGCTCCATCCGAGGATCGCGGTCATGGGCCGGCCCTGTCAGGTGTACACGATGCGAAAGCTCCTCTGGGAACGCTTTGCGTCCGGCTACGAGCTCGCGTTCGCCCTCGGGACGTTCTGCTACGGGAACTTCGCGCCCGCGGGCTGGGGCGGGAAGAAGCTCACGGAGCTCCTCGGGTTCGACCCGAGCGAGATCCGCCAGGTCCGGTTCCTCGGGGACGAGATGGAGTTCGTCTCCGGTCGCGGGGTGACGCGGAAGGTGCCGCAGGGGAACATCGCGGGTCTTGTGAACGCGAACTGCCTCCAGTGCTACGACTTCAGCGTGAAGTTCTCGGACATCTCCGTCGGGCACATCGGCGGGGAGGAGCTCTTCGAGGCCGCGGTCGTCCGGACGGAGCTCGGGGACCAGGTCCTCGAGCAGGCGATCAACGACGGGTTCCTCGCGCCCGCCGCGCAGCTGTACGGCAAGGCGGACGCAGAGGACGACGAGAAGCGCTCCCTCGCGTTCCTGAACGCCATGGTCGACGTGAAGAAGGGGCTGACACAGAAGGTCCGCTGACCCTCGACCGCTTCGCGGAGTTACGTCCTCAGTGGGAGTGCGCGTCGGCTTGGTGGCCTTTCGCCTGGTCCGGGGCGGCCTCGCCCTTCGGCGTGAAGCTCTGCCCGCACCCGCACGAGGACACGTTGTTCGGATTGCTCACGACGAAGCCCGAGCCCGCGACGCTCTCCACGTAGTCCACGCTCGCCCCGTCGATGTACGGCGCGCTTTCCTTGTCGACGATGACCTTGATTCCGTTCGACTGGAGGACCTCGTCCCCCTCGTGGAGCTTCTCGTCGAGCGCCATCCCGTACCGGAAGCCGGAGCACCCTCCGCCCGCGACGAAGACCCGCAGGTACGTCTTTTCCGCGTCCCCGTTCTGCTTCATGAGCTCGCGGAGCTTGCCGGTCGCATTCTCGGAGAGGACGAACTGCAGCATCGATGTCACCGTCTGACTCACTACCACGAGCACCCCGTTATTTAACGCTTTGGACGTTGCTCGCGCGACTGACCGTTTTCGGGCGGGGCCTCGAGGACGCGACCCATGTACGCGCGCTCGAGACGGAAGCCCGCGGCCTCGTACACGCGCCGCGCGGCCGGGTTCGTCTCCGCGACCTCGAGCTTGATCTTCGCGTACCCTTTCGACCGCGCCCAGTCCGCGGCCCAGCGCACGAGGGACGTCCCGATCCCGCGGCGGCGGTGCATCGGCGCGACCCACACGTCGTAGATGAAACCGTGCGTCTCCTGCGTGAGGTATCCGCCGCCGGGCCCGACGAGGAGATAGCCCAGGAACGTGCCATCCGCGGACTCCGCGACCCACGCCTCCGTGCGGTCGCTCTCGACGTACGGCTCGAGTCGCTTCCGGATGTGACCTTCCCACGCGGTCCGGTCGAGGCGCGCCTTCTCGTCCTCGGGCAGGTCCCGCCACACGGTCTCGATCGTCGCAGCCCAGATCGTCGGGAACTCGCCGCGTCGGGCGCGGCGCATCCGGAGGTCCACGCTCTCCCCCGTCGCGGGACGGCGGTCGCCCGCGATGAAGCTTGCGTCACGCGTCGGGATGCCGCCCCCGGGGGATCCGCCGGGTCCGGAGGTCCCACAGGTCGATCCCCGCGGCGATCGCGATCAGGGCGAGGAGCCCCGCCCACGTCTCGAGGTTCCGGAACGCGGGCCCCATCGGCCCGAGCGAGGAGATCGCGGACATCAGCGCCGCGAACGAGGTCCACGCAACCACGCGGGATGCGATGGAGTTGTACGGCAGGACTCCGCGGCGGTCGAGGACCCATGGCACCACGACGAGGGGGAATGCGATCGAGGCGACGTACGCCGCGACCATGGCCGCGAGGACCAGGACGTCCACGGATCGGCGATGGAGGCCGCGGCCCTAATCCTTTGCGGGGCCATCCGAATTGCGCCGAGACTCCTTTATAGTCCTCCCTCCATTGCAACGGTCGTGCTCCCCTCGCGCTGCCTGCGGTGCGGCGCCGTGAGCCGCGAGCCGCTCTGCGCGGCCTGCGTCGACTACATCGTCGGGTACGAGCCCCTTTGGCTCGACCCCGCCCTCCTCCCGGGCCCGTCCCTCCTCGACCTCCTGGGTCCGCGGGAGACCGCGGTGCTCGCCTGGGACCTGTCCCGCGCGGAGTGGCGCGCCTCCTCGCGGGAGCCGACCGTGGGCGACGCCGTCCGGCTCGTGTCCCTCCTCCGCCTCGATGCGGACGCCCGGCCCGCGATGAGCGCGGGGGACGCGGCGGTCCTCCACGCGTTCCTCGGCCGGGCGAAACGCGGCCTCCTGACGGACCCGGACTCGCGACCCGCGCTCGCCGCCCTCTACCGCTACCTGTCCTCGCAGGAATGGATGCCCCCGCACCTCGCCTCGGAGTACGAGCTCCGTGCGGACAGCGTCGAGCCGCGCCCCCTGCCCGCGATCGAGCCGATCGTCACCGTCGTCGAGCCGCGCACCCCCGCGGAGCCGGAGGCCCCGCCGGAGGACGTCCCCCGGGAGGAGACCGCCCCTGAGGAACCCCCGCCGCCCCAGGACGACGTCCCCGCGGTCCCCGAGGCGCCCGAGGCGGAGCCTACGCCGTTCCCAGAACCGGGCCCGCCGGTCCCTGAGCCGATCCCGGAGCCGGAACCGGACATTCCGCCCGAGCCGCTTCCCGAACCCGAACCTCCCCTCCCCGAGCCCGAGCCGGAGCCCGAGGAGGCCCCGCCCCCGGAGGTCGCGGAGCCCCGCGCCGACGCGGCCGCGCTCGGCGCGATGCGCGACGCGCTCGAGGCGGAGCGCCTGCGGCTGGAGTCCTGGGTGCACGAGCGCACCTCGAAAGTCGAGGCGAAGGAGCGCGCGCTCGAGACGCGCGAGTCGGTGCTCTCGGAGAAGGTCCAGGCCGTCGAGGAGAAGGAGAAGGCGGTCACCGCACGGCTCGTCGCCCTGGAGAAGGACGAGGCCCGCCGCGCGGTCCTCCGTTTCCTCGGGACCGCCCCGGGGATGACGGAGGACGAGGCGGACGTCATCGCGACCGCGTTCCCGGACATGCGGAGCCTCGAGGCCGCCGACGTCAAGGCGCTCACGCAGTGCAAGGGCGTCTCCGAGACCCTCGCCCGCGCGATCCGGTACGAGCTCGTCCCCGGCGAGGTCGAGGGCGAGGCCCGCGCGATCGAGCTCCGCGAGGAGGCGCAGGCGTTCATGGAGGAAGGCGACTACCGCGCCGCGCTCAAGTGCTACGACCGCCTGCTCAGGGAGCGGCCGAGCGACCAGGCGCTCCTCTTCGACAAGGCGGAGCTCCTCGTGCTCCTCGACAAGGACGAGGACGCGCTCCAGTGCTACACCCGCGTCCTCGACGTCGACCGGCGGAACCGGCAGGCGTGGTTCGAGCGGGCGAACCTCCTCTTCGGGATGAGCCGTCACGCGGACGCCCTCGACAGCCTACGCGAGGGCCTGAAGATCGATCCGTCGAAGTCAGGGGACATCATCCTCCGCGCGGAGCAGCTCCGCCGGGACGGCCGGGCGAACGACGCCGCGATCCTCCTCCAGGCGATCCTCGACGTCGACCCGGCGAACGCGCGCGCGGTCCTCGTCCTCGGGGACACCCTCCTCGAGCTCGGCGACGTGGACGCGGCGGAGGGCCTGTTCACACGCGCCCTCGGGAAGGACCCGCAGAACCCCCGGATCCTGTTCAGGAAAGGGCAGCTCCTGAACCGGAAGGGGCGATGGGGCGCGGCGATCCAGTTCTACAACCGCGCGATCGCCCTCCAGTGGGACCTCGCGGACGCGTGGCTCGCGAAGGCGGACGTCCTCCTGCTCCACGGCCGGCTCGCGGAGGCGCTGGGCGCGTACGACAAGGTCGTCTCCTTCGACGCGGGAAGCGTCGCGGCCCTCGCGGGGCGCGCGCAGTGCCTCGCCGCGATGGACCGCGCGGACGAGGCGCGGGACGCCCTGGACCGGGCCGAGCGGATCGCGCCGGACGACGCCGCGGTCGTCCGGGTGCGCGAGATCCTCGCGGCGGAGGCTCCGAAGCCGCCGGAGGTCGAGCCCGAGGAGGCGGGCGCTGAGCCGGAAGCCGACGAGCCCGGCTCCCTCGCGGATGCGATGGCGGAGCTCGAGGAGGCGATCGAGGCGGAACCCGCGGAGCCGTCCGTCCGTCGGCGCGCGAAGGAAGCCGCGCTCCCGCCGGACTTCAAGTCCTTCGTCGAGGCCGTCGAACCGGAGAAGGAGGACGTCCATGTGCTCGTCCAGCTCGCGGAGCTCGCCCTCGAGGGCGGCGACGGCCAGATGGCCCTCGTTCGGTACGAGGAGGCGATCGAGCGGGACGCGAAGAGCCCGGACGCGTGGGCGGGGAAGGGCACGGCCCTCCAGTTCCTCGAGCGGTACGACGAGGCGCTCGAAGCGTACGACCGCGCGCTCGCTCTGCGGCCGGACCACGAGGCCGCGAGGAAATGGCGGGAGGCCTGCGTCCGGCGGCTGCGGAGGGAGGCCGGCGGATGAACGCTCCCTCCGACTCGGGGGACCGATTCCTCCCGAGCGTGGACCGGCTCGAGGTCGAGATGAAGGCGGGTCGCCGGGCGCTCGAGGCCGGCGAGTTCGACGAGGCGCTCCGGCGGTTCACCGCCGCGCTCCGCCTCAAGCCGGAGTACGATGCGGCCTGGCTCGGCCGCGGACACGTCCTCCGGAACCTCGCGGACACGGACGGCGCGATCGACGCGTACGCCCGTGCGCTGAAGGTCCGACCCGAATCCGAGGAGGCGTGGATGGGCCTCGCCGCCGCGCTCCGCGGCGCGGGCCGCGTGAAGGAAGAGGTCGCCGCGTACGACGCGCTCCTGAAGGTCCGCCCGGACCTCCTCGAGGCGTGGATCAACCGCGGCGCCGCGCTCCATGAGCTCCGGGACTTCCGCGGCGCCGTCGCGTGCTACGACCGTGTCCTCGGGATGCGCCCCGAGCACGCGACCGCCTGGAACAACAGGGGCGCCGCCCTCTTGCGCCTCGGGGACGAGGACGGCGCGGAGCGATGCTTCGCGGAGGCGCTCCATTTCGGTCCCGACTCGTACGACGCGATGGTGAACCGTGTCTTCCTCGTCCAGCGGAAAGGCCGTCCGGGCGAGGCCGCGCTCTGGGCGGGCCGCGCCCTCCGGGTCCGCGAGTCCGCGCCCCTCTGGGCAGCGAAGGGCCTCGCCCACCTCGTCCTCTTGGAATCGACGCTCGCGATCCAGGCGTTCGACCGAGCGCTCGACCTCGACCGGGACCTCAAGGAGGCCCGCGCGGGCCTGCGGAAGGCGAAGGCGCTGCGCCAGAGGACGGACTTCTACCGCGGGGTGTACGAGTGCTTCGGCACCCACCTCGCGGGCGACCCGGGCTGCGCGGAGTGCGAGATCCTCGCGAAGTGCCGCGAGGTGAGCCCGTGATTGCGCCGTCCGTCGCCGAGGTGGAACACGCGGACTGGCCCGCGCTCCGACGCATGGCGTCCGGGCTCGGCCTGAACCCGAAGGGCCGGAGCGCCGTCGTCCGACTCCGGGTCCTCGACCACGTGCGCAAGAAGGCGGCGCGCCAGGCATGGCACGCGGGGCGGGAGCACCAGGCGCCGATTCTCGTCCGGCTCGGGTTCCCCGCGCCCGCGGCCGCGCACTGGGAGGGCGTGATGACCCTCGACGCGCCCGCCCCCTGGGTCGGGCTCGGTGCCGCGCGCCTCGGAGCGGGGGAGCTCGAGGAGGCCGCGAAGGCGTTCGACCGCGCGGCTCAGATGGGCGACGCTACGGCGTTCCTCCATCGCGCGGAGACCGCGGCGGCCGCGGGCGATTTCGGTGGGGCGGTCCGCGCGTGCGACGCGTACCTCGGGATGCGGCCGCGAGACCTCCGGGGCCTTTCGATGAAGGCGGACTTCCTCGCGCGCGGCGGATGGGCCGATGAGGGGATCGCGGTCCTTCGGTCTGCGCTCGAGGACCATCCGGACGCGGTCGCGCTCTGGCGCGGTCTCGGCCTCGCGCTCCTGAGGTCGGGCAAGCACGGGCCCGCGGCGGAGGCGTTCCACGAGACGCTGCGCGCGGACCCGAGGGACGTCGACTGCCTAATCAACCGCGGGGCCGCGCTCCTCCACCTCGGACGGACGCGGGACGCGATTGGCGCGTTCCGCGAGGCGCTCGAGATCGATCCGTCGCGCGCGGACGCCCTCAACGACCTTGGCGTCGCGTACGCCCGTGAGGACCAGGTGAAGTCCGCGGGCGTGAACCTGGAGCGGGCCGCGAAGCGTCTCGAGACCCCGCAGATCCTTCGAAACGTCGCGCACGTCCGTGAGCTCCTGCATCACGGGGAGGCCAAGGAGGCGCACCCGCACACCGCGCGGCCTACGACGGTGAGGGCCGTGGCCGCGAAGCCCGCACCGCGCCGGAAAGCGCGACGGAAGCCGTCGAAGAGGTCACCGCGCAGGCGACCCGCGAAGACGGCCCGGGCCCGCACTCCCCCGAGACGTGTCCGGAAGGCGCACGCGAAGCGGCGGCCCGCGCGAGCGCGATCCTCCAGACCGGTCAAGCGCCGGCGGCGCTGAGCGCGGAAGGCTCAAGTCCGCCCGTCGTCTACCGCGAGCATGTGGCGGTCCGACCCGCGGGCGTCGACGGCGTGTACACGGACGGCTCGTGGCTCTACACCCGGAACCTCACGCCCGGCCGGAGCGTGTACGGCGAGTCGTTGCATCGCGAGGGCGACGTCGAGTACCGTCGGTGGGACGCGAACCGGAGCAAGCTCGCGGCATACCTGAAGAGGGGCGGCCGCGTGTGGCCCTTCGCGCCGACGTCCGCGGTCCTGTACCTCGGGGCCGCGAGCGGGACCACGGTGAGCCACGTGTCGGATGTGTGCGCCCAGGGGAACGTCCTCGCGGTCGAGATCGCCCCGCGACCGTTCCGCGACCTCGTCCGCCTCGCGGAGTCCCGCGCGAACGTCGTGCCGTTCCTCGGGGACGCGGCGCGCCCGGAAGCGTACCGCGCCCGGACCCGGGCCGTCGACGTCGTGTACCAGGACGTCGCGCAGAGGGACCAGGAGACGATTTTCCTCCGGAACCTCGACCTCCTCCGGAGCGGCGGGACCGCGTTCCTCCTGCTCAAGGCTCGGTCCACGGATGTCGCGGCGGACCCCGCCGCACTGTACCGCGATGCGATCGATCGGCTCCGCCGTGCGGACGTGTCGATCCTCGACACGCGCCGCCTCGACCCGTTCGCCGCGGACCACGCCGCGATCGTCGTCCGCAAGGGATGAGTCCCGCGCGCTCGACAGGGAGCCGGCGGGCTCAATCTTAAATACGCGCCCGCGGTATGAGCGCTTCTCTCCAGAGGACGTTCATGGCGCGGATCCACACGAAGCGCAAGGGGAAGAGCGGCTCCAAGCGGCCGTTCCTCACCGCGAATCCGGAATGGGTCACGACGGAGCTGGCGGAGGTCGAGGAGACCATCGTCCGGCTGAGCGCGGAGGGCGTGTCGACGTCCGCGATCGGCGTCCGCCTGCGCGACTCGTACGGCGTCCCGAACGTGCGCCTACTCACGGGCAAGAGGATTACGGACATCCTGAAGGCGAAGGGCGTGAAGATCGCGATCCCCGAGGACCTCGGGAGCCTGATGAAGCGCGCGGTCGAGCTCCAGACGCACCTCAAGGTCCACAAGAAGGACCTGAGCAACAAGCGCGGCCTGCAGCTCACCGAGTCGAAGATCCGCCGACTCTCGAAGTACTACAAGGAGGAGGGCGTCCTCCCCGCGGACTGGGACTACTCGCTCAAGCTCGCGGAGCTCCAGGTCAAGTAGGTGGTCCCATGGCCGCGCGCCTGGAGGACCTGGCGCCCGAGGCGCTCCTGGGCCGCGCGAGGAAGGCCGCCGACCTCGTCGACGCGGCGGGCCGGGTGCGCGTGTTCTGCCATTACGACCCGGATGGGACGACGTCCGCCGCGATCCTCGCCCGCGCGCTCCTGCGCCGCGGGAAACGGTTCCAGGCGACGATGTCTCATGCGTTCGACCGGGAGGCGCTTGCCCGCCTTCAGGGCGAGGAGAACGAGCTGCTCCTCGTGAGCGACATGGGCTCCGGCCAGCTCGACCTCCTCGAGGCCCTCAAGGGTCCCACGGTCGTCCTCGACCACCACAAGCCGCTCCGCGACTCCGGTTCGATCGTCCACGTGAACCCCCACCTCGTGGGGATCGATGGCACGCGGGAGATGTGCGGCTCGACGACGACGTGGCTCCTCGCCCTCGCGCTCGACGAAGCGAACTGGGACCTCGCGGGGATCGCGATGGCCGGGGCGATCGGGGACAAGCAGGACCAGGGAGGGTTCGTCGGTGTGAACGCCGCGCTCTTCC
This sequence comes from Euryarchaeota archaeon RBG_16_67_27, assembly GCA_001800745.1. Taxonomy (GTDB): domain Archaea; phylum Thermoplasmatota; class Thermoplasmata; order RBG-16-68-12; family RBG-16-68-12; genus RBG-16-68-12. The sequence goes on from MGVZ01000015.1 coordinate 22,236, forward strand.
GGGAGGCCGTCGAGCGCAAGATCCTCGTCCCCGAGCGGCGTCTCGCCCTCCGGGATGTGCCGCTCACGAAGGCGCTCGCGACCTCGATCTCCCCCTACTTCCGCGGCCTCGGGGGTCGACCCGACGCGGCGGAGGCGTTCCTCCGGACCGCGGGCTTCGACCCCTCGGGGACTGTGAGGGACCTGGACGCCGCCGGCCGCCGGCGGCTCGCGTCCGTCCTCGCGACGCGGCTCGTCGAGCAGGGCGCCGCGCCGGAGGCGATCGACGTCCTCGTCGAGGACCGCTACTGGTCCGAGCCCGACCGGATGTACGTCGGCGAGCTCGAGGCGTACGTGAACAGCTGCGACCGCCTCGGCCGCGAGGGCCTCGGCATGGCCGTCTGTCTCGGGGACCGCGAGGCGCTCGGGAAGGCGGAGGCGCTCCGGGACGAGTACACGTCCCGCGTGATCGCGTACCTCTCGCGGCTCGAATCCGAGGGCATGTTCGCGAAGGGACACGTCCAGTTCTTCTACTGCGAGGAGCCGACCCTCGCCGGGTCCGTCGCGGGCGCGGGGATCCAGTTCTACTTCGACCAGGGGAAGCCCGTCCTCGGCCTGAGCGTGATGGAGGCGAAGACGAAGGCGTCCGCGCGGGGCACGCGGTCGCAGGTCGCCGCCGGCGTGGACCTCGCCGCCGCGCTTCGGGAGGCCGCCGAGGCCGTCGGCGGAGATGGCGGGGGGCACAACATCGCGTCGGGCGCGACGATCCCGAAGGGTCGCGAGGAGAAGTTCATCGGGCTCGTCGACGAGATCGTCGGCCGGCAGGTCGGCGGGCGCGCGGCTCAGTAGCGGTCGAGGAGCCGGCTCACCTCGCGCGTCTCGATGTCCGTCCGGACCGCGGGGGACTCGAGCACCTCGACGTTCCGCTCGAGGAGGGCGAGCTCCTTCTCCTCGAGGGTGTCCGGGCTCACGGGCATCAGGAGGATCGCCCGGCGCTGCATGATGAACTCGTTCACGTGCTCGACGAACATGAGCGTCTGGAGGAACCCGTTGTTGATGATCAGGTACTCGACGCCGTCGAGAAGCACGACGCCCTCCCCGCCACTGTCCTCGACGAACTTCTCGATCACCTTCGCGAGGGCGCCGGGCGCCGCAGGGTTGTGGTAGTCCTCCCCGGGCGTGTGGCTGAGCCAGATGACCCGGACTCCCTCGACGCTCCGCTCCCTCCGCACCCGTTCCGGGTACTGCCGGGTGACGCACAGGGCCGGGGTCTTCTGCGCGCGGAGCCCCTCGAACAGCCGGTACGAAAGATCGGGCTTCTTCTCCTTGATGAGATAGCAGGCCCCCTTCTCCAGCTCGACCGGAGCCCCTGCCCTGAGATGCTCGATCTCAGTGCCCATGGGACCCTCCTGCGCGTGCACCCATCCCATGGAGACCTCTACATCCGTCCTTTCTTCTTGAAACTTCGTTCGAGATTATCACACAGCACCTTCGCGGGGATTTCCGGGAGGGAGATCAGCGTTGTCTTGCCCACGACGCCCTCCCCGCTGAGCTTCGTGTCGATCAGGCCGAGGGCGTCGAGCTCCCGGACGTACTTCCACAGCTGGGTGTGGGCCCGCCGCTTCTCCCCGAACTCCTCGCAGACGACCTCGTACGCGGCCTCCGCCTGCCCCATCGTGATGTGGGTCTTCTTGCGGATGCTCCGGGCAATCGCGAGCAGGACGAGCCGCTTCGGCGCGTCGAGATGCTTCAGGCGCTCCTCGACGTACGTCGTGTGGACCTGCCCCTTCGCCCCCCGGACGTGCTCGGGCACGACGGTTTCCGAGGCCTCCTCGTCCGCGAGCATGCCCGCCTTCTCGAGGGTCTCGATCGCGAACCGTGCGTCGCCGAACTCCTCCGCGGTCTCCGCGATCATGTCGACGACGTCGCCGTCCACGGTCCCCGGATGCATCGCGAGCGCGACGCGGTCCGCGAGGATGTCCCGGAGTTCGGCCTCATCGTACCGGGGGAACTCCACGACGTTCGTCCGGCGGAACGTGCTCAGCGCCGCGGCGTCCATGTACTCGAGCGCGTTCGGCCGCTGCGAGATCAGGATCATGGAGATGTTCCCCTTCGCGGAGGTCGTCTCCTCCGCGATCCGCGCGAACGCGTAGACGAGGTCGGCCCCGCTCTTCTTGAGGAGGGCGTCGACCTCGTCGAGGATGACGATGAAGTGGAGCCGCTGCTTCTCGAGATGGCGTCTCAGGGTCTCGAGCTTCTCCGCGACGGAGAACCCGCGGTCGGGGAAGTGGGCGTCGAAATGTCGGACGAGGGCCAGGAGGACGGCGTCGTCCCCCATCCGCTGCCGGCAGTTCACGGGGTAGAAGTCCACGGCGCGATCGCGCTCCGCCGCGAACTTCTTGAAGTCGAGGCAGAACCGCTTCGCGCTGTGCGTCTTCCCCGTGCCCACGGGGCCGTACAGGAACGCGTTGCTCGACGCGCCCGCCTCGACGACGGGCCGCATCAGGCTGAAGAGCCGCTGCATCTGCTTCTCGCGGTGGGGAAGCTTCTCCGGAAGGTAGTCGAAGGAGAGCTTCCCCTGGTCCTTGAAGACGGACGGCCCCGCGCGGAAGGACACATGTTGGCCAACGCGGGCCGCGTCAATAAAGGCTTTGCCCGGGGGACGCAACGTTTATCGACTTGCCGTCGCATCGAACGCGGGACGGTCCATGACCGCTCGCGGCCCCCTCACATCGCTCGACGCCCTCGCCGACGACGACTTGAAGGCCCTCGCGCGGGAGATTCGCCTCGACGTGCCGTCCCGCACGACGCGAGGGAAACTCATCGAGCTCCTCGCCGCGGCGCCGAACCCCGACGAGGTCCTCGCCCGCGCGGACCGCCTGGAGCTCGAGTCCCGGCTGATCAAGCTCCCGACGCGGCAGCTCCGGGACCTCGGCGCGCGATACCGGGTGTCCCTGAACGGCCTCGCGCGCAAGGCGGAGCTCGTGACCGCCCTCGCCGCGAGCCCCGTCGCCTCGGACGTCCGCATGGAGCTCAACGCGCTCGAGCGGCCCGGTGACCTCGCGCGGATCGACCTCCCGAGGGGGGACCAGGTCGATCTCGCCCGCGTGAAGGACCTCCTCGACGAGGCGCAGAAGCGGTTCGAGGAGCGGCGGTTCGACGACGCGATCGCCGCGGCCCGGGAGGCCGCCCACCGCGCGGAGCGGACGAGCCGGGAGCTCGCCCGCACCTCCTGGTCGTACTCGATCCTCGCGGCGATGGGACTCCTTGAGCCGTGCAATCCCCGCGACCCCGACACCGCCGCGGCGCTCGACCTCCTGACGCGGGTGAAGACCCTCTACGCCCAGGGGAAGCTCGAGGACGAGACGATCCTCCAGGATCTCGTGAAGGCCGCGCAGACCGCCCACGGACGGGACGCCTCCCGGGTCCGGGCCGACCTTGCGGACGTCCGCGACGCGATCCGGGAGGCGGCGAACATCGGCGCCTCCGTGGCGAACGCGGAGGCGGACTGGCGGCGGGCCTCGGACCTCCTGGACCGGGGGGACCTCCGGGCCGCGCGGGAGACCGCGGACGCGGCGGGTCGGGCCGCGGCGGAGGCCCGGGACCGGCGGATCCAGGACGTCACGGACGCCCTGGCGTCGATCGAGGACGCGATTGCCCTCGCGCGGAACGTCGGCGCGGACCCCGGGGACGCGGTCGTGGAGCTCGAGGACGCGCGCACCGCTTCGCGCCGCGGCGACTACCTCCGCGCTGGGGAGAGCGCGAAGCGGGCGGAGCGGCTCGCGATGCAGAGCCAGCAGAGGCAGATCGAGCAGGCGATGGAGATCCGCCAGGCCCAGGTCGACCGGGCCCAAACGATCATCGAGGGGTGCGAGACTCTCATCCATGAGGCGGAGACGTACGGGATCGGCGTGGCAGAGGCGCGGACCCTCCTCCGGCAGGCGCGGGACGTCCTTGCGAAGGGGGACACGATCGCCGCCGTCACGCTCGCGCGGAACGCGGAGGAGGCCGCGGAGCGGCTCGAGCCTCGGCTCCTCGAGGAGCGGCGAAGGCGAGGGATCGGCCGGCCGACGTCGGGCCTGTGCGGCGTCTGCGCGTCCCCGCGCCTCGAGTTCCGTGAGGACGGCTGGGGCCGCTGCCTGGCGTGCGGCTCCTCGTTCCGGTGGCGCGGGCCCCTCGGGGTCCTCGAGCGGGTCAGAGGGCTGCTCGGGACATAGCCCCCATGTGACGGAAGAAGCCCCGCAGGACGTCGCCCCGCGTGAGGATGCCGACGAGCTTCCCGTGCTCGAGCACGGGGATCCGGTGGACACGGTGCTCGACCATGACCCGGATCGCCTTCTCCACGTGGTCGTCCGGCGAGACCGCGCGGACCTCTTTCGTCATTACGTCTCGCACGGTCGTCCGCTGGATCTCCTTGAACGCGGCGAGCGCCTCGCGCTCCGTGATGATCTCGACGAACGAGATCCCGAACGTGATCTCCGGGGGCATGAGCATCCGGAGCTCCTTGTGCTGGGTCTTCAACGCCTCGAGGATGTCGACCTCGCTGAGCATGCCGATCATCCGGCCCTGCTCGTCGACGACGGGGCATCCGCCCACGCTCTCGTCCGCGAGGGTGATCGCGGCCTCCCTCAGCGTTGCCGTCGGCGCGAGGGTGATCACATCCGTCGACATCACGTCCCGAACCCGCATCGGACGCCCCATGGACCGCGGCTTACTTCAAGACTGGCCATAGGTTTTTACGAGCCCCTCCGAATCCCCGCGTGATGCGCCGCGCGGACGTCCTCCGTCGGAAGGTCGAGG
>MGVZ01000016.1:0-2218 GCA_001800745.1 Euryarchaeota archaeon RBG_16_67_27
CTGAGCCAGGAGCGGCGCAGGATCCTCCGAGCGTACGGGGCCCAGCTCGTGTTCACGCCGGCATCGGAGGGGACCGACGGCGCCCAGCGCGCCGCGCGAGAGCTCTCGGCGAAGGATCCACGGCTCTGGTACCTGGACCAGTACGCGAACGAGGCGAACTGGCGCGCGCACTACGAGTCCACCGGACCCGAGATCTGGGACCAGACACGCGGCCGGATCACGCACTTCGTCGCGTGCCTCGGAACGACGGGCACGTTCGTCGGCGTGGGCCGCTACCTGCGCGAGAGGGCGCCCCGGGTGCGAAGGATCGCGGTCCAGCCCGACAGCCCCTTCCACGGGATCGAGGGCGTGAAGCACATCGACTCGTCCCTCGTCCCGAAGATCTGGGACCCGAGCCTCGTCGACGAGGAGATGGCGGTTTCCACGGAGGACGCGCAGGCCGCCTCGAAACGCCTCGCGCGGGAGGAGGGCTACCTCGTCGGCACGTCGAGCGGGGCGGCGCTCGATGCGGTCCTACGTCTCGCGGAGCGGATCCGCGAGGGCGTCATCGTGACCGTGTTCCCGGACGCGGGCGACAAGTACCTCGGCGAACGGTACTGGGAGGAGGAGGGCCCGTGGCGATTGTACTGACGACGGCGCACGTGCGGGCGATCGAGGACCACGCGCGGGCGACGTATCCCGAGGAATGCTGCGGCTTCCTCATCGGCGAACCCGGGGAACCGAAGCGGGTCCGCGAGGTGCGTCGGGCGACGAACGTCGTCGCGGAGGACCGCGCGCGGCGCTACGTGATCGACCCGAAGGAACTCCTCGGGGTCGACCGCGGTCTCGCAGGCTCCGGACGGGACCTCCTCGGCTTCTACCACAGCCATCCGGATCATCCCGCCCGACCCTCGGAGTTCGATCTCGAGAACGCCGCGTGGCCGGGATACTCGTACGTGATCCTGAGCATCGTGGGCCGGAGCCCGAACGACCTGCGCTCGTGGCTTCTCGACCGCGACGGCCGCCGCGTGGAGACGGAAACCCTAAGTATCACACAGGAGTAGGAGAGGTCCTCATGGGCCGCGTCAAGCTGATCATCCCGACGCCCCTGCGCCAGTACGTAGGGGACCGCGATGCCATTGAGCTCACAGCCGAAGACGTCCGCGGTGCGATCGGCGCGCTCGTCGCGGAGTACGGCCAGCTCCGCCGTCACCTGTTCAACGACCAGGGGAACCTGAGGAACTTCGTGAACGTCTACGTGAACGAGGAGGACATCCGCTACCTGCAGAAGGAGTCCACGCCCGTCCGGGACGGTGACACGATCTCGATCGTCCCGAGCATCGCTGGCGGGTCTCTGTCCGCGCTCGACCTCCTTGCGGCGAAGCGGAAGGACGGTCTCTCTCCGCAGGAGATCAAGCGGTACTCGCGCCACCTCATCCTGCCTGACGTCGGGATGGCCGGCCAGATCCGGCTGAAGAACGCCTCCGTCCTGATCGTCGGCGCGGGCGGGCTCGGGAACCCGCTAGGACAGTACCTCGCCGCCGCCGGCGTGGGCCGGATCGGAGTCGTCGACTTCGACGTGATCGACCTGACGAACCTCCAGCGGCAGGTGATGTACTCGACCCAGGACGTCGGCCGACCGAAGCTCGACGTCCTGAAGGAGCGCCTCCATGCGATCAACCCGAACGTCGACGTGCAGACGTATGCGACCCGCCTCACATCGGAGAACGCGCTCGGCATCCTCCGCGAGTACGACGTCGTCATCGACGGGACGGACAACTTCCCGACGCGCTACCTGGTGAACGACGCCTCCGTGCTGCTCGGGAAGCCGAACGTGTACGGCTCGATCTTCCGGTTCGAGGGCCAGGCGAGCGTGTTCTGGGCCTCGAAGGGGCCATGCTACCGCTGCCTCTACGCGGAGCCCCCGCCGCCCGGCCTCGTGCCCTCCTGCGCGGAAGGCGGCGTCCTCGGCGTCCTGCCGGGGATCGTCGGCTCGGTCCAGGCGATCGAGGCCCTGAAGATCTTGCTCGGCAAGGGCGACACCCTGGTCGGTCGACTCCTCGTGTTCGACGCGATGCGGATGAAGTTCCGGGAGCTCAAGCTGCGGAAGAACCCGGACTGCCCGATGTGTGGCACCCACCCAACGATCAAGGAGCTCATCGACTACGAGGAGTTCTGCGGCCTCCGGGGTCCGAACGAGCAGGTCGGCGAGGAGTTCCAGATCACCGTCGACGAGCTC
>MGVZ01000016.1:2347-6737 GCA_001800745.1 Euryarchaeota archaeon RBG_16_67_27
ACGAGGAGTTCTGCGGCCTCCGGGGTCCGAACGAGCAGGTCGGCGAGGAGTTCCAGATCACCGTCGACGAGCTCCGGTCGAAGATCCAGGACGACGGCCATGTCGTCCTCCTCGACGTCCGCGAGCCCCTTGAATGGGAGATCGCCCATCTCGACGACGCGGTCCTCATGCCCGTGGCCCAGGTGCCCTCGCGGGTGAACGAGCTCAGCACCGCGGACGAGATCGTCGTGTACTGCAAGTCGGGGATCCGGTCCGCGCGGATCACGAACTTCCTCCGGGAGATCGGCTTCCGCAAGGTGAAGAACCTCGTCGGCGGGATCGACGAGTGGGCGGAACGGATCGATCCGGAGATGGCGAAGTACTAAGGCCATGACCCACGCGGGACCGCGGTGGGCGGGGGCCGCAGACCGCGACGGTCGTATCGTCGGAATTACCCTCGTTCGAGGGTAACTGGCGGTCCATCGGCTGCACCCCGCCCCGGCGGAAAAAGGAATATGGTCTGCGGCCGCGTTCGGGTGCCCCGATGCCTCCGGACCCGGGCCTGGCCCATCGCTTCCCCATGCTCAAGCGAGCGGTCGAGCACCAGGTGGCCCAGGGCCGCTTCGACGAGAGCCTCAAGCTCGTCGAGGAGATGTTATCCCTGTCCCCGGAGGACACGGGTCTGTCGAAGCTCAAAGCCCGCTTCGCGGCCGACCTGATCAAGCGGGCCGTCCAGGCCCAGAAGCGGGAGGCCGGGACGAGGATCCTCGAGATCCTCGACGCCCACGTGCCCGCGTCGCATCTCGGCGATACGGAACGCCACCTCTTGGCCCGGGCGAAGGAGGACCTGTACTCCCTGTAGCCGCCATAGAGGCGCCGCAGGTTTATGACCGACGATGCCGTCGGTCCCCCCTGACATGCAGCGCTCGCACGATCCCCGCGACTACGTCCGATTCGTCGAGCTCCTGCGGAGGGAGAAGGACCACTTCCTGCGGGACGAGCCGTCGTCCCCGATTCGCGAAGAGGCCCGATCCGCGTTCCGCGGCCTCGCGTACTTCCCCGTCGACCCGGGATACCGCGTCCGGGTGCAACTCACGAAGTACGCGCGCCCGGAGCCGATCGTCCTCGCGACATCGAAGGGCATCCCGCGGCATATGGTGAAGTACGGCTTCTTCGAGTTCGAGATCGCCGGCGTACGGCAGCGGCTCGACGCGTACGCGCCCACGCAGGCCCCGGGCCATGACCACGGACCCGCCTCCCTCTTCGTCCCCTTCCGGGACGCGACCTCGGGCACGGACTCGTACGGCGCCGCGCGGTATCTCGACATCCCCGAGGACCCGAGCGGCGACCATGTCCTGGATTTCAACCTCGCCTACAATCCGTACTGCGCGTACAGCGACGACTACGTGTGCCCGTTCCCGCCGCGGGAGAACTGGCTCACGGTCCCGATCCGCGCGGGAGAGAAGGACGTCGCGCACTAGGTGGGCAGCGTCTCAGTCGAGTTCGTCGCCGCCGAGCCACCGCGTGCGGCGCTGGCGGTTCGTCTCGATCTCCGAGGTCGTCTTGAAGTCCCGCTCGACCTCGGCGAGGCGATCGATGACGGCCCTGAGGGTCTCCTCGGACGGCGCCCGCACGTCCACCCCCGAGCGCTCGAACTGCCGCTTCACGATGGGCATGCCCGTCTCCACGCCGCCCATCTGGTAGCAGAAGTCCGTCATGATCTTGTCCGCGACGCGGATCAGGCGGTCCACGGGCTCCTGCGGCGGCGTGACGAGCTCGAGGCGGGGCGCTTGGGTCCTCGACGTCGGCACGACACGCTCCGCGAGCGTCCGGAACGCCTCGTCGACGCGGTCCCCCGTCTTCGCGCTCGTCATCAGGCTCGGTGCCGCGAACTTCTGCGAGAGGTAGTAGAGGTATTCGTGCGCGTGCACGCGGCCCTCGAGGAGGTCGGACTTGTTCCCGACGAGGACCATGGGCACGCGGCCGGCGAGGCGCCAGACCATCGGCATCCAGTATTCCTCCATGGACCGCCGGGTGTCCTCCTGCGTGAGGTCGTACACGAGGAGGACGCCCTGCGCGCCCTTCACCGCGGTCTCGTGGACGCCACCGTAGCCCTTCTGGCCGAGGACGTCCCAGATCTGCATGACGACATCGATCTCGTGCGGGGGGCGCCCCAGGATCACGTCCTTCTTCGAGATCTTCGTGCCGATTGTCGTGATGTAGTTGTCCGAGTACTGATCCACGACGAAGCGGCGGATGAGGCTCGTCTTCCCGACGGCGCCGTCCCCGAGCAGCAGGATTTTCGCCTTGAGGGCGTCCCTCGGCATGGGCGCCGGTTCGATGGCGCGGACCCGCCTTCAACCGTTCGTTCCGATTCTCAACCTCGATACCCGCCCTGCTTGGACCTGATCAGACGGGCGCCTCGAGGAGGGTGACCGTCTGCGCGACCCCGGGGATCTTCCGGATCCGACTGGAGACGAGCCGGGATAGGGTCACCGTGTCCGCCACCTCGAGGGTCAGGATGTAGTCGTACTCGCCGAACAGGAAGTGCATCTCCTCGAGGCTCGCGATCCCCTGGAGGGACTCGAGCATGCTCCGCTCTTTGCCGGTGACGGCCTTGACGAGGACGAACGCGCGCATCCCGAAGGTCCCAAGGGGAACCTCCGCGTCGTACTAAGACGTTTGCGCGCGGGGAGGGGGATTTGAACCCCCGGGCGCAGAGCGCACTGGATTAGCAATCCAGCGCCCTACCAGGCTAGGCGATCCCCGCAGGCGCGCGCCCATCGGGGTCCGCGTATAAACGTTTTCTCCGAGTGAAGTCGTGAGCGAAGTCTCATACCCGTGCGTCTCTTGCGCGCGAGGGAGATGGACGCCTCCGCGCCGCGGCGACGCGGCTACCGCGAGCTGATCGCGCTCGTTGCCGTTCAGTCCCTCGGAAACCCGATGTCCACGAGCTTCTGGCTCGTGTACCTCGTCGGTCCGCCGCATGCCCTCCCGTTCGGCGTCGCGACCCTCGTCTGGTTCCTCGCCTTCGCGATCGCCCTCGCGATCGTACCCCTGTACGCCCGGGGCCGGCCCGTCCGCTCGACCCCGAGCATGAGCCTCGGACTCGGCGCGATGGTCCTCGCACACCTCTCCTTCGCGGCGCTCCCGGCGCCGCTCGCCGTCGTCGCGGGCGCCGCAGGGTTCGGCGTCTACATCCCTGCGTTCTGGCTCCCGCTGAACGTGCTCGTGTCCCGGGAGACGAGCCGCGGGAACCGCGCGGGCCGCATGGCGGGCGTGACCGCGACGTTCACGATCGTCTCCGTCGCCTCCCCCGCGATCGGCGGCCTCATCGCTCAGGCGTTCGGATATCCCGTGCTGTTCACGGTGAGCGCGGGCATCGTCGGCGGGAACCTCCTGCTCGTGCGGGGCCTCGCGCAGCGGGAGGAGTCGTTCGCGTACGCGATCGACCTCCGTAGGACGGGCGCGCGGACGTGCCTCGCGTTCTCCGGACAAGGCGCGTCCGAGGGCCTCCTGACCGCGGCGCTGCCCCTCGCGTCGTTCCTCTTCACGACGGCGGCCGTCGAGCTCGGCCTCCTCTTCGCGTTCTTCTCTCTCGCCTCGGCGGTCGCGATGTACGCCCTCGGCCGGGTGTCCGACCGGGTCCGCGCGCGCACGCCGTTCCTCGTCCTCGGCCCCGCGCTCTCCGTCCCCGCGAGCCTCCTCGCGTTCCTCGCCGTGAACCGGGACCTCGGGACCTTCGCGCTCGCGAACGGATGGCTCGCGATGACCTCCGTGATCGCACCCTCGTTCATCCTCACGATCCTCCTGGACCGCATGGAGGACGCCCTCCCCGCGGCGATCGGCACGCGGGAGGTCCTCCTGAACTTGAGTCGCACGGTCGCGCTCGGCGCGGGCCTCGTCCTCCTCGCGGCCGGCGCGGGCGTCGAGGTCCTCTTCCTCCTCGTCGGCGTCGCTGTCGTCCTCCAGGCCCTCGCGCGGTGATCGCGCGGCCGGCCGGGACGTGCGGGCGCCGTCCCTCGGCACGAAAAGGTTCGGGTCGAAAGCCTCATATATCTCCCTCCTCTATGGTGTGGAAGGCTCGGCAAAAGGCAATGACCCATCTTGAGAAGAGCCTTACCTGAACCGAGTCAGTGACGGCCGCCTTCGGCGAGGGCCCCGATCCGTGACGGGCCCCATTCTGATGCGGCCGACACGGTGGAGGTTTGAGAACCCCGTGCGCATTGCTGCGCGCGTGACCTCTCAAGCCCGACGCTCGACGATTCAGTGAGGTACATGCTACCTCGCCAAAGTCCTTCAAGTGAATGACTCTCGCTGTGCAATCGATCAACTCCGGTTGATCCTGCCGGCGGGCACCGCTATGGGAGTTCGCTTAAGACATGCGAGTCGAGAGGTGCAAGACCTCGGC
>MGVZ01000017.1 GCA_001800745.1 Euryarchaeota archaeon RBG_16_67_27
TGCGCGGGCCGTGGACCTTTCTCATTTCGCGTTCGGGTATCCAGGCCTGGGTCCGCGTCCGTGGGAAGGATGCCCTCACGGGCGTGCTGGAGCGTGTAGGTGCCCAGGTCCGTCTCCGTCTCGAGGAGCATGTCCCGGAGCTTCGCGGGCCATTCGGGGCCGACGATCTCCGGGATGGGCTTGCCCTTCGAGCCGCAGAACGGGCACTTGGCGTAGAGGACCCACGCACCGTTCCGGCGGTAACAGGACGGACAGATCCGCTTCATGCGCTCCCTCCCGGCAATTCGGGCCACGTTTGCATCGCCCGGACCGCTTCGACATAGCCTTCGACGATCTCCTTCGCGTCCTCCGACACTTGGAGCGCGAGGCCGACCTCGATTCGCACGAGGCTCGCGGGTTTGTCGGGACGATTGCGGACGCGCCACGCGATCTCGTCATGAAGGCGCTTCGGAGCAATCGGTTCCCCGGAGACGTTCCTCACAACGGCCTCCTTGCCGCGGTAGAAGATCGGCAATTCAACGGGAGACGCGGGCGATGTCGGAGGCTCCTTGACGGCTTCGGCGGGGGGCGCGAGAACGTTCTCCTTGACCCACTCCATCGGAAGGTTCCAATATTTCGCGTGGCCGTGGGCCTTGACCCAATCCTCGCGGATGCCGATGTCTCTGCGCAAGGCGGCGAAGGCTGGTGTGGTGATGCGTCTCTGCTTTCGCTCGTCGCGAAGACGGTTCAGGCTCTCGAGGACCTCACGTTGCCGATGGCGAACGATCTTGGCGTCCTCGAGAACGAGTTCCCCTTTCTGGCGCATCTGGATATTCGTGAGGTTGCGGAGCACCTCGAGAAGGTCCTCTTTGTCCTCCGTCTCCGAGGCCGCCGTCTCGAGCTCGTTGAGCTCGTTCGCCGCCCTCAGATCGGCGACGACATCGAGCCCCGCCATGTGCGCCACCTGGACCGCGACGATCGCGAGCTCCGCGGAGCGGTTCGCTTCCTCGAGCTCGTTGCACACGGCCCCGACCTCAGCCTTGAGCTCGGGGCTCCGGGCCATCGCCTCGAGATCCAGTTCGGGGAAGGCGGCCGTCGCGAGACGGCCCCACTCGGCGATGCGATGCGGGAGCTCCTGGACGTGGGGATACAGATTGTTGACGACATATCCAAAGGCGTCCTTCCCCTTCGCCTTGACCGTGGGAATCGTGTAGCCCCGCGATTGGAGGGCTTGTTCGATGGAGCCGCGGAACGTGAGCGCCTTCGGTCCATAGACGGGGATGCGGTAGTTCTTCTTCGTCGTCGCGTCGTGTCGCGTGTACGGAGCCGCGTTCCTCTTGTAGCCCTGCCGCACGAGGGCGTTCCGCACCTCGTCTATGTCCTTCCCGCGGATCACGTCGTACTCATCGATGCACACAGGCTTCCCGTCTCCGAGCTCGTGCGCGAGCGCGGGCACGCTCACGTTCTCGAGGCTCACGCTCCCGGTCAGCATGGCGATGAGCCCCAGGATGTTCGTCTTCCCCGTGCCGAAGGTCCCCGGGAAGTAGAGGTAGAAGACCGCGGGGAGGGACATGAAGACCGCGCACTCGAGGATGAAAAGGGCCAAGATCGTGTAGTGCCACGGTTTCTCCATGTGGTAGTGCGCTCCGAGGACCTCCTTGATGTCCGCGACAAGCTGAGGGCCGTCTCGCACGCAATCCGGAGTCGTCCAGGTCGCGATGAGGTCCTCGACCTCCTTGGGGTCCATCCCGATCTCCGTCGCGATCTGCGCCGCGCTCATGCCCTTCGCGAGACGCGGCGCGATCTGCGTGAGGTAGAGCTTCCCGCCCTTCGGAGGCTCCTTGTTATCCAGGGCCGCGGGGGCGTTCGGCTCATCCATCGGGCTCGCCCTCCCTAATCCACAGCTTCGAGGCCGAGGCCGTCTTGAACGCGATCTTGAGGCCGAGCTCGGAGACGAGAGCCTCGAGACGCGCGTTGAACGTCCCGAGCGCCTCGATGTCCCCGCGAACGACGAAGCCCACGTTCGCCTTGAGGCCAAAGAGGTCCGTGCTAAGGCTCCTCTCCATGTTCATCCTCCGACTCGTCGCTCTCGTCCTCGGACAGCTCTCCCCGGATGAGATCGCGCACCCATTCGGTCGGGAGCATGTCGGCTTCGTCCGCCGCGTCGTTGACCTTCTTCGCGAGCCCGTCCGGGAGCCTGAGTACCAATCTGGTCATGGTAGACGGGCATGGATTCCGATGCCTTTATAGTTCACGAAACCATGTTCGTGAGCCACAGAGGACACGATGATGAAGAAGGATGAATGGCTCAAGGCGAATGGATTCTACAGGAGAATCGAGGACCGACGCGAGGACGGAACGTATCTCACGTCGGCCCAGGAGGAGCTACTGGCCGAGGCTTCCTGGCAATCGCATCGGAAGGTCAACGAGAGCAAGAAACCCAAGGCCATGACGCCCGGGCAACGTGGGGTCAAGCGCGATCTCCTATCCTCGTGGCGGAAGGGTCTCGAAAGTCTCCGGCTCGTCGACGTGGCCTTCCCGCACGGCAAGGATGCGACCGCGTGGTTCCGCGAGAAAGACTTGAGGAAGGCACTCGACAAGGACGCGATCGTGGAGGTTGTCCGCATGAGCGCCTTTTATTTCGGAGTCGAGTACGCGGACGCCATCCTCGATGCCGTGCGTTCGACATACGAAAACGCGGGCGAGCAGATCGTCATTCAGCGGGTCTTGAGTTCGTGGGGCACGTTCCGCCCCGGAATTCGGCCTTGAGGTCGGTGCGTTGAGCTCCCACGCCTTAGGCTCCCCAGGCTCCCCTGACTCCCCTTTCTCCATATGGGTTGAGGGGAGCTAGGGGAGTCAGGGGAGGTACGGGTGAGGCGAGGCCCGTTCCAGCGACCGTCTGGCCGTCAACTAGCGCTCGACTGGCTATCTCCCTACGTGAATCCGCCGTCCTTGCTACGTGAATCCAGCTTTTCTAGCCGTTTGACGCGGTTTCACGATGAGAACCGACAGTTTGAAGCGTGAGATACGCCTTTTCCGGTCATATGTCCGAGATGTCAAGTGTGGAATCCCTCGGGCCACCTCGCGGACGAGACGGACGCCTCCGAATCGATATGGAAACGGTCATGGCGCTCCGCGCTCGGGGCTACTCGCCCCGTCAGATCGGGAAGGTGCTTGGAGTCTCAGACTCAACCGTGCGCCTTCGCCTCCGTGAGCGGACGAAAGAACCCCTCGATGCGCACTTTGCCGAGCTCGGGCGGAAGGGTCAGAGTGCGCTGAAGCGGGCGATGGCCCGCCGAAGGCGGGAGGTCAAGCTCGAGGCGGAGAGACGGAAGGCCGCTCAGGCCCAAGGCGAGCTACTCAAGCTCGGTCTCCTGGCGCTTGTCGCAGATCGCGTAACTCCAGCACCGAAAAGGGATGACCCAGGACTCGGATACGGTCCCTAGGGCGAAAGGGAGAGCGGAGTTTGGCCGGAAAGTGGGACGTGAAGTGGTGGGAGATCATCCTAGGAGGCATCCTCCTCTTCTTCCTGTGGATGATCTTCTAGAACCGGGAACGTGAAGCAGGGGCGACTCGCTAGCCGATTAGAAAATGCTTGGACGATACGTACCGTAACGAGCCTAAAAGGAAGGGAGGGCTAGCCTTGTCAGAAGGGATGGGATGCACTCTAACGAACTAGCCCAAAATTCCCCCGAAAATGTCATGGTAGAAGCTATATAAAAACATTTGTAAACTGCTCGTCGGGCCTCACAGATAGCCCGACTTCTGGAGGGTCATCAGGTCCTCCGTGGAGAGTTTCTCGCCCTTCTTGAAACGCTCGAAGATCTCCTCCGCCTGGCGCCTCGCGTCGACCTCTGCACCCGCGCCTTCGGTCCCGCGTTCCCTCATCCAAATCCCATGGATGATCTTGTCGTAGTCGTGGACCTCGCGGATCCGTTCGATGTGCTTGCGGTGCTCCTCGTCCGCGAGCATCTTCGTCTTGATGAACTCCTCCTGCGCGAGATCCGCTTGGCGCCGCTGCGCATCCCCTTGCTCGTAGAGCGCCGTCATCTTGTCGTGCTCCACCTGGGCCTGCTCTGCGAGCTGGGATACCATCCTGTGCGCGGACTCCGCTTTCTCTCGCGCCCCGCGAAGCTCGTCGGAGACCTTGCGGACGTCCTCGTTCTCCTCGAGGGCCTTCTCGAGTCGCCGGACCTCCGCCTGGATCTTCGCCATCTCCTCGATGAGGCCGCGCTCCTTGTCGACGGTCAGGACCGACGTCATCTGCCGGAACTCGAGGGCCTTCAGGTCCCGTTTGAGCTTGCTCACCGGCACGGCACCATGGGGCATCTTGCGCCGCTTCGCATCGTTGAGCAGGTCGAGGAGTTCGTTCACCTTGCGGTTCCAGACGTCCCGCTCCTCCTTCGCCGCCTTCACCTGTGCGTTGAGCTCGTCTCGCTGGATCCGGTGCTGCGTCGCCTCCTCGACGAGGGCGCGGACCTGCGCGTTCAGCGCATCCCGCTTCTCCACCCACTCCCTCGTCTTGTCGTTGAGATCGTCGCGACGCCGGCGGTGCCGCTCCGCCTCCGTGTTCTCTCGCTCCCGCTTCAGGTTCAGCTCGTCGAGCAAGACGGCGCACCGGTCCGCTGGAGCTTTGCGAAGCGGACCTTGGGATATAAATGTTCTCGACCCAGGGCACGCGAATCCGTTGGACCACTTCGATAATCCCGGAGCAAAGTCCATGAGCACGGGGAACGATAGATTCCGGAATCCCGTGCGCGCCGCCCTCGCAGTCCTCGGTATCCTCGCTCTCGTCCTGCTCGCGGCCGGTTCGTCGGCCTCGATTGGCGAGGACCTGTCCACGCGGCCGTCTGCGCTCACGCCGGAGTTCGCCTTCGTCGCGAACCGGACGGTCGCGGGCCGCGGCGACCCGATCCGGTTCACCGCGACGCTCACCCTCTCCGGCTCAGGGTCCAACCCCCAGACGTGGCTCAACCTGAGCTTCGATCCGCGGATCGTGCCCGACCTGGCCAACGCGACCGCGCCCCCTGGCTGCGCGCGTGTCGCCCCTCCCATCGGGGTCGATGGAGCATGGGAGTGCGACGGCCTCCGCGCGGGGGCGCATGCATGGGTCGTCACGGGCGCCGTCGGTGCGGGCGCAGACCCGCTCGGAACCGCGATCGTGGTCGCGGGGGGTGCAACCGTGGGTGGCGGGACCACCTGGGGCCTCGGGCCGGAGACCGTGACCGTCGCCCTCTCCGCGATTCGATTTCTCGTGACGAGCGATTTCGATCCGGGCGCGAGCGTCCTTCCCAGGGAGCGCGTCTTCCTGAGCGTGAAGGCAAACAACTCGAGCCTGGGTTGCGAAGGCGACGAGGCGAACTGCACCGCGCGGAACGTCGTGCTGCGTGTCGTCGTCGCGGACTGGCTCTTCCTCGACCCAGGGACCCCGCGCGTCCGCTACGCGAACGCGTCCGCGCTCACGAACGGGAGCCACGTGGCCGTGGAGTTCAACGCGGTCGTGCCGTCCGATGCGACCATCGGCTCGGCGGACGCGCTCCGCGCATACCTGACGTACGACGACCCCGATGGCCGGCCAATCGCGTATCCGCCGTACGCCGTGAGCCTCACCGTCCGGGCTCCGTCGACCTTTGACTTGATCGCCGTGGCGGTCCTTACCGGCGCGTTTGCCGTCCTCCTGACCGTCGGCGGGCTCCTGTTCGCCGGACAGCGCGGCCTCCGGATCGAGGAGGTCTTCCTCATGCATCGGAACGGCGTGCTCCTCGATCACAAGAGCCGATCGACGTCTCTGCGGAAGGACGAGGAGCTCGTCGCCTCGATGCTCGTCGCGATCCAGGACTTCGTCCGGGACTCGTTCCGGACGGAGGGGACCCTCGACGAACTCCGGTTCACGGGCCGCCGGGCCGCGATCGTGCGCGGGAAGCGCGTGATCCTCGCGGGGATCATCTCCCGCGGCGACGTGACGTACCTCGTCCCGCAGCTCCGAGGAGCGGTCGCAGACCTCGAACGCGTCCACGGAAAGGTCCTCGAGGACTGGGACGGCCGGATGTCCCGCCTTGAGCAGGCGGGTGGGATCATCGACCGACTCATGGCGGGCGGGTACCGCGCGGGGCGCGGATGGATCGGTGACGCAAGGGCCTGGATCCGCGGGGCCCGCTGACACGACCGCATCTCCCGTGGACGCCCGTCGCAGAACGTTTAACTGGTCCGTCCGGAATCACCCATGCACCCGGACGGGTCCCTCGCGGGACCCGCTTCCCATCGGGAGTCCTCGTTCCATGCCCGACGGCCGACCGGACACGAATCTGCTCGTGCGGGAGCGCCTGAGCCGGGACGCGAACGACACGGACGCGCTCTTCACGCTCGCGGCGCTCCATGTGCACGAAGGCCGGCTCGACGAGGGCCTGGATGTGCTGGACCGGGTCCTCCGGCTCGATCCGAGGTACCCCGGCGGATGGGTGTTCAAGGCGAAGGTCCACCGGATGCGGGGAGAGCCGGACGCGGCGGCGAGCGCGAGCGAGATCGCGGAGCGGTCGTCCCCATGAGCGCCCCGGAGCCTCCTGCGGTCGTCAAGCTGAAGGTGTGCATGTCCGGGGAGGCGATGGTCGGGAAGACGTCCCTGATCCGGCGGTTCGTCCAGGACGAGTACGACGACCGGTACATCGCGACCCTCGGCACGAAGGTCTCGAAGAAGGAGATCCACCTCGCGGACCCGAGGACCGGCGGCGCCTCGGAGGTGCGGTTGATGGTGTGGGACGTCATGGGTACGCGGACCCTCCGAGACCTCCTGAAGGAGGCATACTACCACGGCGCCCAGGGCATCCTCGCGGTCGCGGATCTGACGCGGGCGGAGACGTTGCGCGAGCTCGATGCGTGGTCCGCGTCGATTCGTGAGGTCGCGGGCGACATTCCGGTGTACGTTGTCGTGAACAAGGCGGACCTCCAGACGGAAAGGCGGATGACGGACGCGGAGATTGAGACGTTCTGCCGGGCGCGCGGCTGGCCCTGGTCCTTCACGAGCGCGAAGAGCGGCGATGGCGTCGAGACCGCGTTCCGCGTCCTCGTCGAGCGGATCCTCGCGTCCCGTTCCTGAGGCTCACGCCATCCGCCAGCGCTTGTGCGCCTCCGCGTCCGGCGTGAAGCAGAAGTGGACCGTGTTGAACTCCTTCCGGAGGGAGGCCACCTCCGCGGCGACCTTGCCGGGATCCTCGCCCTTCACGGCGACGCGGGCGACGAGGGTGGCGACCTCGCGCATCTGCGCCTCTCGCATCCCGAGGCGTGTGAGCTCCTGCGTGCCGACGCGCACGCCGTTCGGCTTCACGGGGGAGGTGTCCCAAGGCAGGAGGTTCTTGTTCGTGACGATGTTCGCCTTCTCGAGGTCCGCGGAGACCTTCGCGCCGCCGCCCTGTGCCGTGACATCGAGGGCGATCGCGTGGCTCGCGGTGAAGCCGTGCCTCTCCGCGAGGACCTTGATTCCGTGCTCGTGGAGGGCCTGCGCGAGAGCCTTCGCGTTCCGTACGATCTGGTCCGCGTAGGCCCGGCCGAACTCGATGTGCTCCGCGAGCGTCACTCCGAGCGCGGCCATCGCATGGAGATGGTGGTTCGACAGGACGCCCGGGAAGACGGCCCGCAGGAGCCGCTTGATGAATTTCTCGTCAGCGGAATCGGAGAGCATGATCCCGTGCTGGGGACCCGGGAGGGTCTTGTGCGTCGAACCCGTCATCACGTCGGCGCCTTCGCGGAGCGGGTCCTGGAACTTACCACCCGCGATGAGCCCGATCACGTGCGCGGCGTCGTACCAGACATGGCAGCCCGCCTCTTGGAAGGCGTCCCGCAGCTCCGTCAAAGGCGTCGGGAACAGGAAGACGCTCTGCCCGAAAGCCGCGACCTTCGGCTTCACGAGCGTGATCAGCTTCGCCGTGCCGTCGACGTCGATGTTCATCCGGTCCACGTCGAACG
Source organism: Euryarchaeota archaeon RBG_16_67_27 (assembly GCA_001800745.1). Taxonomy (GTDB): domain Archaea; phylum Thermoplasmatota; class Thermoplasmata; order RBG-16-68-12; family RBG-16-68-12; genus RBG-16-68-12. The sequence goes on from MGVZ01000017.1 coordinate 7,939, forward strand.
GGTAGTTCACCGTGTTGACGCCGCGCATCCCCGCGGCGCCGAACTTCGCGGACGAGATGTGGGCGCCGTGGCTCAGGGCGACGGACGTCATGATGTCTCCCGGCTCCATGAGGGCGAAGTAGACGGCCATGTTCGCGGTCGTCCCGCTGATGAGTCGGGGGTCCGCGTGGCGACAGCGGAAGAGGGCCTTCGCGAGCTCCGTGACGCGGATCTCCACCTCGTCGGTGTACGCGTTGCCCTGGTAGTACCGTTCCCCGGGGAGGCCCTCCGCGTAGCGGTCCCCGAAATCGCTCAGGAGGAGCTCCCGCGCGAGGGGGCTGATCACGTTCTCGGACGCGATCATGGGGAGAGACTTCGCGAACCACGCGTGGTGGCGGTCAACCTGGTCGTAGATGAATCGGACGTTCTCGTCCATGGTCCCCGACCGGACGCGGGAAGCGGACGTCGGGATAAATAGGTTCCCCGCCCGGAGGGGCGCGGCGCCCTAGAACACACGGACCTTGCCGGCGACGATCCGGTCCGTGAGCTTATAGATCTTCTCGAGCTCCTGGTCCACGATCCCCTCGGCGTCCTTCTTGATCGACGCGAGCTTCGAGCCTTTCGCCGGGATGATCTGGGCGGTCGCGGCTTGTGGCTCGTCGATCGGCTTGCCGATCTGGGACACGATCCGGACCCAGACCTCCTTCACCTTGCCCGCGTTCTCCCGGACGATCCGGTCCGCGATGTCGAAGGAGAGGAGGTTGTACAGCTTCCCGACGTGTGTCACCGGGTTCTTCCCCGCAGCCGCTTCCATGGACATCGGGCGGCAGGGCGTGATGAGGCCGCTCACGCGGTTCCCCCGGCCGACGGAGCCGTCGTCCCCGTTCTCCCAGGACAGTCCCGTGACTGTGAGATAGTAGATGCCGGCGTCCGGATTGTCGCCTGTGTTGATGTCCACCTTCACCGCGCGATCCGTGTGCTTCACGGCGTTGTCGAGAACCCGCTCCCGGAGCTCCTGGACCACGTTTCGGTAGTGGCCTTTGTCCGGCACGAAGCGGTCGACGAGCGCTGCCGCGATCGTCAGCCGGATCGAGTCGCCGTGGCGCACGCCCATGACCTTGATGTCCTGCCCGACCTCCCGCAGATCCTTCTTCAGGGGGCCGTTGATGAGCTCCTCTGTCTTCAGGACGAGGGTTTCTGTCTCCGAGAAGGGGGCGAACCCGACGCCGAAGGAGGTGTCGTTCGCGAGGTGTTTCTGCGTGTCGTACAGCCCGCGGAGGTCGACGGAGCCCTGCCCGATCTTGCAGTCGAGCGTCACATCCGCGTCGACGTTCAGGTTCGTGCACGTCTTCCGGAGGTAGTCGCGCGCCGCCTCGACCGCGGTCGTCCGGTATGGGAGGCGCTCGCCGTTCACCGTCGTCGTCGCGCGGCCCACGAGAACGATGTACGCGGGCTCGAGGACGACGCCGCCGCCGAACTTGGGGGCGCTCTGCCCACCGACGACCTCCGCCTGGTCCGTGTTGTGGTGGAGGATCCGGCCATACCGCTCGAGGTACATCCTGCAGAGGGCGCGACACACGGATTCCGCGAGGCCGTCCGCGATACTGTCGGGATGGCCGATCCCTTTCCGCTCGACGATCTCCGTACCTTGTTCCTCAATCGGAGTGTGGACGAGCTCCTCGACGAAGATGTTCCGCGGCACCGCGAGCCCCCAGAAGCGTCGCGACCGAAACTTCCAGTGGATATATGCCTTTTGTTGTCGCTCCGTCCGCGGAGCCGGGATGGGCGGCAGAGGAATAAGATATTCCTCAATCGGAATGACGGCCGGGGGCGGGTCACGCTGCATTCATACATGTAATCGCGGAAAATTCCGCAAGGAATATGTACTCCCCGCGGGTTCACGGGCCCCGTATGCTGCCGGACCTGGATGAAATCCCCAGACTCCGCAAGGCGCTCGGCCTCACGCAGACCGCACTCGCCCGGCTCGCGGGCGTGAGCCAGTCGACGATCGTGAAGATCGAGAAGAAGCAGATGAACCCGTCATACGACGTCGTCCGCCGCATGATGAACGCCCTCCAGGCAGAGATGAAGAAACAGGAGAAGAGGGCGCTCGTCGACCAGATCCAGACGAAGAAGGTGCAGAGCGTCGACGCGAAGATGCACCTCGACCACGCCGTCGCGGAGATGCGCCGCTGGAAGTTCTCCCAGATGCCCGTGTTCCACAACGCGCACAGCGTCGGTTCGATCTCGGACAAGGTGATCAATAACCTGATTCTCTCCGGCCGGGACCCGCAGCAGCTCGCGCACATCCGCGTCGAGGAGGTCATGGAACCCGCGTTCCCCCAGGTCGACCACAAGGCCCCGGTCGAGCTCGCCGCGAGCCTCCTGCGGCACTACAACGCGGTCCTCGTGACGAGCAAGGGCGACGTGACGGGAATCGTGACGAAGTCGGACTTGATGAAGCTCCTGTGACCCCGCGCTGGGCGCGCCGCGTCCACGTGGCTTAGTCCGGGTAGGGCACCTCGATCTCCGTGAAATCCTCGGCGACCTGCACGTTCTCGAACACCGCCTTCGCGTCCGCCAGGATCGTCGACGGGTCCTCGTACCGCGGGCTGAGGTGCGTGAGGACCAGGAGCCCGACCCCCGCCTCCTTCGCCACGTGGGCGGCCTGGCGCGACGACGCGTGGCCATACCGGTTCGCCTTCTCCTCGAGGGCCGCGTCCGCGGTCGCGTCATGGATGAGGACGTCAGCGCCCCGGGTCATCTCAATCAAGGTCTCGCTCGCCATCGAGTCGCCCGTGTAGACGATCTTCCGCCCGCGCCGTGGCGGACCCAGGACGTCCTCGGGCCGGAACGTCGCGCCCCGGACCGTGACCGGCTGTCCCTCCTGGAGGCGGCTGTACAGGGGACCTGCGGGGATCCCGAGCGCTTCCGCCTTCTCGCGGTTGAAGCGGCCGGGACGTGGTTTCTCCTCAAGGACGTAGCTCAGCCCCGGAACCGTGTGCACGGCCTCGAACGCCCGCACGACGTACTCCCCGCAATCGAGTTCCGCGGCCGGGGCCAGCTCCTTCGCCCGCACGACGAACCCGGGGGCGAAGTACCCGAGGGAGAGGAGCTGGGTGACGAGGCGTTCCACGCCCGCCGGGCCGAAGACGTCGAGAGCGGACTCCCGACCGTTCATCGACATCGACTGGACCATCCCCGGCAGGCCGAGGAAATGGTCCCCGTGGAAATGGGTGAGGAAGACCCGCGTGACCTGCATGAAGCTGAGCTTGCTCAGCATGAACTGCCTCTGCGTCCCCTCCCCGCAGTCGAACAGGAGGACCTCGGGCCCGCGCTTGACCGCGACCGCGCTCACGTTCCGCTTCGGCGTGGGCCACGAGCCCGAGGTGCCGAGGAAGACGATCTGCATGCGCGCGGCGAGAAGCGCGTCGCGGGCTTAACGCCTTCGTGCCTGTCTGCGCCAAAGCTTTATCGGCGCGGCTCCGATGCCGCGCGCGAGGCCGCGCATGCTCGCAATCGATGGCCGATCCCTCGACCTCGAGGCCGTCGTGAGGGTCGCACGGGGCGGCGAGGAGGTCCGCCTCGCCCCTGCGTCCGCAAGGCGGGTCGACTCGGGGCGGCGCGCCCTCGAGCGGATCGTGGCGAGCGGCGCCCTCGCGTACGGGATCAAGACGGGATTCGGCGAACTTGCCCACGTGGAGATCCCGGACGCCGACGTGCGCCGGCTCCAGCTCAACCTCTTGCGAAGCCACGCGGTCGGCCAGGGCGAGCCCCTGCCGCGGGACGCGGTCCGGGCCTCCCTCCTCCTCCGGGCGAACGCCCTCGCGATGGGCCATTCCGGCGTGCGGCGGTCCCTGGTCGAGCTCCTCCTCGGGATGCTCAACCGCGGGGTCCATCCCGTGATCCCGTCCCGCGGATCGCTCGGCGCGAGCGGGGACCTCGCGCCCCTCGCCCACCTCGGCCTCGTTCTCGTCGGGGAGGGCCGCGCGGAGGTCCGCGGCCGCGTGCTCGCCGGAGACCGGGCACTCACCCGCGTCGGGCTGCGTCCCGCCGTCCTCGATACGAAGGAGGGGATCGCGGTCATCAACGGGACGTCCGTGATGTCCGCCGTCGGAGGCCTTGCCGTCCATGACGGGCTCGGGCTTCTGAAGGACGCTCAGGTCGCCGCGTCGATGTCGTTCGAGGCGCTCCGGGGCTCCCCCATCCCCTTCGACGACGGAATCGTGTCGCTGAAGCCGCAGCCCGGATCCCGTGAGGTCGCGGCGAACCTCCGTCGGCTCCTGCGGGGGTCGGAGATCATCCCTTCTCACAAGGGTCCGCACCGCGTCCAGGACCCGTACACCCTCCGGTGCATCCCCCAGGTCCTCGGGGCGTGCCGCGCCGCGTTCGACCGCGCCGGCGAGGCCGTGCGGATCGAGATGAACGCGGCGACGGACAACCCGCTCATCGTCGACGGCATCGCCCTGAGCGGCGGGAACTTCCACGGTCAGGCGCTCGCGATGGCCCTCGATGGCGCGAGCCTGGCGATGGCGGTCCTCGCGGGGTTCACGGAGCGCCGCATCGCGCGCCTGGTCGACACCCGGCTTAGCGAGCTTCCCGCGTTCCTCACCCGCCGCGGAGGTCTGAACTCCGGGATGATGCTCCTTCAGTACGTCGCCGCCGGATACGCGAGCGACAACAAGGTTCTCGCGCATCCCTCGAGCGCGGACTCGATTCCCACGAGCGCGAACCAGGAGGACTTCGTCCCGATGGGCATGTCCGCCGCCCTCAAGTTCCGACAGGCCCTGGAGAACGCGGCGCAGGTCGTCGCGATGGAGTATCTCGCTGCCGCGCAGGCGCTCGAGTTCCTCGCGCCCCTGCGACCCGGGCTCGGTCCGCGGGCGTCCCGCGCGCGGATCCGACGGGGCGTACCGAGGCTCGAGGAAGACCGACCCCTGGCGGACGACGTGACGAGGATCCGCGGATGGATGCGGCGAGGGGATCTCGTCGCGGCGGCGGAGAGGGCCGTCGGCCGGCTCGCCTGATCACTCCGCTGCGCCGGCGAGGCTGCGGAAGCACACGGGACAGCGGCCGACGCGGCTCGCGCACAGCTCGTGGAAGTCTCGGCCGCAGCCGCACTTCAGCACCTTGAATCCCTTCTTGATCATCCCTTTGCAGATCGGGCAGCGGGATTCGAGGTCCGCGACGACCTTCTTCGGCTTGTCCTTCGCCTCCGAGGCGACCTCGATCTGGGCGATCATCTCCCGCGTGTACGCCTTGTCGTCGAACACGCGGTGGGAGGTGATCTGGATCGCGAGGGGAACGGAGCCGGGGGCGGTCATCTTTGCACGGAGCTTCAGCTGCTCCTGCCCCTTCGCACGGATCGCGAGGATGTCCTTGAGCCCCTCCGTCTCCGCGTCCCCGAGGATCTTCACGCGGACGTCCTTCGCGAGCCCGCGGCCGACGTTCGTGATCGTGAGGGTCGCATCGACCCATTCATTGAGCTGCGCGGGCCCCATCTGGAGCGAGGCTTCCAGCTCGGGCGCGAACGCCTCCACGGCCTCCCAGCCGAGGCGGTACGACTCCTCCGCCATCTTGATCGCCTCCGTGAGGTTCGACTTCCGGAGCCCGATCGCGTCCGCGAGCTTCTTCTCCGCGGTCCGCATGTCGATCCCGAACTTCCTGCCGTTCCGGATCGTCGACTCCGCCTTGTACGTGAGATCGATGAACCGCTTCTCGACGACCTTGACGCTCTCGACGTGCTCGAGGGCCCGTTCGACGAGCCCGAGCGCCGTCTCGAATTCCCCCCGCTGGATGCGCTCGTTCGCTTGGCGGAGCCGCTCCTCCGCCTCCCGGGCGTCCGTGCCGAGCTTCTTCGCGTGCGCGATGTTCGCGGAGGCCTCCGAGAGCTGCGCGCTGAGCCGCTGCCCGACCGCCCGCTCCGCGAGGTTCCGTCCCTCCGCGATCAGCATGTACGCTTCTGCGAAGTCCTGCGTATCGATCCGCGCCCGGGCCTCCGCGAACTGGTTCTGCGTCGGCGTCGGGTTCACGCCGAGCTTCTTGCACGTCTCGACGAGGGCGTCTCCTTTCGCGAGGAGGTCCTTGAGGTGCGCCCGGAGGAGGCCGACGCCCCACTCTTCACTCTGACTGTATGCGGCTCTCGCAGCGACGACGTCCCCGGCCTTGAAGGCCGCCTCGCCCTCCGCGAAGATCCGCTGGAGCTTGATCGCGTCCGCGCCGATGTCCTCCGCGCTCTGGAGGAGCGTCTGCACGCGGTCCCGCAGCTGCTGGCAATCCGCGAGCTCGTCCCTGACGATGTTGAGCGCATCCGTCGCCCGGATCGCCGTGTCGAGGGCCTTCACGTAGTCGCCCTCGGAATACGCCTGTCTCGCGTCGTCAACGAGTTTCTCGACCGCGGGCGCGGGAGCCGCAAGCCCCTTAGCCTTCCGTTCAGCGGTCTCCACCGCCTGGCCGGCGAGCCCCTGCTGGAGGGCGACCCGCTCCGTTTCCGCCTCGCTCTGCATTGCAATCGAGAGCGCGTGGCGGTACTTCTTCCCGCGAAGGAACTCCCGTGCGCGCTCGATGAGCTTCTCCGCGGAGCGGGTGTCCGTGCCTTCCTGCCGCGCCCGCGCGATGGAGTCCTCGAACCGTCGCATCGTCGCGGCGATGCTCTCGTCGCGCTCCTTCGCGGCCTCGGCCTCCGCCGCGGCGGCGTAGTCCGCGGCCTCCTCGAACTGGCCCATCCGGTACGCCCGGTCCGCGTTCTCGAGCAACCGCAGGGTCGCGGGGAGCTCGACGTTCATCGCCTCGATCTCCGTCACGACCTCGCGCACGCGCCGGATCGCCCCGGTCGCCTCGTCCCCTTGGCTCTGGAGGCGCTCGAGGGACTCCTTGAGGTGGATCGCGCCTTCGACCGCCGCCGGGAACCGTGCGCCATCGATCGCGGCCTTCGCCTTCGCGATCTCGTCGTTCATCGCCGCAAGGTTCACCCCCGGCACGGACGCGACGGCGCCCTCCGCCTGGCCGACGATTGTCGTGAGTCGTTCCTTGAGGAGCACGGTGACATCCGCCTCCACGCGTTCCGCAGCCCGGAGCGCGCGCTCGTATTCCTTCGCCTTCATCGCCTCCTTCGCCTCCGTCAATGCGTCGCGGAGGTGCGGCGCGTCGATCCCGAGGCGTCCCGCGAGGTCCATCCGCTCGCGGCAGGAGAGGACCTTCTGTGCGGACATGTAGAGGACCATGAGCTTCTCCGTCTCCGCCCGGGCCCGGGCGGCGAGGGCGACGGTGCTCTCGTAATCGAGGCGCTCGAACGCCTTCTTCGCATCAAGGAGGATCTCGAGGACCTTCGTCACGTCGACGTCCTTCTTCCGCGCCTCCGCGGCGAGGGCCGCGGCGCTCGCGAGAGCCGTATGGGTCTGCCGGTGGATCGCCGTCGCCTTCGAGGCCTTGTCGTTGCACTCCTTGAGGACCGTAAGCCCGTCGTGGTAGCTCTCGACGGCGAGGGCCATCTTCGACCGCTTGAGGAGCTCCCGCATCTCCTCGATGTCGATCTTGAGGTCCCGCGCCTGCGCGACGCGCGCCTTGACGAGGTTGAACAGGTTGTCCGACGTGGTCCCGAGGAGGGACCGCACGCGGTCCCCCGCCGCGAGGACCTCCGAGGTCCTTCCGGCGCCGAGGTGGCCGTTCAGCTCCCGGTGCAGGCCTTCGATCCCGCTCGCGTCCGTCCCGAGATTGACGCTCATCTGGACGGCGGTCCCAAGGTCCTCCACGTACTGGGAGGCCTCCGTCCGCGTGTGCCCCTCGACGGCTCTCCGGGCCTCCTCGAGGGCCGCGAACGCCCCTTCGAAGTCCCGCCCGGAGGTCGAAGCCTCGATCCGGTTCACGAGCGCCTTGACCGTCGCGGCGTCGTCCCCGAGGTGGGGCAGGGCGCCCCGGAGCGCCGTCACCCCGTCGGCGAGGTGTTGCGCCGCGGCCGCCTCCGCCGCGGCCCGAGACCGTCCCGTGAGATCGAGGGCCTTCCGGTATTCCTCCGTCTTCGCGGCGACGATCGCCTCCTCGAGGACCTTCGATGCGTCGCCGAGGGGAGTGCCGTTCCGCTCACCCAGGGCGAGGAGGGACTCCGAGTCCTGGATCGCCTGCAACGCGCGGTCGCGCTCCGCGGTCCGAAGGAGGTCGAACGCCTCCGTGATCGAGCCATCGAGACCTTCCGGATCCCGGTTCTGGTACGCCTCCCGCGCCTTGTCCGCGGCCCGTCGAGCACCCGCGGTCACGACGCCGAACGTCTCCGCCTCCGCGAAGGCGCGATGGAGATCCTTCAGCCGGACCTCCGCCGACCGGTACCGTCCGACGACCCGCTCGACCTCGTCGTCCGCCTTCTTCGCGGCGTCGAGCGCCTCCCGGAACGCGTTCCTCTGGAGGCACTCCCGGGACCGGTTGAGATGGGAGATCGCGGAGGACAGGTCGATTCCCAGGCTCACCGCGGTGACGAACTTCTCCCGCGACGCCGCGATCGTTCGGACGACCCTCTGGTACTGGGCCTCCTGGAGGACCTGGAACCCCTGCTTCGCAAGGGGCGCGGCCTCCTTGAAATTCCTCTGCCGGATCGCGGCCTCCGCCTTCTCGAAGAGCCCCTCCGCGGCGCTCGTGTCCGCGCCGACCCCCTTCGCCTCGTTGATGACCCTGGAGAATTCTCCGACCTTGCCCTCGAGGGTCTTGTGGAGGGACCGCTCGGACTCCGCCCGGCTCTGGCGGAGCGCATTCCGCGCCTTCTCGAATTCGAGCGCGTCGAGGTCCCCGCGTGCGCGGTCGATGAGGCCTGCGGCCTTCGTTCCGTCGGCCCCGAGCTCCTGAGCGGTCCGCAGGACGTCCTCCGCTTCGAGGAGCTCACGGTCGATCGCGGACCGCAGGTCCTCCGTGATCGTCTCGAGGCCTTCTTTGGTGAAATCAATCGCGGACGGGTAGTCGTTGTTGTCCATCGCCGTGCGGGCGCGCGAGAGGACGTCCTCGACCGCGGACACGTCCCGGCCGAGGTTCTTCGCAGCGAGCAGGAGGGATTGCGCCTTTGAGAACGAGCTCGACTGGTGCTCGAGGAGGACCTTCTCGCTCCGCTTCCACGCGCGCTTCGCCTGCTCGATCGCGGTCGGCAGGTCGTCGGACCCGAGGGCGTCCCGCGCCCGGGCGAGCGCCTGGTCGGCCTCTCCGACGTCGGCACCGATGCTCCGCCCGAGGCTCGCGAGGTTCCCGCTCGACTCGAGGATCGACGTCACGCGCTCCCGGTAGATCCGCGTTCCGCGTTCCTTCGCCTCCGCGGCCTTGTCCGAGGCGAGCTTGTAGTCCTTCGCCGCGAACGCGGCCTCCGCCTCCACGAGGGGCTTCGACGCCTCGACGACGTCCGCGTCGATCCGCTTCGCGCCCTCGACGACCTCCCGCGCGGCCTTGAGGCTCTCCTCTGCGACCTGGCGCGTCCGGGTCGCCTCTTTGACCTTCTCCTCGAGCTGCCGTCGCAGCTGGCTGTCCCGCAGGTACCCGCTCACGGTCGAGGGCTCCGCTGCCTCAGGGGCCTAGGCACGGCTCATCCAACTGAGGTCGTCGTTCTCGTCCCAGGGTCATGTCTTTATAAAGGGATTGGCACGCGGTTCTCATCGACGATAGTTGTCCCGTCCGGGCGGGGCCCCGCCGACACGTTTTTCGTGTCGCTCCACGTTAGGCTCTCCTGTCGTCCCGGAGGCGGGAGGCGAGGGGTGCGCGCATGACATCGCCATCGCCGGGCGTCTCCCGGCGGGAGTTCCTGACGTACGCGGCCGCGGGCGGGCTTTCCGCCGCTGCGATCGTTGGCACGGGGTGGGCGCTCCGTGGGATTCTCTCTCCCTCGGGGACCGACCGCCTCGGTCCGGTCGGTGGTCCTTGGGAGCTCGCTCCCGGCGTCGTCGACTACAACCGGGTGTACGCGCATGGATACGGCCCCACGGGGCTCGGCTTCGCGAACGACATTCAGACCGCCCCCCAGTCGCAGAGAATCCTGAACGTCGCACAGTGGTACGACTACTGGCCCGGTAGCGTCTTGCGGGATTTCAGCACCTACATGACGCAGCGGTGGGAGGTCAACGGCGTACAAGTAAACTGGACCTCGAACGTCTACGTGTCCAACGAGGAACTCGTGGCCTTCGTGGTGGACCCCGATCGGGGGATCGACATCTCGTTCCCGACGAATCACTTCGTCGAGCTGTTCGAGAAGATGGGGCTCATCGTGAACCTGAACCGCGCGTGGCTCCCCGGATACGAGAACATCTTCGGTCCGATTCCGGACCCGATCCCGCCGTCCCGCCCGGACCTCACCTACCACCCCGACTATCCGGTGTACGCGAACGGGACGAACAATCATGCGGCTGCGGACTTCCGGTCTCCCGCAGCGAACCGGTACGCGTACCGTCATATGTATCCCGCGCCCCGCGGCGCAGACAAGATCACGTGGACGGAGGCGAACGGTCTCCTCGCCGTGCCGTACCAGTGGGGGACGACGGGGATCGGATACCGGACGGACGTGTTCCGCAAGGAGGACATCGAGGCGCTCGGCTGGGAGGTCTTCGAGCTCTCGGAGTACACGAACCCGGCGTGGGAGAACCCCTCCGGCGGGATAACGGGGCCGAGGACGTTCGACCTCACGAAGAAGAAGATGATGCTCGACGACATGCGAGAGGTGTTCACGGCCGCGCTCAAAGCGCGCGGATGGAAGGAGCAGGTCGCGCAGGGCGTCGACCCACCCACCGGGGTCGTTCACAACCCCGCCTCTCCGTACGACGGCGAATTCCAGTGGTCGGCGAACTCCGTGGACGATGCGCAGCTGCGTGCCGCGACGGACTGGATCCACTCGTTCCGGGCGTCCTTATGGGACTTTAACACTGCCCAGCAAGGACCCTGGCTCGTCAGCGGCGAGGTGTACCTCGACCAAGCGTGGTCGGGTGACATCATGTACGCCGTCCGGCCCAATCTTGTGAATCACCCTCCCGTCGACTACTTCGTCCCCAAGCAGGGGAGCTCGCGATGGGTGGACGCGGCCGTCGTCCATCGGACCTCGACGAAACTCTGGCTCGCGCACGAGTTCCTCAACTACCTCCAGGACCCGCTCCTCCAGGCCACGATCTCCTCCTGGAACCTGTACCCCACTCCGAACGCCTGGACGTTCGAGATCCTCCACGAGGATCCGTCGTACAGCTCGTCAGACCCGTCCGTGGGGTTCTACTGGAATCCCGCGGAGGACTCACGGATCTACGGGGACCTCGCCTTCGGGTACGGAGGGCCGCCGATTCTCAACCGATGCGAGGACCTGCGGGATCTCGGGCCGTCGGGCCATTCGAGGTACCAGAGGTACTGGACCGATTTGCGCTAGCCGGGGCCTGCGGCCTGGGGCTCCGGCCCCGTCGGTGGCAAAGCCTCCGCGGGGGCGTCGGCGGGAGGTGCTTCCTCCGGAGGCGCCTCGAACTCCTTCGGCTTCACCGTGTACGCGACGCCGACCTTCTCCGCGAGGAG
>MGVZ01000018.1:0-29520 GCA_001800745.1 Euryarchaeota archaeon RBG_16_67_27
GATCTCGCACAGCCCGTCGCGGACGCGGATCCCGCCGTCGTAGCGGACGCGCATCACTGACGCCTCGTGAACACGTATCGCGTCGGGACGCGCTTCCTGAGGCCGGTCCAGTACGTGCACCGCGCGCACCGGTACCCGAGGGTCACCGTGCCGCCGAAGACGGTCATGTTCCGCACGCGCCGAAGCCGCTCGCCGCAGACCGGGCACCGCACGAGGCTTCTCCTCTCCCCCGTCTCGCGGCAGTGGATCTCGAGGTCGAGGCGGCCCGAGTCGATCGCGATCTGACGCAGACGCGGCTCGCCGACCCGGAAGTCCTCCTCCCCTTTCAGGTCCTTTTCGACAAGCCGCTTGAGCTGGCGCTGGGAGTTCACCGCATGCCGCGTGCTGAACACGCGGGCGAGCGACGCGCGCACCCGGTCGTCGCTCGGGATGCGGTATTCCGGCATCGGCGGCGGGAAAGGGCGACCCCCATACTAAGGTTTGCAGGGGACCCGTTCCGCGCGGTCTGCAATTCGAGGAACCGGGGCTCACGGGCCGACGGGCCACGTCGAGACCGCGGACATCGTGCTGACCCAGACCGACCCGCCCGGGTCCGCCTCGAGGTCGAGGACCCCTTCCGGGAACGTGAGGAGGATGTCGTCCCCGATCGCGCGGTCGTAGCCCGGGCGCGCGAGGAGGAGCCGGCGCACCTCCGCCGTGTTCCAGGTCCCGAAGACGAGATCCCCATCGAGGAACGCGAGGTTCGTCGGGGCCACGACCGGCGTGTAGACCGCGATCGGGTCGATGTACCCGGGTGTGTTCGCGATCCCGCGCACGTTCGGCCAGCCGTAGTTGCCGCCCGCGACGAGGAGGTTCACTTCGTCGCTGTCCGTCGGTCCGTTCTCCGTCACGTACGGCCGACCCGTCACGGGATGGAACGCGAGGCCGAACACGTTCCGGTGGCCGTACGTGTACACGAGGGGCTGGACGAGGGGCCACCCCACGAACGGATTGTCCGGGGGCGGGCTCCCGTCGTCGTTCATGCGGAGGACCTTCCCGTGGAGCACGGTGAGGTCCTGGGCCTTCGCCGAGTCCTGCGCGTCGCCGATCGCCGCGTAGAGCTTCCCGTCGGGGCCGAAGGCGATCACCCCGCCGTTGTGATACGTCGCCGCGGGGATCGGAGCGAGGACGATTTCCATCGACGTCCCGACGTTCCCGGTCGCGCGGATCCGGACGATCCGGTTGTACGTCGATCCCGCCGAGGCGTCCCGGTAGGTGTGGTACGCGTAGAGCCACGGGACCGTGGGGAACGCGGGATGCAGGGCGAGACCGAGCAACCCCTGCTCCCCAGCGGTCGCGGTGCCCGGGAGCTCGAAGAACGCCTCCGGCAGGACCGCGCCGTCCTGGAAGATCCGGATCCGGCCCGTGAAGCGCTCCGCGACGAACAGCCGGCCGTCCGATGCGGCGGCGAGCGCGACGGGCCAGTCGAAACCCGTGACAACCTCTCGCCCGTACCGGCCGACGACGTGCGTGAGTTCGCCCGGGGCCACGGTCATGTCCCTCGGCACCGGGGTCGTGAACCCCGGGACCGTGCCGAAGGACACGCGGTACGTGCCCGGCGGCATCGACTCCCACGTCCCCCAGTCGTTGTGCGGCACGCCGTCCACGTACACGGTGCCGGGGACCGCCGGGTCCGTCGTGACCCGGAGCCACCCGTGGACGTCGAAGGCGCCCTCGAGGACCGTCGTCTGCCCCGCTTCGATCATCGCGGTCAAGCACCCGGGCGTCCCGAGGTTCCACACGTCGGAGAAGCAGATGACATGCGGGCCCGGCGGGAGCTTCACCCACGACAGGCTCCACTCGTCCCGGACGACGCCGTCGACCCCGATCCGCGTGTTCACCCCGACCGTCCCGTCGCTGAGCCGCGTGGTCACCCGGAGCAGGCCGTACCCCGCGGGGTCGGGACCCGGAGAGGCGCCGTCCCAGACGTACGTGCCCACGACCGCGGTCAGGGTCTCCGCGACAACAGTGACGGTCCGAGCCTCCGGAGGCCGGTAGTCCTTCACCGGCCCGAACGAGACGACGTACGTCCCGGGGGACATGGCCATCCAGACCCCCCAGTCGTCGCGGGGGACCCCGTCGATCGAGATCGTGCCGGGAACGGCGGGGTCCGTCGTCACGCGAAGCCATCCCATCGATCGGTACCGCCCTTCGACCGTCGCGACGGAGCCCGACTCCGCGATCACGGTCGCGTCCGCGGGCGACTCCAGGTTCGTCACGTCGGTGAACGAGACCGTGTGCGGGCCCGGCGGGAGCTTCACCCACGACAGGCTCCACTCGTCCCGCGGGATCCCGTCGACGAGGATCTTCCCAGGGACGCCTGATCCAGGGTGCGTGTCGAGGTTCGTCCTCGCCCTCAGGAGGGCGGGGGCCACGACCGTCTCGGTGATCGTGATGGAGGTGGACCGGAAGCCGTCGCTCACCGTCAGCCTCGGTCGGAACGAGCCGACGGCCATGTACGCATGGCCCGCAACGATCGTCCCGCCGCCCGCGCCCGTGCGCCCGACGTTCCAGGAACCGTCGCCGAAGTCCCAGCGGTAATTCAGCACGTCCAGCTCGACGTCGCTCACGACCGCCGTGAAGAGGACCCCGAGGTCCGGGCTCGACGTGGCCGGGTCGGCGATCAGCCGCTCGATCCACGGGGCGTTGCCCGCGTCGGGGTGGGGGTCCGTGGGTTCGGGCAGGGGCCTCAGACGGTGCTCGGGAGAGGCTCCGTTGGCGGGCAATCCACCTGCGACGAGGAACACGACCGCGACGGCGACGACCGCGGCGAACCCCCGAGCTCGCTCTCCCCCGTCCATGGCGCCCCCTTCCGCGGCGCCTCTTGTCATGGTCGCTCGCCTTTTTCAACCTGCTCCTCCGCGGATCCCTCCATGCTTCCACCCTTGACAGGACGAAAGGGCTAAGACCCCTGCTGGCTTGCCACGCGCATGGCAGAGCCACGGCGCGTGATCATCCTCGGGGCCGCGGGCCGCGATTTCCACAACTTCAACGTGTACTTCCGCGACCGTCCCGAGTACCGGGTCGTCTGCTTCACCGCGACCCAGATCCCGGGGATCGCGTCCAGGAAGTACCCGCCGGTCCTCGCGGGGAAGCTCTACCCGGACGGCATCCCGATCCATCCCGAGGACGAGCTCCCTGCGCTCATTAAGACGCATGGGGCGGACCTCGTCGTGTTCTCGTACAGCGACGTCGAGTATGCGTACCTCGGACACCGCGCCGCGATCGCGAACGCGAACGGGGCGGACTTCATGCTGCTCGGCGCGGAGAACACGATGCTCACATCGAAGGTCCCCGTCGTCGCGATCTGCGCCGTGCGAACGGGAAGCGGGAAGAGCCAGACCACCCGTCGCGTCGCGCAAATCCTCCGGGACCGGGGGAAGCGGGTCGTCGTGATCCGTCACCCGATGCCCTATGGCGACCTCGCGACCCAGGCCGTCGAGCGCTTCGCGACGTATGCGGACCTCGACAAGTACGAGTGCACGATCGAGGAGCGCGAGGAGTACGAGCCTCACATCGACAAAGGCACGGTCGTCTACGCGGGCGTGGACTACGAGAGGATCCTCCGCCAAGCGGAGACGGAGGCGGACATCATCCTCTGGGACGGTGGGAACAACGACACCCCGTTCTACAAGCCGGACCTCTATCTCGTCGTCGCGGACCCGCACCGGCCCGGCCACGAGCTCACGTACTACCCCGGGGAGACGAACCTCCGCATGGCGGACGTGGTCATCGTGAACAAGGTCGACACCGCGACCCCGGAGAACGTCGAGATCGTGAAGGCGAACGTCCGCGCGGTGAACCCCGACGCCGTCATCGTCGAGGCCGCGTCGCCGATCACCGCGGTGGACAAGGAGCCCGTCCGCGGGAAGCGCGTCCTCGTCATCGAGGACGGGCCCACGCTCACGCACGGCGGCATGTCCTACGGCGCCGGCTACATCGCTGCACAGCGGTTCGGCGCCGCGGAGATCGTGGACCCGAAACCGTACGCGGTCGGATCGATCAAGGAGACGTACAAGAAGTACCCGAACGCGGGGAATGTCCTCCCGGCGATGGGGTACGGCCCGAAGCAGATCAAGGAGCTCGACGCTACGATCGACGCGGTCCCCTGCGACGTCGTCGTGAGCGGGACGCCGATCGACCTCGGCCGCGTACTGACCCCGAACAAGCCGATTGTCCAGGTCCGGTATGAGCTCGATGAGATCGGGCATCCGAACCTCGAGGACGTCCTGAGGGACTGGAAGCTGATCTGAGAAGCGACGGCGAGTGGGTTCTCTCCGGGACGCCGCCGTCCCGAGTGAGGACCGTTCGTATGGGACGCGGGCGCACCTTTATCCCGGCGAAGGCCATCCGTTCGCCGCGCAGGGAGGGTGCACGATGAAGATCGCAGTCATTGGCGCGGGGGAGATGGGACACGGCATCGCGGAGCTCGCGGCTCTCCGCGGGCATGACGTGAGCATGCGGGACATCAAGCAGGAGTACCTCGACCGCGGGATGGAGAGGCTCCGGTGGTCCCTCGACAAACTCGTCGAGAAGGCGCAGGTCACGCGGCCAGAGGCGGATGCGGCCCTCGCGCGGATCGCGCCGACCCTCGATCTTCGGGAGGCCCTGCACAACGCGGACTTCGCGATCGAGGCCGTGTTCGAGGACATCGAACTGAAGAAAAGGATCTTCCGGGAGCTCGACGAGGCCTCGCCCGACAAGACGATCCTCGCCTCGAACACGAGCGCGCTCCCGATCACGAGCATGGCGATGGTGACGAAGCGGCCGCAGAAGGTCGTCGGGATGCACTTCTTCAACCCACCGATGCTCATGCCCCTCGTCGAGGTCATCCGCGCGGACACGACGAGCGATGCGACCCTGCAGGCGTCCGTGGACCTCGCGAAAGCGCTCGGGAAGACGGTCGTCGTCGTGCGGAAGGACGTCCCGGGGTTCATCACGACCCGCGTCCTCGGACCGTACTTCGAGGAGGCCGCCTGGATCCATGAGCAGGAGGGCGTGCCGATTGAACGGATCGACGCCGCGATGCGCTTCCGGGCCGGTTTCCCGATGGGGCCGTTCGAGCTTGCGGACCAGGTGGGCGTCGACGTCCTGCACCATCTCATCGTGAACGCGGGCCAGCCCGAGCCCGCACGGGTCCGGACCCTGTTCGAGGCGAAGAAGTATGGCCGGAAGGCCGGCGAGGGCTTCTACTCCTACAAGGAGGGCCGGCCGAAGCTCACGCCGGACATGGGCGCGGACTTCGACCCGATCCGCATCCTCGCGCCGATGATCAACGAGGCCGCGGCCCTCGTCGCGATGGGCGTCGCCCCTCCCGAGGACATCGACGAGGCGATGCGCCTCGGCACTGCGTTCCCGAAGGGGCCCCTCGGGCTCGCGGACGACATCGGGATCGACGCCGTCGTCGCCGCGCTCAGAGGCCACAAGCGACGCAGGACGGAGAAGCTCCTCGAGGAGATGGTCGGTCGAGGTGACATCGGGATCAAGTCGGGGAAGGGCTTTTACGATCATCGGGGTTCCGGGGGCGCGATGACGTTCGAGACGCTCCTCCTGTCGAAGGACGCTGCCTCCCACGTCGCGACCCTCACCCTGAACCGTCCCGATCGGCTGAACACCCTGAGCCCGGAACTCCTCGACGAGCTCGAGCGCGCCCTCGGGGAGCTCGAGCGCGACGACGGGGTGCGCGCGCTCGTGATCACGGGAGCGGGGGACCGCGCCTTCAGCGCGGGGGCTGACCTCACCGCATTCAGCGACATCACGAAGGCGTTCAAGGTCTGGCGGTTCTCCCGACGCGCGGAGGAGGTCATGAACCGCGTCGCGAACTTCCCGAAGCCGACGGTCGCCGCGCTCAACGGGTACGCCTTCGGCGGCGGGCTCGAGCTCGCGCTCGCGTGCGACTTCCGGATCGCCGCGAAACGGGCGAAGCTCGGCCAGACGGAGATCAACCTTGGCCTCGTGCCCGGGGCGGGAGGGAGCCAGCGTCTCCTCCGTGTCCTCGGTCAGGCGAAGGCGAAGGAGCTCGTCATGCTCGGGTCCCGGCTTACCGCGGACGAGGCGCACGCCCTCGGCCTCCTCACAAAGGTCGCGGAGAACGAGGCCTTCCCCACGGAGGTCCGTGCATTCGCGGAGCGGCTCGCGAAGGGGCCGCCCCTCGCGCTCCAGCTCGCGAAGGCGCTCCTGAACCGCGCCGCAGAGGCTCCCCTCGATGTCGCGCTGGACATGGAGGCCCTCGCCTTCGGCATCGTCACCTCGAGCGATGACATCTACGAGGGCATTCAGGCATTCATGGAGAAGCGGGAGCCGAAGTTCAAGGGCGAGTGACACCCGGTACCTGGCCGGTTCGGCAGGGTACCCCGCCGTACGGCCGAAAGCTAGATGTGGAAACAGGCCGTCGCCTTCCGCGGGGAGGAACGAGTGCCCGACGAATACGACGAGTTCAGCGACTATGACCTGCCGAGCTACGTTGGCTCTTCGTCGTCCTTCCACAAGCTCCCCTGGTGCCCGGACGACGCGTCGCTCGCCCGGTCGAAGGCGGAGGTGGCGATCGTGGGGGCCCCGTTCGACGAGGGCGCGTCCGCGCGCCCGGGATCCCGCTTCGGACCCCGCGCGATCCGAGCGGCGTCGTACCTGTCGGGCGAGGCATGGTCCATCCCGCTCGGCGTCAACGTCTTCCAAGCGCTCCGCTGTGTCGACGCGGGGGACGCGCCCGTCGTCCCGTCGCGCCCGGAGCGCGCGCATCGCGTGATCCGCGAGAAAGTCCGGCGGGTGGCCCGGACGGGAGCGATCCCGATCGTCCTCGGAGGAGACCACTCGATCACGTTCCCTTCCGCGTCCGCCGTGAGCGAGGTCCGGCGCCCGAAGCGCCTCGGCATGGTCCACTTCGACGCGCACGCGGATACGGCTCCGGATCTCTGGGGCGCCCTCCAGAGCCACGGCACCCCGATGCGCCGCCTGATCGAGGAAGGGTGGATCGAAGGTCGGAACTTCGTGCAGGTCGGCCTGCGCGGGTACTGGCCCGACGAGGCGACATTCGCGTGGATGCGGGAGAAGGGCCTCCGCTGGCACACCATGGTCGAGATCGAGGACCGCGGCGTGGCGGCCGTCGTCGATGACGCGATCCGCGAGGCGCTCGACGGCGCGGACCTGACCTACCTCTCCGTCGACATCGACGTGCTCGATCCGTCGGCCGCGCCGGGCACGGGAACGCCGGAACCCGGTGGCCTCACCTCGCGGGAGCTCCTCCGCGCGATCCGGCAGATCGTGGGTCGCGTGGATCTCGCGGGGATGGACGTCGTCGAGGTGTCGCCCGCCTACGATCACGCGGAGATCACCGCGCGGGCCGCGAACCGTTGCGTCTTCGAGGCCCTGGCCGCGCTCGCGAAGAAGCGCCTCCCCCAGCAGACGTAGTCTCAGCGCGCGATGACGCCTTTGCGCCAAAGAGCGTCGATTGTCTCCGCCGTGTATCCCAAGGATGCCAGGATCGCATCCGTGTCCTCGCCCTTCGATGGCACGCGTGCGGGCGTGCGGACCTCGGAGACGCTGTGCTTCGCGGGATGTCCGAGGACCGGCGTCTTCCAGAGGCCCGGGATGTCGGCCACGGGGAACAGCTCCCGTGCCCGGACGTGGGGATCCCGTGCGACCTCGGAGACCCGCTTCACCGGGGCGACGGGGAGGTCTTCGTTCGACAGGACCCGTTCCCACTCCTCAAGGGTCCTCTCCCGGAACTTGCCCGAGAGGGCGGCCGTCGTCCGCTCAAGGGTCGCCCCGTCGCCGAACTGGTGGTCGACGAGCTCGGGGAGCCCGAGGAGCTCGCACAGGCGACGCCAGAACTTCGGTTCGACGGCCGCGACCGCGAGCCACCGGCCGTCCGCGGTCTCGTACAGGTCGTAGAACGGGAAGCGACCCGTGAGAATCGTCTCCCCGGCTGCGGGCTCTTCCCGCGTCGCGAGGAAGTGCGCGAGGTTCAGGACCATGAGGCCGACCGCCGTGTCGAAGATCGACACGTCGACGAATTCCCCGCGGCCCGTCCGGTCCCGGGTGCGGAGGGCCGCGAGGATTGCGAACGCCGCGTTGAACGCGCTTGCGAGGTCGGCGATCGGGACGCCGGGGATTACGGGGCGGCCTCCGCGGTCCGCAGTGACCCCGAGGATCCCCGCGTGGGCCTCGAAGGTGATGTCATGCCCCGGGACGCCCTTCGAGGGACCCGTCTGGCCATAACCCGAGAACGAGCAGTAGACGAGTCGCGGGTTCATGCGGGAGAGGGTCGCGTAGTCCCCGTGGAAGCTCTCCATGACCCCGGGCCGGAACTGCTCGACGAGGATGTCCGCGCGGGCCGCGAGCTTGTGGAGGATCTCCTGGCCTTCCGGCGTCTTGAGGTCCACCGCGATCGATTTCTTCCCGCGGTTCACCATGAGGAACGGGTACGAGATCCCCTGGGTCGTCGGCGGGACCCCGCGCATGTAGTCCCCGGCCCCTGGATCCTCGACCTTGACCACGTCGGCCCCGAGGTTCACGAGGAGCTGGGTTGCGAAGGGCCCGGGGAGGAGCCGCGTGAGGTCGATGACGACGACGCCCTCGAGGGGTCCGGGCATGACGGGCGAGAACCGGCCCGCGGGCTTGAAACCTCCTGCATGTCCCGGGTCCCCGAGAAAGGGGAAGAGGAAGGGGCATCGGCCCCCTCCGTGCATCGGTCTAGCCGGCGGACGCGACGGCGGCCTCGAGTTCCTCCGCGATCCCGTGGAGGTCCGAGGCGATGCCGTCGAGGCGTTCGCGATACAGGTCGATCGCCGCGGCACGCGTGTCCGCCAGGACCGCGATCTCTTCAGCGAAGTCGTAGTCGCCCGCCGCGGCCTTCTCCCGGATGCTCATGAACGGCATCCAGAGGTTCCAGTACGGGGCCAGGTGCCCTTGGCCGCCCCAGAGCATCGCCTTCGCTCCGCCGAGGTGGACCGTGCCGGACGCCTTCGTCGCGTCGTGGTGGTCCATCTCCTCGGTGAACGGTGTGTAGCTCATCCGCGGGATGTACCAGCTCTCCGCGACCCACCACTCCAGGTGCCGCAGGCCGCTCTTGACCTCGCCCCTCGCGAGGTCCTTGACGGCCATGCCGAGGTGGACTGCGTCGAGCTCGAGCTGCTCGTGCGGGTAGATCGTGTAGTCCCAGTCGCTCAGGCCCGTGAACGCGGTGAGCGACCTGCGCACGGCCTCGCGCGCGTGGCCCTGGAAGGCGGCGAGCTCGGCGCCGCTCACGCGTCCCTTCGCGTTCGCGTATGCGAACGCCGCGGCCTTGAAGCGGGCGAAGGCGTCCTTCACGTCGCCAATCGTCGGGTCGCCGGAGCCCAGGAGGGACGACATCGTCCCATAGTCCAGGCGGTCCTGCAGGTGACCCACCCGCCGGCTGAAGTCGTACGGCAGGACGAAGCTCCGGTCGATTTCCACGGCGAGCCGCGCAGAGAACTCCACGGTCTGCCGGAGATACCCGAAGTCGATCTTGTCGATCGTGTCCAGGTTCGAGTGGTAGATCGTGCTCCCGTACGCGCCGCCCGACGAGGAGATCGTGAACCCCGGCACGCCCGCGGCCACGTACGTCCACAGCTCGTCCCAGCTGTACGCCTCGGCGGCTTGGAACCCCCACGGGGCGAGGCGATGCATCCGGCCGAACATCTTGGACAGGAAGGGCCGCATCTCCTGATTCACGTTCACCTCGATCGGTGCGCCGGCGAAGCCGGAGCCTTCGATGTTGAGCAGGGCCACCGCCTTCGACTGCCAATCCGGATGCGTCTCGATGATCCGTCGGTACGAGCCGACGAGCCAGTCGTAATACGTGTCCTCCGAGCCCCACTCCTCGCCCGTGGACGTCATGAACACGAGCGTCCGCTCGGGTTGGTATCCGCTCTCGTTCACCGCCTTCGCGATCGCCAGGACGCCCGCCACGCACGACGTGCAGTCGATCGCGCTCTGGAACCAGGCATCGTGGTGGCCGTTGAAGAGGATGTACTCGTCCGGGTACTTCGTGCCTCGGATGTAGCCGATCGTGTTGTAGCCGTCCACGTCGTAGGCCATCTCGACATCGAGCTTCATCGTGCCTTCCACGGTCGTACCGGAGCCGAGGAGGCGCAGGATCGTCAGGGCGTCCTCCTTGCTGATCGTGATGAAGGACCCACACAGGGTCGGGTCGCACACGCTGTCGAAACTGCCGATCGCGTTCGGACCCTGATAGTAATCTCCGACGTCCGGCAGCGCCGCGATGATCGTACCCTTCGCCCCGCGGGCGATCGCCTCCATCGCTACGTGGTTCGTCCACACGTCGTCGGAGTCCCAGTTCACGAGGGCGAGCTTCCCCTCGATGCTCACGCCGTCCGCCTCGAGGGAGTCGTACTCGATCGCGGTGCCTTCGCCCACGTAGACGATTTCGCCCGTGAGGCCCGCGACGGGAGTCGGCGGGACGCCGCCCTGGCTCGCGGCCTGGAAGGTCCACGTCTTCCCGTCCGCGGTCACGGTCAAGTTCGCTCCTTTGAACCGCCACATGTCCACGGGAACGATCTCGAGACCCGCGTCCTTGAGGCCGATCGCCTTCATCTGGTCGACGATGTATGTCGCGGTCGCGAGGTCCTCCGGCGTCCCCGCGGTACGGAATCCGATCGGAGACGATCCGATCCCCGTGATGTGCTCGATCACGGCCCGCATGTAGTCCGCGTCGAGCTTCCCCGCGATCTCGTCCCCGGGAACCCTCGGCGCGGCCGCGGGAAGCGGCACGAGGACGACGGACGCGAGCACTAGCAGCACAACGCTCAGAACGAAGGACGGTTTCATCCGCACTCTTCCCACACCCGGCCCCAGTCGGGTGCAGCTCCGGTATCGCGATTCGCGCGAAAAACCTTCTCCCTCAGGCGTCTGCGGGAGTAATCGCGCGCCCATCTTGCGAACCTTCTTATCCGCCGCGGGACATGGAGAGGCCCGGGGAAGCCATGCGCGACGCGGTCATCGTTGGAGCCGTCCGCACTCCGATCGGGAAGCGCGCCGGAGCGCTCAAGGACGTCCGCCCAGACGATCTCGCGGCGTTCGCCCTCCGGGCCCTCGTCGACCGGACGGGCATCGAGCCGAAGCTCGTCGAGGACGTCGTGATGGGATGCGTCACCCAGATCGGCGAGCAAGGCGTGAACATCGCCCGGATCGCGCCCCTGATCGCCGGATTCCCGGAGACGGTCCCCGGCGTGAGCGTGAACCGGATGTGCGCCTCCGGGCTGCAGGCGTTCAACGTCGCAGCGATGGAGGTCATGACGGGCCAGAACGACGTCGTGATCGCTGCGGGGGTCGAGTCGATGTCCCGCATCCCGATCGGGTCGGACATGGGCGAGCTGTCAGCGAAGCTTCTCGAGAGGTACGAGATCGTGCCCCAGGGGATCTCCGCGGACCTCGTCGCGGACAAGTACCGGGTGACCCGGGAACAGATGGACGAGTTCTCCTACCACTCCCACATGAAGGCGATCCGCGCGATCGATGAGAACCGCTTCAAGCGGGAGATCGAGCCGATCCCCGTCGTCGACGGGCAAGGGAACAAGCGGATGTTCGACACAGACGAGCATCCGCGGAGGACGACGTCGCTCGAGAAGCTCGCGTCCCTCTCCCCGGCGTTCCGGGCCGACGGCCGGATCACCGCCGGGAACTCGAGCGGGATCAACGACGGAGCGTGCGCGATCCTCGTGACCCACCCGGAGAAGGCGAAGGCGCTCGGACTCGAGCCCCGGGCACGGTTCGTCGCGACCGGGGTCGCCGGCACGAGCCCGACGGTCATGCTCGATGGGACGATTCCCGCAACCCGGAAGGCGCTCGCCATCGCGGGTCTCAAGGTCGACGACATCGACCTCTGGGAGGTCAATGAGGCGTTCGCGTCCGTCCCTCTCGCCACCCGGAACGAGATCGGGATCGACGACGCGAAGCTCAACGTGAACGGGGGCGCGATCGCCCTCGGCCATCCGCTCGGCTGCACGGGAGCACGACTCGTGACCACGACCCTCCACGAACTGGAGCGCAGGGACCTCCGCTACGGGCTCGTGACCCTGTGCATCGGATTCGGGATGGGCTTGGCGACGATCATCGAGCGGCCGTCCTGAGATTCGAATGGGTTCGCGCGTTCGAATGCGCGACGCTTCGGGCATGGAGCCGGACGCAGGCCGCGGCGCTGTCCGCGTGCGGAAATCCGTTCGCTTTATGCTCTGTTGCGAGCGGAACGCCGGAAAGCAGAAACATTACCTCGTCCCTTTCGCCGCCGGGTGAGGGTCTTGACGAGCCGCATTCACATCCTTGACTCGGCGGGCATCCAGGCGATCGACGACGCGGCTCGTCAGCTGCTGTTCGACGCAGGCGTGGCCGTGCACAGCGAAGAGACGCGGGCCCTCCTCGCGGAAAGCGGTGCGATGGTCGATGCGAGCTCGAACCGCGTCCGGTTCTCGAACGCCGTGATCACCGAAGCCCTCCGCTCCGCCCCGAGGGAGGTTCTCCTCGCGTCCCGGGATCGCAAGCACGATCTCCGGATTCCCGACGGGCGGCCCCACGTGACGACGGACGGGTGCGGGGTGACCGTCTGGGATCTTGACACAGGCGAGCGCCGCCGGAGCTTCCGGCAGGACCTCGCGGACCTCACCCGGGTCGCGGACGCCCTCCCCGAAGTCGACGTCCAATGGCCCATGGTCGTCGCGGGGGATGTCCCGGAAAAGATCCACGCCCTCGTCGAGATCGCGACCACGTTCGAGAACACGACGAAGAACGTGCAGCACGAGACCCTGTCCTCCACGGAGGCGGAAGCGGCCGTCGAACTCGCGTCCTCGGTCGCGGGCGGACGCGACGAGCTGCGCCGGCGACCGGTTTTCTCCTCCGTGCAGTGCCCGGTGAGTCCGCTTACCTTCGAAGCCGGTTCGTCGGAGGGCCTCATCGTCCTCAGCCGCGCCGGCGTGCCCGTCCTCCCGATTTCCATGGTCCTTGTGGGCGGGAGCAGCCCTGTGGACCTTCCGAGCGCGCTCACAATCGCGACCGCAGAGAACCTCTCGGCCCTGTGCATCGCGCAGGCGGCGAGCCGCGGGGCGCCCGTGATCTTCAGCGTGTGTTCGGGGCCGATCGACATGCGGGTGGGCTCCTTCGCGTCCGGTTCGCCGGAGTCCTCGCTCCTGAACGCGGCCGCGGTGGACATGGCTCGCCACTACGGCCTCCCGTGCCTCGTCGCGGGATTCGTCTGCGACGCCGACTCCCCGGGGACCCAGGCGGGTGCCGAGAAGCTCGCGACGGGCCTCGTGTCGATGTTCGCGGGCGCGGACCTCATTGCCGGCGTCGGGTCCGTGGAGTCGGATAGCTGCCTGAGCCTCGAGCAGCTCGTCATCGACGCGGACTTCGTCGGCTTCGCGCGGAAGGCGCTCGACCCGTTCCACGTGACCCCGGAGACGATCCATCTCGACATGCTCACCCGCCTGGGTCCGGGGGGCAACTACCTCAAGGAGCGGCACACCCTCGCCCGGTTCCGCGAAGCGATCTGGACACCGGAGCTGTTCCTCCGGGACGGCTTCATCGAGGCGAAAGGCCCCGCGGAGGGCCGTCTCCGGGCGAAGGCGAAGGCGCGGGCCGCGGAGCTCCGCAAGTCCCACGCCGTCGAGCCCCTCGACCCGGATGTTCGCAAGGAGGTCTGGGCGGTCGTGGAGAAGGCCCGGACCGCCTAAGAGGTCCGCGGCGCGCGGGCATGGTCCTCGAGGACCGCGTGGGCCGCGTTGTACCCAGGCGCGCCCGTGATCCCCCCGCCGGGGTGCCCACCGGACCCGCACAGGTAGAGATTCTCGATGGGTGTGCGGTAGCGTCCCCAGCCCGGGACGGGCCGCAGCACGTACTGCTGGTGGAGGGTCATCTCTCCATGAAAGATATGCCCTCCCGTGAGCCCGAACCTCGCCTCGAGGTCCGCGGGCGTGAGGGTCTCCATCCCGACGAGGGCGGAGCGGACGTTCGGCACGTGCTCCTCGAGGAGGTCGAGGACGCGTTCGCCCAGCTTCTCCCGACGGTCGTCCCACTTGCCCCGCTTCAGTCGGTACGGCGTGTACTGGACGAGGACGGACAGGATGTGCTTCCCCGGCGGCGCGAGGCTCGGGTCGACCGCAGTGGGGATCGCCACGTCGAGCGTTGGCGACTCGGAAATCCCGCCGTGCTTCGCGTCGTCGTACGCGCGCTCGATGTACTCCAGGGATGGCGCGATT
The DNA here is from genome assembly GCA_001800745.1 of Euryarchaeota archaeon RBG_16_67_27. Classification (GTDB taxonomy): domain Archaea; phylum Thermoplasmatota; class Thermoplasmata; order RBG-16-68-12; family RBG-16-68-12; genus RBG-16-68-12. The sequence goes on from MGVZ01000018.1 coordinate 14,268, forward strand.
TGGATGCGCGGCGGGATCTCGGCGGCGCCTAGCGCCGGAATCTGCGGCGGGGCATCGAGGGCGAGGTTCACTTTCGCGAGGCAGCCGTCGGACTGGTAGTTCCGCACACGCATGAGGAAGTCCGCGTCGAGGTCGAGGGAGCTCAGCAGCGTAAGGAACGTGCGCTTCGGGTCCGCATTCGACAGGACCACGGATGCGCCGATCGTCTCCCCAGAGGCGAGCTCGACCCCCGTGGCCCGTCCGTCCGCGGTCGCGATCCGCCGGACCTCCGCCCCCGTTCGGATCGTCGCGCCCGCGGCCTGCGCGGCGGCCGCGAGGGCGCCGGACAGCGACGCGCTCCCTCCGCGGATGAACGACCATCCCCCGTTCGACTCCGCGACGAAGTGGTGGATCAGGCCGAACCCCGTGTACGGGGACCAGGGGCCGCGGAACACTCCGAAGAGGCCGTGCAGGGCGAAGCTCGCCTTCAGGAGTTCCGTCTCGAACCACTCATCGAGGACGGCCTTGAGGCTCATGAATGGGATCCGCAGCGCGTCGTACATCGCCTCCTTCCCGAGGCGGCGGAGCCGGAGCGCCCGGCGGAGGAGGAACCACTCGTCCCCGAGCGAGGGTGCGGAGATGCTCGGCGGGATCGAGAGGAGGAGCGGGTCGACGACGCCCGCGATCTTGGCCATCAGGGCGCGGAACTTCGGGTAGGCGGCCGCGTCCGCCGGCGACACGCTCGCGATCTCGGCCGCGGCCCGGTTCGGGTCCCGCCACATCCGGAGGGGCTTCCCGCCGTCCGCGAGGGCGACGACGGCCGGGTCGCACGGGAGGAACGCGAGGCCGTGGCGGGCGAGCTGGAGTTCCTCGAGGATCTCCGGCCTGAACATCCCGGCGAGCGCCGCACCCGTCGGCGCACGAAATCCCTTCGCGATTTCCTCCGTGGCCACCGCACCGCCGACCGCAGGACGCTTCTCGAGGACGAGGACGCGCCGCCCCGCGCGACCGAGGTACGCGGCGGCGACGAGCCCGTTGTGCCCGCCCCCGACGACGATCGCATCGTACTCGGAGCGCATCGTTCACACCTTCCAGATCGACATGTCTTTGAGGATCTCCCGTGCCGCGCTCCTTCCCGGCGCGCCCATGATCCCCCCGCCGGGGTGCGCGCCGGAGCCGCAGAGGTACAGTCCCTTCACGGGCGTCCGGTACCTCGCCCAACCCGGCGCGGGTCGGAAGAAGAGGAGCTGGTTCGGCGTGAGTTCCCCATGGAAGATGTTCCCTCCCGTGAGCCCGAAATCCTGTTCCATGTCCCAAGGGCTCACGACCTGACGGTGGAGGATGATGTCCCGGATCTTCGGGATGTGCTCCTCGATCGTGTCGATCACCGTGTCGCCGAACTCCTCGCGGCGCTCCGGCCAGGTCCCCTTCTTCAGATGGTACGGCGCGTACTGGATGAACATCGACATGATGTGCTTCCCGGGCGGGGCCATCGTCGGGTCCAGCGCGGACGGCATGCACATGTCGATGTACGGGCGACGGGAGAAGTCTCCGTACTTCGCGTCCTCATACGCCCTCTCGATGTAGTCCATCGAGGGGCCGATCGTGACGTCCCCCGTGAGGTGCGGGCCGTTCCCCGGGAGGACCGCGAAATCGGGGAGCCGACTCAGCGCCAGGTTCACCTTCCCCGAGGACCCCTCGATGTTGAAGTTCCGGATCGCCCGCACGAAGTCCTGGGGCAAGGTCGAGGGCTCGAGGAGCTTCAGGAACGTCCGTTTGGGGTCCGCGCTCGACGCGACGACACGGGCGTACAGCTTCTCCCCCGTGTCGAGCTCGACGCCGATCGCCCGGCCGTCCTTCACGAGGATCGACCGAACCGGCGCGTTCACGCGGACCTCCGCCCCGAGGTGCCGCGCCGCGTTCGCGATCGCCTCCGCGAGGGCGCCCGTGCCGCCCCGGACGTAGCCCCACGTCCGGTAGGCGCCGTCGAGCTCCCCAAAGGAGTGGTGGAGGAGCACGTACGCGGTGCCGGGGGACCGCGGACCGAGGAACGTCCCGATCACGCCGCTCGCGGACAGGCCCGCCTTCAGGAGGTCCGTCTCGAACCATTCGTCGAGGTAGTCCGCCGCGCTCATCGTCATGATCCGAGCGAACTCGTAGACTTCCTCTTCCGAGAGCTCCCGGAGCGGCGCGGCGAGCGCGAGGAGCTTCCGCAGTTCGAACGGGTTCAGGGAGCCGATGTCGGGCACGGTCATCGTCAGGAGGGGCTGGATGAACTTGCACATCCTCGCCATGAGGGCGTCGAACCGCGGGAGGGCCTCCGCGTCCCGCTTCGAGAACTTCAGCACCGCGTTGTGCGTGTCCTCCTCGTCCCCGCGGTAGAACAGGTACTCGCCATCGAGCCCGGGGATGAAGTTGCACTCCTGGGGGATCACCTTGAAGCCGAACGCGGGGAGGTTCAACTCGCGGATGACCTCCGGACGCAGCATGCTGCAGACGTACGACAGCACGGTGAACTTGAACCCCGGATAGATCTCGTCCGTCGTCGTCGCGCCGCCGACGATCCGGCGACGCTCGAGGACGACGACCCGCTTGCCTGCCTTCGCGAGGTATGCGCCGGTCACCAGGCCGTTGTGTCCAGCGCCGATGACGATGGCGTCGTACCGCGAACCCGACTGCATCCTGCATCCTCCTCCCCAGAGCGTTCATCCATCGACGATCGGCCGAGACGCAGCGCCGGCCCCGCGACGGGAATGCCCGGAGAGGATATAGCGTTTTTTCTAAGAACCCGGCCTTTGTCGCGCGATTTTCTTCTGGTCCGTGCGCGTTTTCTTCGAAACGCTTATCCCCGCGCGGACGTTCCCCTCCGACGAAGCGATTTCGCTCGACGCGAATCGCGCGGGAGGAGGGCGCATGCTACGCGGATCCCCGTTTCACTCGCGCACGACGGCGGCGTGTCAGAGCTGGGAGTGGAAGGCGTGGTCGGGGTACTTGGCTGCGAGTTCGTATTCGGTCGTGCCGTACATGGAGTATTACGCGATCCGGCACTCCGCGGGGCTCATCGACGTCTCCCCCCTGTACAAGTACCGCATCCGCGGGAAGGACGCCCCGCTCCTCCTTAACAAGGTCGTCACCCGGGACGTCCGGAAGCTCGGGAAAGGGCACATCGCATACACCCCGTGGTGCGACGAGCGCGGGAAGACGATCGACGACGGGACGCTCTGGAATCTCGGTGACGGGGGGTACCGCCTCACCTCGGCGACGCCGAACCAGAAGTGGCTCGAGGACAACGGGACGGGCATGGACATCGAGGTCGAGGACGTGTCCGAGGACGTCGGCGCGCTCTCCCTCCAGGGGCCTTCGTCCCGGGCCGTCCTGCGGGACGTGTTCGGCGAGGCCATCGACTCCTTGCGATACTACCGGTTCGCGCGGGCGAAGTTCGACGGGACCGCCGTGGAGGTCTCCCGCACCGGCTACACGGGCGACCTCGGCTACGAGATCTGGGTCGAGCGCGGCGCCGCGGAGAGACTGTGGGACGCGATCATGAAGGCGGGAGCGAACCACGCCATCCAGCCCGCAGGCCAGGCCGCGATGGACGTCTGTCGGATCGAGGCGGGGCTCGTCCTCGGCGAGGTGGACTACGCGCATTCCCGGACCGCGCTCATCGATGCGCAGCGCTACTCCCCGTTCGAGCTGAGCCTCGACTGGGCCGTCGCGCTCGACAAGGGTCCGTTCGTCGGCAGGCATGCGCTCGTCGAGGAACTCCGTCGAGGCGTCGCTCGCCGGACCGTCGGCCTCGAGATCGATTGGGCGACGGCGTCGCGGTACTTCACGGACCTCGGCCTTCCGCCCGCGCCCCCGTCCGACCCATGGGAGTCCAAGGTCCCGCTCTACCGAGGGACGCGTCAGGTCGGCTTCGGGACGAGCGGGTGCTGGTCGCCGACGCTGAAGAAGTACATCGGGATCGGCACGGTCGCGACGCCGTTCGCGCGTCCCGGGACGGAGCTGTCGATCGAGATCGAGGTCGAGTGGCAGCGCCACACCGCGCCCGCGCGGGTCGTCGAGCGCCCCTTCTACGATCCTCCGCAAAGGAAGGCGTGACAGCGGGCGACGGTCCAGAGGAGTGAACCGATGTCCCGAGCCCAGCTCACGGTCCTTTCCCGTGACGAGATCGAATCGATCCGGTCCGCGACGCTCGATCTGGTCGAGGAGGTCGGCATCGTCGTCCGGGAGCCGCGGGCGATGGCCCTCCTCCTCGAAGCGGGCGCCACCCGGGTCGACTCCGGCGAACGGGTTCTCCTCCCCGCGGCGCTCGTGAACGAGGCTGTCGGGAAGGTCCCGAAGACGTGGACCTGGCACGCGCGGGAGCCGAAGCACTCGTTCCGCGTGGGCGAAGGTGGCCGGACCCGGCTTGGCCCCGGGTCCGCCGCGACGCACTACGTCGACTCGGAGACAGGCAAGCGCCGGGAGCCGACCGCGGAGGACGGGGATCGCATGGTCCGCCTCATGGACGCGCTCGAGCTCGTGGACATCAACTACACGCCGACGATGCGCTCGGGCGGAGGGCTCCCCGCGCTCTACCACGAGGTCGCGACGCTCGCGCGGGACTTCCAGAACACGTCGAAGCCTCCGGTCGGCCCCTCGATCGACGGGATCGCGGCGAAGGCGGGGCTCGAGGTCGCGGCGATCCTCGCGGGCGGCACAGAAGAGCTCCGGAAGCGCCCCATGGTCGCGGGCTACTGCGACCCCGTGAGCCCCCTGATTCAGGATCGCATGATGACGGAGACACTGATCGAGTACGCGGCGATGGGCCAGCCCGTGTTCATCACGTGCCTCGACCTCGCGGGAGCGTCGAGCCCCTCGACCCTCGCCGGGACCCTCCTGCAGCAGAACGCGGAGATCCTGAGCGCGCTCCTCGTCGCGTACCTGGTGAACCCCTCCGTGCCCGTGATCTACGGGTGCGTCAGCGGCGCGATGGACATGCGCATGGGGAGCGCCGCGCTCGGCGGCCCCGAGTTCGGTCTCCTGAGCGTGGCCTCGGTCCAGCTCGCGCATTCGTACGGCCTGCCGTGCACGGCGGGCGGCCAGTCGGACTCGAAGCTCCCCGACGCCCAGGCCTCCCTCGAGAAGGCGACGACCCTTCTCGCCTCCGTGCTCGCGGGGGCGGACTTCGTCGACCTGTTCTACGGATCATTCGAAGGATACAACGCGACGAACCTCGAACAGGTCGTCATCGACCACGACATCGCGGCCTCCGTGTTCCGGTACGCGCGGGGGATCGAGGTCACGGACGAGACGCTCTCGTACGACCTGATCCGGAGCGTCGGCGCCGGGGGCACGTTCATGCGAGGGAAGAGGGCGCTCGAGCATGCGCTAGAATGGAGCCGCCGGGAGCACCATGCCCCGTTCGTCGCGGACCGGAGGTCCCGCTTCGCCTGGGAGAAAGCGGGCGGGAAGTCTCTCTACGAGGCGGCGCGCGAGAAGGCTCGAACGATACTGGCCGCGCACGAGCCGGCCCCGCTCGAGCCGGGCCTCGTGCGGCAGATGGATGCGATCGTCGAGCGGATCCGCAGGGAGAGCGCCGGCCGAGCGTGACGTCAGCGCTTGCGGAGGCGCGGGTTCAGGATCTCCTCGAGCGCGTAGCTCACCATCGAGAACCCGAGGACGAGCACGCTCACGGACACCCCGGGAGGCCCGAAGTACCACCACATCCCCCCGAACGCGACCTGGTGGTCGTACGCCTCCTGGATGATCTTCCCCCAACTCACCGTGGTGGGATCGCCGAGCCCGAAGAACGACAGGAAGCTTTCCGTGAATATCGCGACGGAGACCGTGAGGACCGCGTTCGCGAACACGAGGGGGGCGATGACCGGGACGACGTGTGACCGGAGAATGTGGAGGTCGTTCGCCCCGATGGCCCGCGCCCGCGTGATGAACGGACGCGTCTTGATCGAGAGAACCTGGGAGCGCACGATTCGTGCCGTGCTCGGCCAACTGACGACCGCGATCGCGATGACCGTCGTCCAGAAGCCGGGGCCGAGGATCGCCGCGATCACGATGACGAAGGGGAGCCAGGGGATCACGAGGAAGAAGTCCGTCGCGCGGGCGAGCACCTGGTCGACGATCCGGCCGTAGTACCCGCCTACGAGGCCGACCGCCGTGCCCACGACGATCGAGACGAACGACGCGGCGAGCCCGACGATCAGGGAGACCTGGCTGCCGTAGACGACGAGGGCGAACAGGTCTCTCCCTTGCCAGTCCGTGCCGAGGAAGTGGGTGAGCGAGGGCGCAAGGAGCGGCGTGTCGCGGAACGCCTCGCGGGAGTTCGGGTGTGGACCGGCGAAGAACGGCGCCGCGGCGGCGAGGAGTATGAACCCGACGACGATGAAAAGTCCGGTGAAGCCCACGCGGCTCCGGAGGAGCTTGCGAAAGATCTCCCAGAGGCGGAGGAGATACAGCAGCGCCCGGCCTTTCCAGATCTCCCACTCCCGCCCCCGGCCCGAGGTCGTCTGCACGGATCCCGCATCGACCGTCGCCATCCTAGGCCTCCGTGACCCGGGGGTCGAGATACACGTACAGGACGTCCGCGATCGCGTTCGCCACGACGACGCCGATCGTCGCGACGAGGAACGCGGCGGAGAGCAGGGGGAAATCCCTCGCCCGGACGGCGTCGTACGTGAGGAGCCCGAGCCCCTGGATGCGGAAGATCACCTCGACGGCGATTGCGCCGCTCAGGATCCATCCGATGTTGAACGCGATCACCGTGATCATCGGGAGCCGGGCGTTCGGGTACGCGTGGTCCCGGAGCTGGCGCTTCGTCGAGAGCCCCTTCGCGCGCGCGGTGACCATGTAGTCCTCCGTGAGCACGTCCGTGAGGGAGTTCCTCATGATCATCGTGTACAGCGCGAAGCTCTCCACGACGAAGGTCGTCACGGGGAGGGCGAGCTGCTGCGCGATCGTGATCGGGTCCGCGGACAGGTCGAGTTGTCCGGACGGGAAGATGCTCAGGGCGAGGGAGAAAACGAACATGAGGATCAGCCCGAGCCAGAACGTGGGGATCGAATACGCGACGAGGGAGACCATCGTGATCGCGAGGTCGGAGGGCTGGCCTCGTCGCCAGCCGGCGATCTGGCCGAGCTTCGTGCCGATGACGATCGACAGGATCGTCGCGATCCCGACGAGGACGATCGTGTTCAGGAGCCGGGGGGCGATGATGCTCGTCACGGGCTGACCGATCCGGTACGTGATCGACGTCCCCAGGTCGCCCTGGAACATGTGCTGCAGGTAGATCACGAACTGCTCGTGGATCGGCCGGTCGAGTCCCCACTCGGAGAGGAGCGCCTCCCGGAGCTGCTGGCCCCCGGTGACGTTCGTCGACCCGCCGCCCTTCGGGAGGAGCACGCGGGTCGGGTCGCCCGGCAGGACGTGGAAGAGGATGAAGTTCAGGGAGACGATGAGGAAGATCGTGAGCACGACGGAGAGCGCCTTCCGGAGGAGGTACCTCCTCGCGGTCGTGGGCACAGTCAGTCCCTCCCCTCGTTAGGGTCGCGGACCCGCGGATGCGCCGTAGGCCGCCCCCGCGTCATTGAGTCGGCGGCGGGGGCGGAGGCGGCGGAGGCGTTTCGGGTTCCTTCGTCTTCCCGCGGCGCCACAGGAGGTACCCAATGCCGCCCACCGCGGCGACCACCACGAGCCCGATGCTCGTCAGCACGACGATGTCGAGCGGGGCGGTCGGCGGCACGGGCGACTGGATCGTCACGTCGACGAACGGCGTCTGGGTCACGAGCTGCCCGTCGCTCACGTTCGCCTCTGCTCGGTAGTTGCCGGCGTCCGCGTAGACATGGGAGAACGTCGCGGTCGCGGTCGCGTTCGCCGCCGCGGTACGCGAGGCGGAGTCCCGGGACCCGTCCCCGAAGTCGATCGAGAACGTGAGGGTGCCGCCTTCCGCATCCCGCGCGCTCAAGGTGAAGTTCACCCGCGTACCCGGGGGTCCCGAGGTCCGGTCGGCGATGAGGGCTGCGTTCGTAGGTGCGAGGTTCCCGACGGCCTGGATCACGGCCTCCGCGCGGCTCGTCACATTCGCGATGCCGTTCTCCGCGCTCAGGGTGACGACGTACGTCCCGTCCGTCGGGTACGTGTGCGATTCCGAGATCGGCGTCGTGCCGGCGGCGTACGTGCCGCCCGTCACGGCACCGTCCCCGAACGTGAGGTACCACGTCCCGGACACCGTGTCCTGGATCCGGCCCGTGATCGTCACGACCTGGTTCGGTCGGCCCGTCGCCGCGTCCGCGGAGACGGTCGGCGATCCGGGGGGCCGGAGGTCGAAGAACAGGGGATGTGCCGTCCAGAACGCGTTCACCTGCCGGCCCGGGTGTGCGACCCAGTCGCCCCATCCGGAGAACCGGTCCGTCCGCCACGCCCACTGGCCGTACGGGTAGACGAGGACGATGTACACCGCGCTGTCGTAGTGGATCTTCTGGGCCGCCTTCGCGTGGACGGCCCGCTCCGCGCGGTCGAACGAGGACAGGTACGCGAGGTACTCCTGGTTGAAGGAGGCGTTGTCCCAGTAGTTGTCGTTCCAGCCGTCGAGGGTGAACCCGGACTCGATCGACAGGAGGTAGTTAGGCTCCGGGTCGCCGCTCCAGTACCAGATGTACGTGTCGACGTCTCCGTTGTACACGAGGTTGCTCAGGGTCGTCTCCTCGACGCTCTGGAACGTGAGCTGCACCCCGACGTCGGCCCAGTCCAGCACGGCCCGCTCCGCGGAGCACACCTCGCCGGGGAACTCGGACGCGAGCCGCGTGGCCATCGTGAGGTCGAGCCGCTTGCCCGCGGGGACATAGCTCGGCGCGCTCGGCCCCGCGATCCGGACGCCGTCGATGTCCCGCGCGGCGTAACCGGACGCGTCGAGGAGCTGGTTCGCCCGCGCCTTGTCGAACGCGAACTTCTCCGCGCCCGTCGGTTCGTAGTGCCACTCGGGGGTCACGGGGGACACGAGGCTCGAGCCCTCGACGCCCGCCCCGTCGTAGCAGTTGTTCACGACGTATGTCTTGTTCGTCGCCATGGCGAGCGCGCGCCGGACGTTCTCGTCCCAGCGCACGGGGTTGAGCTTGTTGTTCACCCCGGGGGCGTCGAGCTGCTGGAAGCCGATCTCCGTCCAGTACTGGGTGGTGATCAGGCTCTCCGCGCGGTCGATGTTCGGCTTGCCCGCGAGCGCCCGGTATCCGTTCGACGAGAACACGCCGAGGTCGATCTCCGGCGGGTTCCTCTGGATCCCGATGATCATCGAAGTCTCGTCGGGATACAGGATGATCTCGAGGTTCTCGATCGCCGTGGGGCCGAGGTGGTAGTTCGCGTTCCGGTGGAGTCGCAGGGACTGCCCCGCGGACCAGCGGGTCCCGATGTCCGCGTCTCCGATGAACACCCCCGTGCCCACGGGGTTCAGGTTCGCGTAGAAGTACTGTGCCTGGTTGATGTTGATGTTCTGCCAGATGTGCTGGGGGATGATCGGGACCATGAGGAACTCCCCGATGGCGAACGGGGCGTCGAAGCGGATCGTGACCTCCCACGGCCCCGTCCTCTCGACCCCGGCGAGGCCCTGGTTGTACAGGGTCTGGCAGTACCCCCCCGCCCGCGCCTTGTCGAGGGAGCAGATCCGATTCACGTAGGGCTCGTACGCCCACAGGAAGCCGAAGTCCCGTGTGTTGTACTCGAAGGTGAACACGACGTCGTCTGCGGTGAAAGGCGTGCCGTCCGACCAGCTCACTCCCTGCCGGATCACGTATGTCCAGTTGAAGCCGCTCGCATCCGGCGTCGCGCTCACCGCGAGGTTCGGGAGCGGCCTCTGGTCCTCGTCGATCGCGAACAGGTAGTCGTAGATGAGCCCGTAGAAGAAGTAGTCGACGTCGTTGATCCCGATGAACGGGTTCAGGCTCGTCATCGAGCCGAGCCAGCCCGCGCGCATCGTCACGGGCGCCTGGCCGGATGCGGGCACGGCGAGGAACGCGATTGCGAAGGCCTGAAGGACGACGAGCGATGCGACTAGCGCACAGAGACCGAGGCGTCGCGCGCGGATTCTCCTCCCTCCGATCCGTCGGCCGCCGCGCCCTCCGGGGCGAAGCAGGCCAGCGCGATATCCCCCGCACGTCATATAAAGGGATGGCCCGAACCATTCCGGGAGACGCACGAATAGTCGCATCCTCCGCGGTCCTCGGTCGTCCGTGGGCGCATCGGGAACCATGTGCACGCGGGCGCGTTCCCCGAGGGCGCCGCGGCGGACGCCGTCGGCAACGGTCGCTCCGTCGTGCGGTCGGAACCGATCCTGGACCGCGTCCTGTGATTCCGCTCAGTACGAGTACAAACCAAACCGTTTCATATATCTCCGCGCCGTTCCCCCTTATTCCGGTGCTCCCGGAGGAGGTCCGCGCATGCAGGACTACATCGAACGGCTCAGGAAAGCGGTGATCGACTACGACATGGAGGGTATGACCAAGCTCGCGGAGGACGCCCTCGCGGCCGGGCTCGATCCTCTGAAGGCGATCGAGGAGGGCCTCGCCCTCGGGATCCGGGTCGTGGGGGACAAATTCGGCGCAGGCGAGCTCTTCCTGCCCGAGCTCGTGATGGCCGCGGAGGCGATGCGCGCGGGCGTCGCGGTCTTCGAGCCGCGGATCCCGAAGGGGGGCAAAGGGCGCGTCGCCCCGAAGGTCCTTCTGGCGACGGTCCAAGACGACATCCACGAGATCGGCAAGAACCTCGTCGGGACGATGCTCACGGCGAGCGGCTTCCAGGTCATCGATATCGGCGTGAACCAGCCGTGCGAGACGATCCTGAAGAAGGCGAAAGAGATCGACGCGGTCGTCGTGGGCGTGTCCGCCCTCATGACGACGTCGATGCCGAGGATGAAGGAGCTCATCGAGTCCGCGGAGGGCCGCGGTGCGCGGGACGTCCACCAGTTCATCGTGGGCGGCGCCCCGGTCACGGAGCAGTACGCGAAGGACATCAAGTCGGACGGCACCGCAGGCGATGCCTCCGGCGCGGTCAAGCTCGTGCACGGGCTCGTGGGCGATCAAAAATGACCGGGATCGCGATTCGGCGCCCGTACCCGGTGCTCGATCGGGAGGGCATCGAGAAGATCCATGCCGCGGCCATGCAGGGCCTCGAGCGCGTCGGCGTGCGCATCGGGACCGCTCGGGGCCGACGTCTCCTGAAGGAGGCGGGGGCCCACGTCGACGGACGCACGAACGTCGTGAAGTTCCCGCCGGCGCTGATCCAGGAATGCGTCCGCAAGACCGCGAAGCGCGTGGTCCTGTACGGCCGCGATTCCTCCCAAGACGCTGACTTGGACCTCAAGCACGTCCACATCTGCAACGATGGAAACGGCGCGATGGCGATCGACTACGACACGGGAGAGCGGCGTTCGTCCGTGGCGGACGACCTCATGCGCTCCGCGCGGGTCTCGAACGCGCTTGACAACCTCCACGTGTACTGGCCGATGACGACGTCCATGGACATCGACGCCCGGATCCGCAGCCTCGTGGACTACAAGCTTTCTTTCATGAACACGGACAAGCACGTACAGGTCTGCACGACGGTGTCCGAGACCGCGGCCCGCGAGCTCGTCGCGATGGCTTCGGCGGTCGTCGGCGGCGAGAAGGAGCTCCGCCGGCGGCCGATCGTCTCGTCCGTCTCGACGACGATCGCGCCCCTGCAGCAGGAGGGCGGGAACATCGACGCCGCGCTCGTCCTCGGCGAGGCGGGCGTGCCCGTCGCCCTGTTCACGATGCCGACGCCGGGTGCCTCCGGTCCGGTCACCCTCGCGGGGTCCCTCACCGTCGCGGCGATGGAGTTCCTCAGCGGTCTCGCGATGTGTCAGCTCGCGAACCCGGGCGCCCCGGTGATCTGGGGGAACGGGATCGCCCCTCTCGACATGAAGACGACGACGCGGGGCGGAGGCGGCCCGGAGCACGGCCTCGATGGTGCCGCGATCACCCAGCTCGCCCACCACTACGGCGTGCCGAGCCTCTGCGGCGGCTTCGACTCCACCGCGAGCGTGATGGGCACCCAGGCCGCGATCGAGACGTTCGCATCGGGGATGTCCCTCGTCCTCGGCGGCGCGGACCTCATCGTCGGGATCGGTCTCATCGAGGACGCGCGGACCCTGTCCCTGGAGAAGCTCGTGATCGACGACGAGATCATCAACATGCTCCGCCGGATTGCGGACGGGATCGTCGTGAACGACGAGACGATCGCTCTGGATGTGATCGAGCGGGTCGGCGCCGGCGGGACGTTCCTCGGCCAGCGGCACACGATGCGACATCTTCGGGAGGAGCACTTCATGCCGAAACTCCTCGACCGCCGCTCGTACGACGTCTGGTTGAAGGACGGCGCGAAGTCAATCGAGCAGCGCGCCCATGCGAAGGTCCTCGAGGCACTCGCCGAACCCGTGCCCCATCCGCTCGAGCCCGACGTCGTGAAGGAGCTCGACGAGATCATCCACCGGGCGGCGAGGACGCCCCTCGCCGCGGCGTGACGCTCGGGAACCGGTTCAGGTCCCGGTGGGGAATCGGCAGGGAGCTCGCGAACGCGATCGAGAACCGGGGGTCTCCCGCGAGCGACAGGTGGGCGATCGTCCGCGCCAGCCGGGCCATCTCCTGCCGCTCGCGCCGGGATGCGAGGACGAGCCTCGCGCCCGACCCCGCGGTGTTCCCGACGAAGCGCACGCGGTCGAGTGCGATGTCCGGGATCATCCCCGCGGCCCGGGCGCTCTCCGGCGCGATGTACGTCCCGAACGCCCCCGCGACGTACAGCGCCTGGATGTCCGATGGCGATGCCTTGAGCTCGCTCAGGATGATGTCGATCCCCGTGTGGACCGCGGCCTTGGCGAGCTGGAGCTGGCCGATGTCCTCCTGCATCAGGAGGATGTCCTGACCGATCGAGGTGTTCTCCGCCCGGACGACGATGTACCCGCGGTCCGTGACCCAGGGCGACTCCACCTTGCGGAAGCGTCCCTGGGGCGAAATCAGGCCCGTGAGGGAGAGGTCCGCGATGAGGTCGATGAGCGCGGATCCGCACAGGCCGCGGGGTTTCATCTTCCCGATCGTGCGGATGCTCGGCTCCAGGGAGTCGGGGTCGATCGACACCCGTTCGACGGCGCCGTCCGCCGCCCGCATCCCGAACCGGATGTGCGCCCCCTCGAACGCGGGACCGGAGGGTGTCGAGCACGCGACGAGCCGCTCCCGGTCCCCCGCACAGATTTCCGTGTTCGTCCCGACGTCGATGAACACCCGGAGCCCGCGGGCGCGGTGCATCCGGGTCGCGAGGACCCCCGCGACGAGGTCGCTCCCGACGAACGCGGCGACGACGGGAGGGACGGTCACCCGGGCGGCGGGATGGACCCGGAGGCCGAGGTCCGCCGCCCTCCGCTCCTCCGCCTTCGTCGACGCGGGATAGTACGGCGCCCGGGCGAGCCCCTCGGTCGGGAGGCCGAGGAAAAGATGGTGCATCGCGGTGTTGCCCACCGCGGTGATCTGGAACACGGAGTCCGCACGGACCTTCGCGAGGGCGCACGCCCGGGTGATCAGCCCGTTCAGGCACTCGATGATTTCGTCGTGAAGGATGCGCTCGTTCGCACGGGACTGCATCGAGAACGACAGGCGGGACATGATGTCCTCGCCGTGGCTGATCTGCGGGTTCGGCGCGGAGGCCGTCTCGAGGGTCCTCCCGGAGGCGAGGTCCATGAGGAACCCCGCGACCTTCGTCGAGCCGATGTCGAAGGCCATTCCGAGCGGGCGCGCGCTCCGGCCACGGACGGCGAGGATCCGCCGGTCTCGCCAGAGGACCCCCCGGCCCCCCTTCGGGGAGGGTGCCCTCTCCTCCCGGAGTTCGGCCAGCGCGCTGCGGTCCAGGGTGTAGCCCGCGCGCCGGATCCCCTCGGGCGTCGCGGTCCTCAGGGCCACCGTGCGAATCGACGGCGCGGGCCGGAACGGAGGCATGAAGCCCGAGGTCTGGAGGCGCTGCTGGCTCCGTTGGGCCTCCGCGGGGATCTCAAGGATGACCGCGCCCTCGCCGGTGACGTGTGTGCGGCACGCGAGCACGACGCCCCGGCGCCGGTCCTCGTCGCTCAGCTCCGCAGAGGCTTCGTCGGACGCACCCACGAACTCGCGGCCGCGTCGGACGATGACCTTGCACTTCCCGCACGTCCCGCGGCCGTCGCACAGGTCCTCGACCCCGACGCCGCACCGCCGCGCCGCGTCCAGGAGGTCCTCCCGCGCGTCGATCTTCGTCCGACGTCCCTCGGGCTGGAAGACGACCGTCGTCGGGGGCATTTCTCTGGAGACCTCCGTCGCAATACCTAAGGATTCCGCAAATTGAACCCGACGAGGATCGACGCGTGCTCGCCGCCCGGTGGCACGGCGAACCGTCGCTTCATGAAGTCGTCCTGCGGCGGGTCCGGACTCGCGGAAACGACGTCCGCGAGGCCGGGGATCGCTTCGAGTTCGGGGAACGGGACGGGGGGCAGGAGAAAGCGGTACTGCGTCCCGCTCGGCTGGTCCGTGTAGATCACGAAGTCCTTCCCGAGGCGTACAACGCGCCTCGGGGAGGTCGCGGCGACGTCCTCCCCGGGGAGCACCTCCCGGCCGAGGACCCGGCCCGTCTCGTCGACGAGGAGGATCGTCGGCTCAGGCGGCGGTCGGAACTCGGGTCCCTTGAACAGGCAAAGGACGGCGTCCCGTGAGAGGACCTCCGCGACCCCGCGATTCTCCGCGGCGCTCTTCGTCGCCATGCCGCGGATCGCATCCCGGTCCTCAGCCTCGAGGCTCTCGACGCGCACGACGCCGCGCAGCCCGCGAACCCTCTCCTTCGCCGCTTCCAGCAAGGACACCTCGATCGCCCCGACCTCCGCGGAGGTGAGGGAAGAGCTTCTTCAAGCCGTTTGTGGAATGGATTGTCGCCGCGCGGAATTCCCGGCGACCGTGCACGTTCCGGGTCGACCCGGCTGTATGGACGAAGGAAATAAGTCTCCCGCGGCGGGATGGGCGTCGAACGCGGTCCCGCGCGGCCGCGCCCTCGGCCGGGCACGGGCGTGCCACGCGCGCCGCAGGGGGATGAGGGATGAGGCCCCGGTTGGAGCCGCTCACGAGGGACGAACTCGACACGATCCATGGCGCGACCCTTCGCGTCCTCGAGACGGTTGGGATCCGCGTCCTCGATCCGGAGGCCGCGGGTCTGCTGCACGACGCGGGGGCGTCCGTGGACGCATCGTCGGGCCTTGTGC
>MGVZ01000018.1:29528-36930 GCA_001800745.1 Euryarchaeota archaeon RBG_16_67_27
TGTGCGCGCGTCGGAGTCCCTGATCCGGGAGTGGACGTCCGCGGCGCCTCGGAGGTTCAAGCTCTACGGGCGGGATCCGACGCACGTCCTCTCGTTCGGGGAAGGGAACACGTACCTGAGCCCCGTCGGGACCGCCGTCGGCGTCGAGGATCTCGAGGGGGACTTCCGCCCCGCGGTCCTCGAGGACGTCGAGAGGTTCCACCGCCTCGCGGATGCCCTGCCCCACCTGGACCATGCCTCATGGGCCGTGTGGCCCCGCGACGTCCCGGAGGAGTCCGCGCACGCGTACCTCATGCTCTCCGGGTTCCGCAACGCGACGAAACCCGTCGACGGGTACAATCTCGGGAGGGAGCGGGCGCGCCAGACGATTGAGATGGCGGCGATCGTCGCCGGAGGCCGAGACGCGCTCGTCGAACGTCCCCTCCTCCTCGGGTTCGCGAACCCGGTGAGTCCGCTCATGCTGAACCGCGAGACGACGGAAGGCCTGATCGAGTACGCGAGGCACGGGCAGCCGACGACGATCCCTCCGGAGTGCATGTCCGGCGGCACGTCCCCCGCGACCCTCGCGGGCCTCCTCGTTCAGCAGAACGCGGAGATCCTCCTGTCCGTCGCGATCGCCCAGCTCGCCCGCCGGGGGGCGCCCGTCCTCTACGGGAGTGCATCGACGATCATGGACATGCGGACGGGCGGGGTCGCGCTCGGCGCGCCCGAGGCGGGCCTCGTGATGGCCGCCACCGCGCAGCTCGCTCGATACTACGGGATCCCGAGCCGCGGCACGGGCGGGAACACGGAGGCGATCACCCCCGACTACCAGGCGGGGGCGGAGACGACGTCCACGCTACTCCTCGCGGCCCTCGCGGGATTCGACTTCATCTACGATGCGGCGGGGAGCATCGAGTCGAGCCTGTCCGCGGGCTACGTGAAGCTCCTGCTCGATCATGAGATGTGCGGCGAAGTCCGTCGGATCCTCTCCGGGATCGACGTGAACGACGAGACCCTCGCGGTCGACGCGATTCGGGCGGTCGGCCCGGGCCGCGCGTTCCTTGGCCATCCCCACACCCTGCGCCACTTCCGCACGGAGCACTACTCGCCTCGGCTATTCCACCGCTCGCCTCGCTCCGCCCTCGCCCGCGGGGAGAAGAGCGTGTGGGGGAAGGCCCGCGCGCGATGCGAGGAGATCCTCGCGGAGCACGTCGTCGACCCGCCCCTCGACCCCGACGTCGAGGCGAGGCTCGTGGACTACGTGAAGGGCGTGTGCGCGCGGTACTCCGTCGCGGCGCCGCACCTCTCCGTGTGATGCGGATCCGACTCTCCACGCGCGCGCGTGGAGGGAAGGCGGAAAGCACTCTCGCGACAGAAGGTTTAAGACCTACTTCGGCTACAGGACGCCCGAGACACAGCGCGGGAGGAATCCCGCGAGGAGTCTGCATCGATGGACGACGATCCCGGCGATCGAAGGATGGCGTGGCGAGATGGAGCTCTGGCTCGTCTACGCCCTGCTCACGGTCGTCCTGTACGGCCTGGGCGAGGGCCTGTCAAAGGAGCCGACGACCCGGCTTGGCTCAGGTCGGATGCTCGCCCTGTATTCGCTCTATAGCGTCCCGATCTACACGGGCTGGTTCCTCCTGGAGGCCGGATGGTCCGACTTCACTCCGGACGGGGTGCTCCTGGGGATTGGTTCCGGCCTCACGGGTGCGCTCGGCACGCTCCTCTGGTTCGTCGCGATCGAGCGGGGGAACGCGTCCGTCGTGAGCGGGTTCAGCGCGGCGTACCCCGTCGTGACGATCGCCGCGGCCGTCGTCGGGCTCGGTGCGACGCTCCTCCCGGTCCAGGTCGTGAGCATCGTGTTCCTCTTGGCCGGCGCGCTCCTCCTGGGGATGTCCGAGGGTCATGGAGGCCAGGCGGAAGGCCGGACCTGGCTCGCGCCGATGTTCCTCGCCGTCCTCCTCTGGGGCGCCTGGGGTGTCCTGGAGAAGCTTTCCCTCGACGCGATCGGGTTTTCCGCGAACGCGGGACTGTACGTGCTCTCTTCGACCCCCGTCTATCTCCTCGTCGCCCGGCGGGGTGCGCGGAGGCGCGGGCCGTGGGAGAAGGCCGCGGTCCGCGGGGCGCAGCCGACGCTCGTCCTCTGGGCCGTGTCCGGGGTCACGATGTTCCTCGCGATCGGCCTGGGCCCCCTCGCCGTCGTCGTGCCCCTCATGACGATGTACCCCGTCGTCGCGATCCTCTTCCGCCGGCTATGGATGGAGGAACGGATGTCCCTCGCGCAGAAGGTGGCCGTCGGGTTCTGCATGACGGGCACGCTGATCGCGACCCTCTGAGCCCGGCCCGTCAACCTTTTCCGGGATGGGCCTCTCCCCCGCGCCGTGATCCGGCCCTGGCGGAGCTTCCCGCTCATGGTGTCGTCCGGCCTCATCGTCGGGCTCGCCACGGGCGGGTATCCTGCGTTCTCGCGGGAGATCTCCCAGATCGCGCTTGTCGTCGCGATGTCGTTCTCCCTCACGGAGATCGGGTTCTCGGGGATCTCCCCGACCTCCGAGGCCCGCGGGTTCCTGCTCTCCCTCGGGATGTCGTACGGGGTGCTCAGCGGCCTCCTCCTCGCG
The DNA here is from genome assembly GCA_001800745.1 of Euryarchaeota archaeon RBG_16_67_27. Lineage (GTDB taxonomy): Archaea > Thermoplasmatota > Thermoplasmata > RBG-16-68-12 > RBG-16-68-12 > RBG-16-68-12. Next base: position 32,132 of record MGVZ01000018.1, read on the forward strand.
TTCGCGATCCTCAGCCCGGACCCGTCCGTGCGGGAGGGCTGGGTCCTCATGGCCGCAGTGCCGCCTGCGATCGCGGTGATTCCCGTGACTTCCCTCCTCCGGGGGGACGTCCGCAGGGCGCTCATCTCCCTCGCCCTCCTCTACCTTCTGGGGATCGCCCTCGTGCCGGGGATCACTCTTGCGGTCATCGGCCGGGGCGTGCCCGTCGATGCCCTGTTCCTCCAGACCCTCGTCCTCATCGGGGTCCCGATCCTCGTCTCCCGGCCGTTGCGACGCTGGCATCGGACCGCGGAGATCCGCCCGGATGCCGTCGGGCTGTCGTTCTTCTTCCTTGTGCTCGCGATCGCGGGGTCGACGCGGGACACCCTGTTCGGGGCGCCGGACCTCCTCGTCTCCCTGTCCGCGGCGTCCTTCCTCCGGACCTTCGGGCTGGGGATCGCGCTCTACGCGATCACGCGGGGCCTAGGACTTCCGAGGCGGGACCAGGTGACCGCGGCGACGTTCTCCTCCTTCAAGAACCTCGGGCTCACGGTCGTCCTCGCGTTCTCCTTCTTCGACCAGAAGGCGACCCTTCCGTCGATCGTCTCCCTCGTGTTCGAGGTCCTCTGGCTCGCGGCCCTGCCGTACCTCTTCCGCGCCCGAGGACCCGGGTCGCCCGATGGCCCCGGGTGACGGACCCCGGGACCCAAAGGCGCGGCTAGAGGAGGAACGAGCCCACGGCTCGGGCGAGGCGCCGGAGCCTGCCGACCTGCCGGGGGACCCCGACGAACCCCGCGGCGGGACGCTTCCGGGGCGTGGGCGTCCGGGCGGAGAGCCATGCGGCGTCCGCCTCCCCGTACTCGAGCCGCGCGTACGCGGCGAGTCCGGCAGGGACCCGGCGGACGTCCGTCGCCTTGAGGCTCGTGAGATAGGGGAGACTCAGCATGCAATCCACACCTGGCCGACGGTCTCGACGCGGGTCCAGGCCGCGGCCGAGGTCTTCTACATGGCCCACGGCGAAAGCGAGGACCAGAAACTCGCGGAGGCGAAGTGTCGGGACGCTCTGAATCAGCTCGATCGGCTCGGCATCCGCGTCAAGGTCGATGACAAGACGGTCGCGAAGGCCGTGGAAATCGAGAAGCAGATGGACAAGATCGGCGAGCAAGGTGAGTGGACCGACAAGATTGCGGAGCTCGAGGATGTTGACTTCATGGTGAAGCAGGTCCTCGTGCACTACGCGAAGGTGCTCTCGATGAGCGATCGCGATTTCGAAGAGTACCTGAGATCGCAGAAGGACCTGCGGGACCTCCTGCGGTCCCAGACCGTCGAGGCTCCCGCCCCCTGAGAGACCCCGTCAGAGCTCCCCGATCTCGTCGCGCGAGATTACGAGCCTCTGAATCTGGGAGGTCCCTTCCCAGATCTGCATGACCTTCGCATCCCGCATCCATTTCTCCACGGGTTCGTCCCTCATGTATCCCGTGCCGCCGAGGATCTGGACCGCGTCCGTCGTGACGTCCATCGCCATGTCCGCCGCGAACAGCTTCGCGATGCTCGCTTCCTTGTTCATGGGCATCCCTTGGTCGAGCATCCATGCGGCCCGCCACGTGAGGAGGCGCGACGCCTCGATCTTCGTCTTCATATCCGCGAGCATGAACGCAATCGCCTGCTTCTTCGCGATCGGGCCGCCGAACGCCTTCCGCTTCCGGCTGAAGTCGAGCGCGTACTCATACGCCGCCCGCGCAATCCCGAGCGCCCCCGCGGCGACGAGGGGCCGGGACGACTCGAGCGCCTTCATTGCGCCGTAGAACGCGGTGGACTCCTCGCCGCCGAGGAGGTTCTCCTCGGGGATGCGGCAGTCTTCGAGGAGGACCTCCGCGGTGTGGCTCGCCCGGACGCCCATCTTGTCCTCGACCTTCCCCATCTTCAGGCCTGGCGTGTCCTTCTCGACTACGAACGCGCGGATCCCGAAGTAGCCGAGGCTCTTGTCGACCGTCGCGAAGACGATGTGGAGGTCCGCGATTCCGCCGTTCGTGATGAACCGCTTCACGCCGTTGAGGACCCAGCCGTTGCTCTCCCTCTTCGCGGTCGTCGACAGGTTCGCGACGTCGGACCCGGCGTCGGGCTCCGTGAGGCAGAGGGCGCCGAGGCGCGGTTCCGGGCCCGTGAAGCGCGTGAGGAACCTCTTCTTCTGGTCCTCCGTCCCCATGTGGATGATCGGGAGGAAGGCGAGCCCCGCGCCGATCAACCCGGTCGCGATCCCCGCGCACCCCCAGTTCAGCTCCTCCATGACGACGCACTGCGTCAGGACGGACTGGATACCGCCACCCCCGTACGCCTCCGGGATGAACGCGGTGTCGAGGCCGATCTCGTGGGCCTTCCCGATCACATCCCACGGGACGACGCCTTTCTTGTCGTAGTCGAGAGCGACCGGGCGCATCTCTCGCTCCGCGAACTCGTGGGCCGTCTTCTGCATCAGGACCTGCTCGTCCGTCAATCCGAAATCGACCATGGTCTCCGCCTGCCGCCCCGACCCCGCCCATGTGTCCCGCGATATTTAATCGTTCGATGAGGACGCGATCCGGGCGCGCTTCAAGCGCACGCGCAGCGGCCTCAATCGGGGGCTAGCCGGGTCAGATTTCCTTCGGCAGTTGTTGGGCGAGAAGGGTGAGCCGGTTCATCTGACCCATCATCGCCATCATCTTCGGCATCGACCCGCGGAACTTGATCTTCCCGGAGATGACGAGGCTCTGGAAGTCCTTCTCCCCGCGGCCGAGGATGGCCCAGGCGTCGTAGGCGCCTTCGAACTTGAAATCCGCGGGGGTATCGGCCGGAACATCGGAGGAGGTTACCTTCCCCGCCTGGATGTCGAGCAAGTACGACTGATTCCGGTCGATGCACGTCAGGACGAGCTTCGTCGTGACGGCACCCGCCTTCTTCGCCCATTCCGGATCCGCGTTGATCCGGCTCGCGAGCTCGGCGAAGAAGTCCTTCGTGAAGTACTGGACCATGTGACCCTCCGAAGGCTCAACCTGGCGGGACGGGAAATACCCTTCGTCTATAGGATTCCGTCGCGCCCCGCGAGGACGCCGCGGGCGGGTCGACTCAGAAAAGGCTTTAGACGGGCGGGGCCCTCCGCGGCCGCGCGTGGGTAGCCAAGCCTGGTCAAAGGCGAGGGACTCAAGATCCCTTCCCGAAGGGGTCCCCAGGTTCGAATCCTGGCCCACGCATTCGGATTCGCCCCTACTTGTGGGCGAGTGGGAGTCGGTCAAGGATGCGTGAGTGTGCACTCATCTCTGCCCTAAGCCTTCGACCGTCAGCTCGCAGGTCCACCGGCTAGCGGTAATGATTTCATTAAGCAATGAATTAATATACTACTCTTGCCTTACTCCTTGTTGGTGACGCCCTCCACGTCCATCATCTCGCACAAGGGTCCAACCGTGGCCACGCTGAAGGCCATCGAAGATGTCCTGCAGCGAGAGGCGATGCCCATGACCCGATACAAGATTCGTCAGGCTCTCGGATACCGCATTGCCCAGCCGTTGCTCGACGAGGGCCTCGAGTACATGGCCGACCACGAGATGGTCTACGACGAGGGCCCTGGTGGCAAAGTCCTCTGGATCCGCACGTTCGCTGCAACGCGCGATCGGCTCCGCGGCGAATAGGCGGTTCGCGTGGCCAAGCCGAAGCTCCTCGGCATCGAATACGCCGCGAAGGCTGCACCAGTAGTCGAGGATTGGCGCCGGTTAGCAAAGGTGGGAACCAACGAAGAGAAACGTCTCGCGAAGGCCAAACTCAAGAGCCTCACGACGTTCGAGCTTCGTGGCCGGACGAGCCCGCTGACTGCTGGTGACCCCGTTGCCAGGGATCGCTGGCCGGGCAATCTCGTCCGAGACTATGGAGCGGACATCCCCAACTTGTTCCGATTCGAACTGGCCGACCGGTGGCGAGGCTATTACGCGCTCATTGGGGAACCGGGTGGAGTACGAATCTGGGTTTTGTACCTGTGGGACCATCGCACGTACAGCAAGCAGAGTGGATATTCGAGAATGTAGCTGATTCCTCGATACCGTGGGCGATTTTCGCGACTTGCCGCGGGAGCGCGCTTCGCCCGGGCTGCGGGGTGCTGAGGACGAACTCGCCCCTGGACCCATTCGAATCCTGGCCCACGCATTCGGGTTCACCCCGTACCGTGGACGAGTCGGAGCGACACTCGCTCCCTTCCGAGGATGAGTCAGGCGAGTCCGAGCCACCGCGTCCGCGTCGCGCAGCTGCCTACTGGTGACAGCCTCAACCGGGCGCTCGTCTTCCCGACCAGCCACGAGGTAATCACGCAGGCGGCGATTTCGTTCTTCGAGGATATGGACGAACGGAGTCGCTGTGCGCTGCGTTCGACCGTCCAGGCGCGCGGTTTCGAGGCCTTCAGACGGGTTCGGATACTCGAAGGCATGGATCTCTGTCTGCTCGTGAATCGGCAAGATCCGCCAGGGATCGGCGTCTCGCCTCTCAGCATCCGCGATCGGGATCGTCCCGCGTGAACTCACCGCAGCTTTCTGGCGCGGTAGAGGGCAATCGTACCCAGGGGTGTCATGTACCGGGACGTCTCCTGCACGTCATCGAGACCTGCGGCTACGAACATCCGAGGTAATCGTCCCTCCACACCGTCCTCCGTGTCTTCAAGCAACCCGCTCACCCGGGCGAGGGACCGCATGAGACCGTTTTGGGGCACCCCGAAGTCCAGCGCATGGAAGGAGCCTCGGGGCCGGAGGACTCGGCAGACCTCTCGCAACGCGTCCTCCTTGTCACGCTTCGCGAGGTGATGG
>MGVZ01000019.1:0-2358 GCA_001800745.1 Euryarchaeota archaeon RBG_16_67_27
TCCCGATCCTCGAGAAGGGCCGCCAGGAGGAGATGCAGGTCGAGGCCCAGCGGCTCTTCTTCGAGCTCCGTGAACGGATGCGCGTCAAGCTCGACGCCCGCGACCTGCGGCCGGGAGAGAAGTACTTCTACTGGGAGGCGCGCGGGGTGCCCGTGCGGATCGAGATCGGGCCACGGGACCTCGCGAAGAACGTCGTGACCGCGGTGCGACGGGACACGGGGGAGAAGCGGGAGCTCCCGCGGGACGGCCTCGCGGACCGTCTCCGGACCGTCCTCGAGCTCATGCAGGTGTCGATGTGGGAGCGCGCGGAGAAGATGATCCGGGAGAACACGGTGACGATCCCCTCCCTCGATGACGCGAGAGACGGGTTCAACCGGCTCGGCTGGTGCGGGAAGGAGCCGTGCGGCAAGGCGGTGACGGAGCGGACCGGAATGAGCGTCCTCGGCACGCCGTTCTACCCGGAGCCCTTCGAGGGCGCGTGCGTCGTCTGCGGCGAGGCGACGAAGCAGGTCGTGTACGCGGCGAAGGCGTATTGAGCGTCGGCCTCGGGCTCACTCGTTCTCGGGGGATGCCCGACGTCCGCAGAGCTACGCCTCGCGCACCTCGCAGGAGACCCATGGTCGTCCCGCGGGACGCCTCGGATCACTTCTTCGGCTTCTTCGGCTCCGTGATACGCAGGTCGCCGACTTCCCGCAGCAGGATGGACTGGCCGCTGCCGGGAAGGAAGAACTCCGATCCCTCTTCCCCGAGTCGTTCGAACGTCGCATCCGTATGGTCGCGGGCGGCGTCCAGGTCCCCGTAGTTCTTGATCTCCCACATCTGCGCGATGTCGTGCTCGCCGAACCCGAACACGCTCCCCCACGTCCCGCGGTAGATCCAGCCGCGCGGCGCGTGCTTGCCCAGGGGCCCCTCGTTCTTCTTGACCCAGTCCTGGTACTCGCGCATCCGGCCTTCTTTGATGTCCCCGAATGTTACGTACAGCATCTCGACACCCCGGGGCCCTCCATGCGTGTGCCGCGTATTTTAGGGTGGCGACACCCTGCGAGCCCCGATCCGTCGCTCCGGCGGGATCCCGCGGGTCCGCAGCCCCCGTGGGGACATCAATCGCGGTACAGGAGCATCCCGACGATCCCGAAACCGACGAGCACCACGGTGACCGCGTACACGCCGATCCAGTCCGTGGCGAGGAGGTTCCAGGAGCCGTATGCGAACCCCCACGCGAGGTAGAAGATCACCCCTCCGAGGAAGAGGAGCGCATAGAACGCGAAGGCGACCTTCCGCGGGAACGCGACCTCGGCCACGTCGCGAGCAAAGGCCGGGCGATGATAAACCTTTTCGTCGGACGCTCAGCCTTCCGGCGTCTTCGGGGGCCGGAGGGTCTTCGCCGTCCGCACGAAGCGTCCGCGGGCACGGGCCCAGCGCTCCGCGATCCGCGGGAACGACGCGGGGTTCTCATCGACCCAGAACAGGAACGCGAGGACGAGGAACAGCGCGGTCGCGGCGACGAGCGCGTAGAACGGCCAGGTCGGGATCGGCTCCTTCACGCCGAACGAGGAATCCGGCAGCAGCCCGTCGATCGGCCGGCCGTCGAGCTGCAGGTACGTCAGGTTGAGGTTCCCGCGGCACCACGGCGGCGTGCACGGGTCCGTGTTCGTCTCGTTCGTCGCGGAGGCCCAGGCCACCTCCGTGAAGTATCCTCGGGACGCGAAGAGGAACCGCTGGGGCGATCCGGAGACGTTCCCTTCGAAGTCGATGCGGAACCGGAGGAAGTAGCTCGACTGGGAGAAGACGCTGCCATGGGGCATGTCGACGGACGTCTCGACGTCGAAGCTCAGGGGGATTCTCTCCCCGGCTTCGATCCTGGGCCAGGGCCACGCGTGGGACCGGGCGCCGCTCTCCGAGATCCTCGGGAACGGGTAGGACCAGTTCGCGTCGACGGGGACGGACTCGTCGATCGTTGCGTACTGGTACACCTCGACACGCAGTGTGACGTTCGAGATCGCCTCCGTGTACGTCGAGTTCAGGATGAACCGGAACGTGCCTCGCTCCCCCGGGGCGAGCTGGGGCGACTCCGTGACGGAGAGGAGCCGGTTCACCTTGCCGACGGCGGTGAAGTCCTCCGCGGCCGCGGGCCCCGACAGGGACACCGCCAGGAGGAGGACCGCGAGGCCGAGAGCCGCCGCCCGCATGGTGCGCGCCCAAGAGGATGGGCCCTCTTATAGATATCGCGGCGATTCCTCTCCGGATGGCGGACGCCGCGATCGAGGTCCCCGCGCCCCGGACGGAGTCGGTCCGCCGCGAGCTCTACGCGCTCGGCCTCGTGGACCGCGGCCGGCGGTTCGAGAAACGGGCTGGCCG
>MGVZ01000019.1:2390-4529 GCA_001800745.1 Euryarchaeota archaeon RBG_16_67_27
TCGATCTTGCCCGGTTCGGGGCCCGCTACCTTCGCGTCCCGGGCCTCGCCCGGCGGCCCCGATCCCGGAATCCGCGCGAGGCGCTCGCACGCGCGCTGCGAGACGCGGGAGTTCCGCCCGGTGTCGGGCCGTCGCACTGGGAGAAGATCGGCGATGTGGTCGTCCTCACGCTCCCGCACGCCGCGGAGCCGTTCGGAAAGGCGATCGGCGAGGCGTGCGGCCACGTCCTGGGCGCCCGGACGGTCGTGGAGGATGTCGCCGGGATCTCCGGTCGCCTTCGCATTCCCGACATCCGCGTTCTGTGGGGGGACGGAACGGACACCGTGCACGTCGAGGGCGGCATCCGCTACCGCCTCGATGTCGCGCGCGTGATGTTCTCCTCCGGGAACATCGCGGAACGGATGTCGATCGCCGCGCGCGTGAGCCGCGGGGCCGTCGTCGTGGACCTCTTTGCGGGCATCGGGTACTTCTCGGTCCCGATCGCAATCCGCGCGAACCCGGAGCGGGTGTACGCGTGCGAGCTGAACCCGGTCGCCCACGGGTACCTCTTGGAGAACATCCGGCTCAACCGCGCGTGGTCGGTCACGCCCCTCCTCGGCGACTGCAAGGAGACCGCGCCGAGCGGCGTGGCGGATTGGGTCCTCATGGGCCACTTCGACTCGGAGTCACGCTTCGAGACGGCCTTCCGGGCCCTCCGAGACGAGGGGACGGTCGTGCACCACTGCCTGACCCCGTCGGACCGATACCCGGACGGACCGCGCGAGCGCGTCCGGGCGGCCGCCCGGGCATGGGGCGTCGAGGTCCTATCCATGGACACCCGGATCGTGAAGACGTACGCGCCGGGGATCGATCACGCGATCGTCGAGGCCCGCGTGAGAATCCCACCGAAAGGCATTTCTCGGCTCGGAGACTAGAGGTCGCGGGTCTCCCATGAACTGCCCCCAGTGCGCCGCGCCCCTGGTCCAGGGCGGGAGCTTCTGTGCCGCGTGCGGTCACCGCTTGAGTCAGGGCGAGCTCGACCGCCTCGCGAAGGACGTTGCGAATGTCACGAGGGACGTCGTCAGGACGGGGGCCGCAGCCCTTGACCGGGCGGCGAAGTCGATCCGGCCGGTCGCGGACCAGGCCGTGCGGGCGATCCGGCCCGCGGTCCACGAACTCGGGAAGGCCGCGAAGCCCGTGGCCGCCGAGGCCGTCAAGGCGACGAAAGAGGTCGCGCGGTCCGCGAAGCCTTTCGTGAAGTCTGCGCTGAAGGCGACCCGGGACGTCGCGGCGAAGACGGTGGAAGCCGCGAAGCCCGCGGTCTCGAAGGCCGCGGATGCGACGGCCGAGGCCGCCCGCAAGGTCAAGGAGAAGACGCGGTCCCGGTAAGCGTGGAAAGGGTTATCCCCGCCTCCCGGTTCCGTGGGTCCATGGCCGTGGACGACCGCCTCGAGATCGTCCTGCGCGGCGCGGAGGAGGTCGTCACCCGCGAGGAGCTCCGCGCGCTCCTCGACCGCGGCGGCACCCCGCGCGCGTACGTCGGGCTCGAACCGTCGGGCCTCATGCACATCGGGACGGGCTTCCTCGTTGCGTCGAAGGTCACGGATCTCGTCCGCGCGGGGTTCCACACGACCGTCTTCCTCGCGGACTGGCACGCGTACATCAACGACAAGCTCGGGGGCGACCTCAAGGCGATCCAGCTGTGCGGGGAATATTTCAAGGACGCGTTCCGCGCCCTCGGGGTGCCCGATGCCGTCGAGTACCGGTACGCGAACGACTTCGTTGGACACCCCGGATACTGGCAGAAGGTGCTCCAGGTGTCCAAAGCGTCGACCGTCGCGCGGATCAAACGCGCATTGACGATCATGGGCCGCAAGGAGGAGGAGGGCGAGCTCGATGCGTCGAAGCTCGTCTATCCCGCGATGCAGGTCGCGGACATCTCGTGGATGGACCTCGACCTCGCGTACGGGGGCATGGACCAGCGACACGCGCACATGCTGTACCGGGACGTCGCCCCGCGCCTGGGGTGGAAGCCCGTCGTCGCGCTCCACACGCCCCTCCTCCCCGGGCTCGAGGGCGGCGGCCGCATGGACCCCGTCGACGCGAAGATGTCGAAGTCCCGGCCCGATGCGAGCGTGCTGATCAACGACCCGCCTGCGG
>MGVZ01000019.1:4576-5250 GCA_001800745.1 Euryarchaeota archaeon RBG_16_67_27
GCAACCCCGTCCTCGAGATCGCGCGCACGATCCTCGTGCCGCGGCAGGGGACCCTCTCTATTCTGCGGGACCGGAAGTTCGGCGGGGATGTCGAGTACGCGTCGTTCGCCGAGCTCGCGGGCGCGTACGGTCGGGGCGAGCTCCACCCGAAGGACCTCAAAGCCGGCGTCGCGGCGGGCCTGAACCGGGCGCTCGAGCCCGTCCGGGCGTACTTCGAGCGGCATCCGGAGAACCTCGCGTCGCTCCGAGCCGTCCTGGCGTCGCGGTGACGGGATGGAGCCGAACCGGAAGGCGGCGCTCCTCGCCACGCTCTCCGCCCTCCTGCTCGCCGTCGTCGGGTACTCCGGCGCCCGCGGCGTCCACCGGTTCTTCTCGATGCTCGAGTCCTGGCTCGGCCCGCGGCCGGGCCTCGATGCGCTCGCGTACGTGCTCGCGGCGATCGGCTCCCTCGGGGGGATCGCCGTGTTCGTCGGGGGCGTCCTGATCTACAAGGACCACGTGCGGAAGGGGCGGCTCCTCATCCTCCTCGGGTCCGGCGCGGGGTTCATCAGCCTCGTGCTCTTCCTGATCGGCATCGTCCGGCGGGAGCAGTTCTCCCTCCTCCTGGAGGTCCTCCCCGCGGTCGTCGGCGTGGCGCTCGGGATCGCGGCGCGGTTCGTCGCGAGGCCTACGCC
>MGVZ01000019.1:5267-5391 GCA_001800745.1 Euryarchaeota archaeon RBG_16_67_27
GGGTGGCACCGCGAGGTCCGCGGGCGCGCGGGCATCTTCGATCCCCCGGCGCACGACGAGGAGGTAAGCGAACCCCGTCAGGAGAAGGACGCCTACGAAGAGGAACGGGATCGTCGCCTGGAGC
>MGVZ01000019.1:5470-5559 GCA_001800745.1 Euryarchaeota archaeon RBG_16_67_27
AGATGAGCCCGAACGCCGCGCCCTGGAGCCGCCGGTGGCTCGCCTCGGACACGAAGGAGAACAGCGCCGGATACGTGATGAAGAGCGCG
>MGVZ01000020.1:0-18846 GCA_001800745.1 Euryarchaeota archaeon RBG_16_67_27
AGCTGGGATTGTCCCCCGGCCGTAACAGCGCGCGTCACGGCCAAGCGTAGCTCACTCGGCGCCCTGACCCTGGCCGGGGGATTGTGTGGCGCCGTGTTGTCCCCCTGTCACGGAACGCCCCGGTCCCGGGGCTATCGAGGAGGGACCCATACGGCACCCTCTCCAGGCTTGCATCGCGCGTCACAGATCGGCGCGACCTTACGCTGGAGCACACGACCCATGCCCTCGCGGTCGGATAAACGTTCCCCTGGTCCCCCCGGGGGTTTATGTACCGTGCGTCCCTTCCTGCGGCCCTCGGGGGATCCGGATCGACGAACTCCGCGGGGCGATCGCCGTCCTCTTCAAGCGGAAGGGCAAGGAGGAGCTGAGCGAGAAGGAGTTCGTCCTCTCTGCCTCGATGGACCTGCGCTGGTTCCCTCCGAAGGACGCCCAGCGGCTCCTCCAGCTCGGTATCGAGACGGGCCTGCTCGAATCGAGGAAGGGCGCGATCCGTCCGACGTTCGAGGTGACCTCCATCGAGGTCCCGCGCGACTTCGCTCCCACGGCGTCCGTGTTCGAGACGCCGACCCCTGTGGCCGAGGACCTCTTCGTGGCGATCGTCGATGCAATCGCCGCACGGACGGGGTCCGAGCGTCGGGCCGTCATCGCGAACGTGAACGCGATCCAGGATCGCCTCGACGTGGATGTCGAGGTCGCCGCGCTTGTCGCCGCGCGGACCGCTGGCATCGACGTCTCTCCTTTCGTGACGAGGGTGCGGGCGCGGCTCGGGATGCCGTGATCAGCGGGACTCGCCCTGCATCTTCACCAGGTCGCCGAGGGTGAGTGCCGCGGAGGCCGACTGCTTCTTCGCCGCGATGGGCTGAACGCGTTCCTTGAGCCGGATCCCGAGCTCCCTCTCGAGTTTCCTCACGAGCGCATCCCCTGGCGTGATCGTGCTGGACTCGAGCTTCGCGATCACGCTCACCTTCTCGTTGATCTTCGCCCCGAGGTCCGCCTGCTTCCACCCGCGCTCCTCGCGCGCGCGTCGTATCCTGGCGGAGAAGTCGTCCGCGAGCTCCTCCTCGCCGCCCTGCGCGTACACGTCCCGCGGCGTCAGACGACGGCTCCTCGCCTCGAGTCGCTGCGCGATGACGGGGGGCATGGAGGTGCGTCGGACAACCGGCGTCATGACCTCATCTCCGAACTTCGCGCAGCTCGCGCAGACTGAGAGGACCGTGCTCTCGATCGCGACGTTCTTCGTCCGCGGCACCTCGGCGCCGCACAATTCGCAGATCAACGAACCAAGCCCGTAAGAGTTAAGTAAACCGAGCCGGCTATATAGCCTTCGCCGCACCGCCAGCGCCGCATGCGATTCTATGGACGAAGATGAGGTCCGCGAATTCTCCGAGAAATTGTCCGGGCGGATCGCCTCGCTCGAGGAACGGAACGACAAGCTCCTCGAGGTCGCCCGTCGCGTCGAGAGCGAGAAGCGCTACGCAGAGACCGAGATGGGCCGACTCCAGAAGGAGATCAAGCGGCTCAAGCAGGAGCTCGACCGGCTCAAGAGCCCGCCTCTGATCATCGGGAACATCCGCGATGTGCTGGCGGACGAGCGGGTCGTGGTGAAGTCATCCACGGGACCCGACTTCATCGTCCACGCCGCGGACTACATCGCGAAGGAGAACATCGTCGTCGGGGCGCGCGTCGCGCTGAACAAGCAGACCCTCGCAGTCATGGGCGTCCTGCCGCCGTCCCTCGACCCGATTGTCACCGGCGCGGAGATCATCGAGAAGCCCGAGGTCTCGTACGAGGACATCGGCGGTCTCGAGCCACAGATGCTCGAACTCCGCGAGGCCGTCGAAGACCCGCTCCTGAAACCCGAGCTGTATCGGAAGGTCGGCATCGAGCCGCCGAAGGGTGTGCTCCTCGTCGGGCCGCCGGGGACGGGGAAGACCCTCATCGCCAAGGCGGTCGCAAACCGGACGAAGGCCACGTTCATCCGGTTCGTCGGCTCGGAGCTCGTGCAGAAGTACATCGGCGAGGGCGCGCGGCTCGTGCGAGAGCTCTTCCAGCTCGCGCGGGAGAAGGCACCGTCGATCGTGTTCATCGACGAGCTCGATAGCGTGGGCGCGAAACGCCTCGAGGTCGCCACGTCGGGGGACCGGGAGGTCCAGCGCACGCTCATGCAGCTCCTCGCGGAGCTCGATGGCTTCAATCCGCTCGGAGAGGTCAAAATCATCGGCGCGACGAACCGGCCCGACATCCTCGATGATGCGCTCCTGCGGCCGGGGCGCTTCGACCGGATTATCGAGATTCCCGTGCCGAACTACGATGCGCGGCTGTCGATCTTCCGCATTCACACGCGGAGGATGAGCGCAACGAAGGAAGTCGACTACGAGATGCTCGCGACGCGCTGCGACGGCGCGACGGGCGCGGACATCAAAGCGATGTGCACAGAGGCCGGGATGTTCGCGATCCGCGAAGACCGCGAATCCGTCGGGATGCAGGACTTCGAACGGGCCGTCGACAAGGTGATCGGGGAGAACCTCACGCGGCACGAGGCCCCCGGGGCCATGTACGCGTGACGGCCCTCGCCAGGCAACCTTATTACGCGCGCGGGCGTACGGACCGGGAACCTCGAGCGAGTTCGCCATGCCCGCCCTGGAGCGCTGCCCGGTCTGCGATGTGACCGTGAAGCCGGAGAATCTCGCCCGGCACCTCCAGTCGATCCATCCGCGGGATGCGACGGCCCGTGAGGTCCGCGGCCGAATCGAATCGGACGTGAATTACGCTCCGAGATCCCGCACCGCACCGGCGATTCGGGTGCGGAAGGCCTACATCGCCGCGATCCTCGCCGTCGCACTCCTCGCCTCCGGGGCCGTCGTCCTCGCGCCGTACTTCGATCCGTACCGGACGCTCACAGCGGACTCGTGCATCTCGCCGACGCAGCCGATCCCGTACCACATCCACGTCCTGTTCTCGATATTCATCGGGGCCACCCGAGAGCCCGTCCCGTACAACATCGGGATCACCCCGGCGTGCAACAAGCTGATCCACACCCACGACTCGGACTACAACCCGAGCACGCAGCCCGCGGTTCTCCATGTGGAGTCGCCGATCGCCCGCACGTTCGTCCTCGGGGACTTCTTCCGGGTATGGGGTGTCGTGATCACCGAGACCCAGGTCCTCGGGTGCCGTGCGAGCCCGCTGACCCCGGTCCTGATGACCGTGGACGACGTCGGGACGACGGCCTTCGGCGCCCTCGTCCTCGCGGACGGCCAGGACATCGTGGTCTTCTGCGGCGCCGCGCTCTAGGGTCGCACCCGTTCCTTCCATGGCTGGACCATAAGGTTTATTGCGGGCCCGAAGTTAGCCCGGGACCACCATGGTCCGGTCCCTCTCCCGCGATCGATCTGGGATGAGCAACCTCGCGGCGTTCGCCGTCCTCATCCTCGCCATCGCGCTCATCCTCGGGGTGTACTACGTGTACCTCGTCCCCCAAGCCGCGCCGGAGCCCCTCCGTGCGCAGGAGCGGGACAGCGTGACCGTGGAGTATGTCGGCACGTTCGAGAACTCGGAGCTCGTGTTCGACACGAGCGTCATCACCGTCGCACAGGACAACGCGTCGTATCCCAAGGCGTTCTCCTTCGGCTGGCGCGACCGGTGGCAGCCCCTCCAGTTCGCCGTCGGCGACGGCTCGATGATCCGCGGCTTCGACCAGGGTGTGCGCGGACTCGCGGTCGGGGAAAGCCGTACCCTCGTCGTCCCCTACGCGGACGGGTACGGTGCCGCGGACCCGTCGAAGATCTCGACCCGTCGGCTCCTGGAGTCCGTCCCGGTTCGCCTCACGATGAACGCGACGCACTTCCTCGCGACGTACCGAACGTCCGCGGTCTCGGGAATCAACGTCACGGACCCGGTCTGGGGCTGGACTGCGGTCGTGAGCGTCGCGGGATCCATCGTCACGGTGATGAACAGCCCCGTCCCGGACCAGGCGATTCGGCCCTACAATCTCTGGGATGCGACCGTCGTGTCGATCGACGACTCCGCGAACGGCGGTGTCGGCGAGATCCTCGTTCAGCACCGTCTCGATCCGACGATGATCGATCGCATTGGCGGCAAGGTCGACGGCCAGGATTTCTTCCTCTCCGACGTCGACCTGATTGAGGGCAGCTACACCTTGGACTTTAACCGCCAGGTGGCCGGGAGGTCCCTTTTGTTCCAGGTGACCCTGAAGACGCTTCTCCGACCCTGAGGACCCGCGGATGGGCGTCCTCGATGAGTTCTTCTCCGGTCTGTTCGCGTTCCTCGGCCCGCTGGGTGCCGTCCTCGTGATGTTCGTGATCTTCGTCGTCGACGCGGCGATCTTCCCAGCGCTGCCCGAGGTGATCGTCGTCCTCACGTACTCGTACATCCCGCCAGGCTTCGACGGAGTCTCATGGGCCTTCCTCCTCGTCGCGATCGCCGTCGCGGGCGAGGCCGTGGGGAACGGGGCGCTCTACCTGTTCGTGAAGCGCGCGCTGATCGGACGCGGGCACATGCCGCGAGGCCTCGAGCGGCTCATGCAACGATGGATCCAGTTCCTCCTCGTCAAGGACGAGCGGATCATCCTCGTGAACCGCGTCGCCCCTGTCGTTCCGTTCGTCGGGGCGTTCATCGCCGCGTGTCACTGGAACGTGCGCCGGTCGCTCGTCTACATCGTCTCCGGAGCCGCGGTGAAGTACGCGCTCCTAATCGTCCTCGTGGCCGTCGTCGGCGTCGCGTACGACCCCGGCATCGCGCGGTGGATCGCGATCGGCCTCGTTCTCGGCCTTGTCGCGGCGTCCCTCCTCGGATCGGTCGTCATCAAGCGACGCCTGGGCGCGCCGCCGCGGGGCTAGTACTTCTGGCGCGCGTACTCGATTTCTTCGAGGGGTCGTCCCGTCAGGACCTTGAGGTCGCCCCGGAGCCAGAGGAGGAGGGTCCGCATGTACCCCTGCTTCTCGAGGCGCCTGACGGACAGCCGAACGTAGAGTGCGGGGTCGTAGACGATCTTCCCCTTCGTGGCGAGTCGGACCCCCAGGTCGACATCGTCGGAGTGCGGGAGCGGGCGGTACCCACCGACCTCGAGGAATGTGGCCTTCCGGAAGGCGGAGTTCGTCCCCCCCGTCCCGAAAATCCCCGCGAGGGCGGCAAGTCGGATCAGGGAGCGCACGACGAAGAACACGAGCCGGGGTTTCCAGCCCCGCTCGAGCGGGCCGTCGGGCCCGCACACCGCGACGACCGCGGGGTCGTCGAAATGCCCAACGATCCTCTCGAGCCAGTCCTCCGGGACGCGACAGTCCGCATCCGTCGTCGCGATGATGCGCCCGGCCGCGATCGCCACGCCGTCGTTCCGGGCCCCGCCGATCCCTCTCGACGTCTGCACGATGACCCGGTTCGCATGGGTGGTCGCGAGATCCCGAGTCCGATCCGTGCTCCCGCCGTCGACGACGAGGACCTCGAACTCGGAGCGCGGAAGGGTCTGTCGCTCGAACTGGCGGAGGAATCCCTCGATGCCCGCCTCCTCGTGGTAGGCGGGGACGACCACGGAGACCTTCATGCGCCCGACCCCGCCTCGGCGGCGAGAGACAGCGCTCGGAGGATGACTTGGTCCGTGTTGATGTAGTCGAACTGCCCGAAGCGGCCGAGGAGGCGGATCCCGACCCGCTCCGCGTATTCGTTCACGCGGTCGAGGTTCCTGCGATGCGCGAGATCGAAGACGACATACGCGTAGCGGGTGCGAGCGACGCGGGCCGCAATCACGTCCTGACGGCGGAAGAGCTGGAGGGCGTCCGCGCGCTCGACGACGTGCTCGACGAGGGCTTCGTCCCCGAGGGACCACGTCGGATCGCCGATGTCGCAGGTAATCTCCGCGAGCGCAGAGCTCGTGCCCTCGGGGGCGACCCGGTCGCTGAAGTTGCTCGGATACGAGATCCGGTTGAACCGGCCGTCCGCGGGCGTCGGAAAGTAGACCCAGCTGAAGTCGTTCAGGTTCGGCCGCGCGATCCCGAGCATGACCGTGACGAGGGCCCGATGCTGGAGGGCGGCCGCCGCCACCCGGACGTCGGCCGGGGCCTCGGGCATCGCTCGCAGGAGTTCCGGGATGGGCACCGTGGAAACGATCGAATCGTACTCCCGCTCCTCGTTGCCGTCGCCCACGACCCACCCGTCGCCCCGTCGCCGGACGGACGTCACGCGGAACCCCGTCCGGACGCGAGGGACCGCGGGCAGGAGCGCCCGGACGAGCGCTTCGACCCCTTGTTCCCTCGGGTACATGAAGTGGAGCTGGTGCGTGTACCCTTCCGTGGGCACGCCGATCGCGGACTTCACGACGTCCTCGAGGGGCGGGTCCGGCACGCGGCCCTCGACCCACTCGACCCCCATCCGCTCCGCGGGCGTCTTCCAGATCTTCTCGTTGTACGGGAGGAGGTACGCCTCCGTGATCCCGGGGCCGAAGCGGTGATACAGCCACTCCCGGAAGTTCGACGGCTTCGGGGCGGTCCCCGTGTGGCGGGCGAGATATGCCTGGATGTATCCGAGGGTGCACCGCGCGTTGTCCTCGATCGGGAGGTCGGAGAGCCCGTTCTCGAACGGATACTTCACGTACCGCCCCTTGTAGAAGACCTTCGTGTTCCGTCGGCGGCGGCACACGTTGTCCCGCAGAAGCCCCTCATAGAACTCGATCGCCCGGGGGTTCCGGGAGAACAGGACGTGGGATCCGTGAGGGTCGAACGTGAATCCGTCGAACGTGAGGCTCCGGCACAGCCCTCCCGGCCGTTCCGCCTGCTCGAGGACTTCCGAGTCCGGAAGCCGGGAGGCGAGGACGAGCCCGGAGAGGCCGCCGCCCAGGATGCCGAGCACGGGCGGTCGAAACGACCCCCGCTATTAATCCCTAGCGCCCTCAGGTCGACAGGATCCGCTCGTACAGCCCTTCCAGACGGTTCGTGCACCGGGCGACGGAGTACGGGAGCGCGCTCTCCCGCGCGTCCTCGCGCATGGCGTCGCGCGCGTCGAGGCACCGGAGGACCGCGTCCGCACAGGCGCGCGGGCTCGACGGATCGAACAGCGCCCCGTTCACCCCGTCCCGCACGAATTCCGGGATCGCGCGGAAGTTCGCGCCCGCGACGGGCCGGCCTGACGCGAGGGCCTCGAGGACGACGATCCCCTGGGTCTCGAACTTCGATGCGATCGCGAAGACGTCCGCAGCGGCGTAGTACTTCGGGAGGTCCGTATCCGAAACGAACCCGGTGAAGATCACGTCGCCGGACAGGCCGAGGTGGCGCGCCTGGTCGTACGCCTTCTCGAGGTACGGTCCGGCGCCGACGATGACGAGCTTTGCGTCGGGGTTCTTCTCCCGGATGTGCGGGAACGCCTGGATGAGGGTCGACAGGTTCTTCTCCGGGGACACGCGGCCGACGTGGAGGATCACGTCGTGGCCGTTCAGGCCCCATTTCGTCCGGATCGTCTGGCCCGAGACGGAGGGGTGGAAGCGGTCCGGATCGATCCCCGTCGGGATCACGTCTGCGATCGTCGCCTCGGGAGACAGCTCGAGGATTTCCTCGAGGATCGCGCGGCTCGGCACAACGACCCCCTGGCATTTCCTCAGGAAGATCCGAAGATAGAAGCGCAAGCCGCGCTCGATGAGGTGGAGGTTCAGCCCGAAAGGCGAGTAGAACGGGAGCGTGTCCTGGAGCATCGTGTGGAACGTCTGGACGATCGGGATCTTCGCCTGCCACGCGGCCCATAGCCCCTTCACGCCGACGGTCCCTACGCCGTGGCTGTGGATCACGTCGATCCCGAGGTCCTTGACGATGTCGACCTCGCGGCCCGGTAGGATCGCGAGCCGGTACCCCGGATAGCTCCGGAGCTCCCGCGCGCGCACGTAGACCGTCCCCGTCTCGAGCACGCCGCGCCGCTTCGGGTCCTCGGGTGCAAAGATCACGACCTCGTGGCCGTCGGCTTCGAGCTGGCGGCGCGTCGAAAGGACGGACGTCACAACGCCGTCGACCGTCGGCAGATACGTGTCCGTGAACAGGGCGATCTTCAAGCCGTGAGCGCCCTCCCGATCCGGCGGACTTTGCGAAGGACGTCCACGGGATCGGTCCCGAGGACGCGCATCATCGCCTCCTTTCCCACGGCTCCTTCATCGTATACGACGTCGGGGATTGTGCCCGCCTCCACGATGGCCCGCTCGGTTCCCCACTCCATCGTCGACACGCCCTTGGGTTCCGCTGCCCGGTCGAAGGACGCGAGGACGAGACGGGTCGAGCGCAGTCGCCGCGCATTTTTCTTGCGGTACTTCAAGTTTACGGCAGACCTGCAGCCCGGGTGGAATCGAATCGCGGTGAGGATGATCCGCGCGACGTGGGTCGACGCTCCGAAGGCCGCAGGTCCGATTGGCTCGAGCCGGTCGCCGATCCGGACAATCCGGCCCCGCAGGGCGCACACGTCGTCCGGCGTCGACGCTCCGGGAAGCGCGAAGCCGATGTTGATCCCGACCTCGGGGACGAGTTCGAGCGGGATCGCGCGGGCAAACCGAGGCGCGGCCTCCGTCACGGCGAGCCAGATCGCGTAGCGGTCCGGGACGACGTGGGAGTTGATGATCTCCACGCCCCTCCCAGCGCGGTACGAGGAGAGGAACCCGCTCGCGACCCGTCGTCGGGCGGACTCGACGGCCTGGAGGAGCGAGTCGCCGAGGGCGAGGCGCGCGGTCGCGGAAGCGGCGAGCGTGCATCCCGCGCCGTGAAGGTTCTTGTCGTGACGGTAGCCGAAGAACCGCTGCGAGTGTCGAGCGTCGACGAAGACGTCGACGAGCGTCCCCGCGATGTGTCCGCCCTTCACAAGGACGGCGTCAGGCCCGAGCTTCCGGATCGCCCGGCCCGCGCGCTCCGCATCGTCCGCCGTCCGGATTCGCATTCCAGACAGCCGCTCCGCCTCGCGGCGGTTCGGGGTGACGAGCGTCGCGCGCGGCAACAGGTGCTCCACGAGAGCGTCCCGGAAGTCGTGCGTCTCGAGCGAGGCCCCGACGGTCGCGACCATGACTGGGTCCACGACGAGCGGGAACGTCGTCCGCCGGAGGACGTCCGCGACCGTCCGCACGATGTCCGCGGAGTAGAGCATGCCCGTCTTCGCCGCGCGAACGTGAAAGTCACCGAGGACCGATCTCAGTTGTTTCCGGATCTCTGCGACCGGAATCGCGTAGATCGAGTCGACGGAGCGCGTGTTCTGCGCGGTGACGCACGTGACCACGGACGTCCCGTGGACGCCCGCGGCCGCGAACGACTTGAGGTCCGCCTGGATCCCCGCGCCACCGCCGCTGTCGCTCCCCGCGACCGTGAGAGCGGTCCGCATCGTCGCGCGCCATCGGGTGCCCCCACTTAAGGATGACGTGGCGGTCACCATGGGAGATACCGTCCCCGGCGCACCGTTATATACGTCATGACCCATGCGAACGGCCTGACATGCGGGCCAGGAGCGGGCACATCAAGTTCGACCGGAAAGTCAAGTGGAGGAGCCTCGTCCCCGCGTTCCGTCCGATACTGCTGAAGTTCCTCGAGGAGACGCAGCAGTTCCCGGAGGACATGGAGAACGTCGAGGTCCTCATCGAGGAGAACCTCCGCGACCTCCGCAAGGGACGGAAGCCCGAAGGCTACAACCGAGAGGGCGCGATGCGCCTCATCTTCCCGATCTCGGAGCACGTCGAGTTCTACGTCTACGGTCGCGGGAAGACCATCGAGGTCGCGCGGGTCACGGAGCAGGTGAGCCGCGTCCTCCAGAAGCACCGGCTCAAGCACACGATCGAGTGGGACCAGCTCCGCCTGCTCGCGGAGCGCAAGGCGTGAGGGTCAGCCCTCCAGCGGGACGACCCGGAGGTCCTCGTACACCGCCCCCGACGGCGTGAGGGTACTCCGCTTGAGACGGACCGCGTCGACCCGGTGGTCGCCCAACGCGTCGGACGCGTGTGCCTCGAGAATCTGGCGGACCCGTTCGAGGTTCCGGCCTCCCTTCACGCGGGCGAGGGTCGCGTGAGGCGCCCATGCCCGACTCTCGCGCCGGAAGCCGAGCGGCTCCAGGCCTGTATCGAGAAGGGCAGCAATCCGCCCGAGAGGCTCTGCGCCCTCGAGTCCCACCCACACGACATTCATCCGGGACAGGCTCGGGAACGCCCCCGTGCCGCGGAGGGAGAGCGAGAACGGAGGGACGCCTCGGCATGCCGCCCGGATCGCCTCGACGATGTCGTCCACGAGCCCCTCCTCCGTGTCGCCGAGGAACTTCAGGGTCGCGTGGAGCTGCCCCGTCGCGACGAGCTTGAGAGGCGCCCCCGATGTCCGGAGCTCGCGCACGAGGGGCTCGAGTCGATCCGTCGTCGGGAGGTCGGCGGCGATGAAGCCGCGGAATCGCATCGATCAGCCTCCGGTGGCACCGCACGACGGACAGCCGCTCGCGAGGGCCCGGGGGCGAGGCGCACCGCACATCCGGCAACGCGGGGCGGACGCCGCGACGAACCGGCCCCGGGCGTCGAACGCTCCCGCGAGCACCCCCTCGGCGAACGCCTTCTTCAGGATGCGGTCGGCATCCTCTGTCCGAGTGCGAAGAGCTCGGGCGAGGTCATCGGGACCGAGGATCCCGCGCTCCTCGGCAAGGGTCGCCACGTGGGCGAGCGCGGCTTGCCGGGCGGCGAGTCGTCGCGCCTCCTGGAGGAAGATGAGGCCGGGGAGCGCGAAGGCGACCGCGCAGGCGCCGGACGCGAGCGCGGGCGTCCCCCCGCCGATCGCGAGGGCGACGACCGCGAGGACCGAGGCGCCCATCCCGACACCGAGCGCGAACTTTCCCAGGGTTTCGTACAGCGAGCGCGGACGCACGCCGCGGCCTCCTCAGTCCGAGACGAGGGTGCCGTGGAACGGGAGGCCCAGGACCGCGTGGCGGAGGGCGGTGAGGTCGCGGCCGTGGACGACCGCAAGGGGTGTGCGGTCGCGCGCGAGGACTCGCGCCGCGACCGGATCGAAGACCACGCTCGGCCCCGCGGCCCGGTGTCCCTCTCCGGCGAGCCGCACAAGATCCTCGAACGTCATCCGATCGAGGCGCCGTGCGCTCGGATCCCGCTTCGGATCCGCCGTGTACACTCCGTCCACGGAGGTCGCGTTCACGATCCGCGCCGCCTTCACGACCCGGGCGAGGGACGCGCTCACGCGATCCGTTGTGTGACCCGGCCGCGTGCCGCCCATGACGACGATCCGGTTCCTCTGGGCGAGGTTCGTCGCCTCCGAGTAGGTCGTCGCGGGCTCTCGGTTCGCGAGCCCCCTCAATGCCGCGGCGAGCAGGCGCGCGTTCAGCCGCGTCGCGGCGATCCCGAACTCGTCGAGCGCGCGTTCCCCGAGGCCGAGGGTGCGTCCGGTCTCGATGTAGTACCGCGCGATGCGGCCGCCGCCCGTGACCACGAACACCTTCGTGTCCGCGGACACCTCTCGGAGGAGGCCCGCGAGGTCGCGCAGGTACCGTCCGTCGTCGTCGCCGGGGACGAGGATGGAGCCGCCCAACGAGATTACGATTCTCTCCATAGAACACGCCGACGCCACGCAAAAGGTAATGAACGATAAAAACTGTGCGGTGCGAGAATGGCCGCCGTCTCGAGTGCGCCGGGCATGAACAAGTACCGTTTCCGGCGTGCGCTCGAGGAGATCGAGGCCGCGGCGGGCCGCGGCACGGAGCTTGTCTCCGTCTACGTGCCCCCGAACCGCCAGATCTCCGACGTGACGAACTACCTGCGGAACGAGTACTCGCAGTCGTCGAACATCAAGAGCGCGAGCACTCGGAAGCACGTGCAGCAGGCGATCGAATCGAACATGCAGCGCCTCAAGGGGTACCGGCAGCCTCCGCCGAACGGGATCGTCGTCTTCACGGGCCATAAGCAGATCGGCGCGGACCAGACGGAGATGGTCGCGTTCGTCCTCGAGCCCCCGGAACCCGTGGCGTCGTTCCTGTACCGGTGCGACTCGAGGTTCTACACGGAGCCCCTCCACGAGATGCTCGCGGAGAAGGACGTGTACGGGCTGCTCGTGATCGACCGGTCGGAGGCGACCCTCGGAATCCTGCGCGGGAAGCGCATCGAGGTGATCAAGAACCTCCAGTCCCTCGTGCCTTCGAAGCACCGGATGGGAGGGCAGAGTGCGCGCCGGTTCGAGCGCCTGATCGAGATCGCCGCCCACGAGTGGTACCGGAAGATGGGAGACCTGATGACGGAGGCGTTCCTCGCGAGGCCGGAGATCCAGGGTATACTCATCGGCGGACCGGGGTACACGAAGGAGTACTTCGCGAACCAGGACTACATCCACCACGAGCTCCGGAAGAAGCTCCTCCCGACGTTCCTCGACACGGGATACACGGACGAGTACGGCCTGAGGGAGCTCGTGGAGAAGGCGAGGGACGTCCTCGCGAAGCTCGATCTCATGCGCGAGAAGTCGATCGTCCAGAGGCTCATGGAGGAGATCCGGAAGGAGGACGGCGGGGTCGCCGCGTATGGCGAGCCGCAGGTTCGGCACGCCCTCGGGCTCGGCGCGGTGGAGATCCTTCTCGTGTCCGAGGGCCTCCGCAAGGTGCGCGCGCGGGTCCGCTGCGCGAACGGGGACTGGGAGGGCGAGCGGACCCTGGCGGACGCGACGGACCTCGGGAAATGCCCGAAGGACGGCGGCGACCTCGCAATCGTCGAGAAGAACGACATCGTCGAGGAGCTCAGCGCCGCCGCGGAGGGCACCGGGGGCACCGTCGAGCTCATCTCCCGCGACTCTGAGGAGGGCGAGCTCCTCCTCAAGGCGTTCGGCGGGATCGCCGCGATCCTGAGGTACCGGGTGGCATGATGGCGCACGATCCGTGGCTCGAGATCCGCGAGCGGGCGGATGCCGTGCGTCGGGAGATCGAGACCCGCCTCGGCGTTGCGACGCCCGCGCCGATCGTGGACGCACCCGAGGACAAGGGGGCGTTCGCCCTCGCGGCGTTCGGCTATGCGAAGGCTCTCCGCCGGAGTCCCGCGGACATCGCCAAGGAGGCCGCGACGGTGCCGGCCCCCGCGCCGTTCCTTGCCCTGCGCGCGGACGGCGGCTACGTGAACTTCGTCCTCGATCCCGCGGCGTTCGCCGCCCGGGTCCTTGCCTCGACGCAGGAGATGGGCGAGTCCTATGGGCAGTCGCCGGTGCGTCCGGAGCGCGTTCTCCTGGAACACACGAGCGCGAATCCGACGGGTCCCCTCCACGTCGGGCGCGCCCGGAACCCGATCTACGGCGACGCGCTGGCGCGGACGATGCGCCTCGCCGGGTACCGCGTGACGACGGAGTATCTCGTGAACGACGTCGGGAAGCAGATGGTCCTCCAGTACTGGGGCACGAAGCGCCTCACCTCCCAAGACGTCGGGCCCGCCGAGCGGGAGAAAGACGACTACCGGACGGTGAAGTTCTACCAGCGGGCGACCGCGCTCATGGAGGGAGACCCGAAGGTCAACGGAGAGGTGATGGCCCTCATCCAGCGATTCGAGCGGGGCGACGCCGCGCTGACGCGCGAGGTCCGGGAGGTCTCCGAGGGCGTGCTCCGAGGGATCCTCGAGACCTTGGCACGGATCGGCGTATCGTACGATTCTTTCTTCTGGGAGAGCGACCTGATTCTCGACGGGAGTGTACGCAGGGTTATCGACCGCCTGGGCGGGATGTCCCAGGAGGAGGACGGCGCGCGGTTCCTCGACCTCAGTGAGTTCGGTCTCGAGGGTGATGCGGCGAAGTACGTCTTCGTCACGAAGCTCGGGACGTCTCTCTACACGACGCGGGACATCGCCTATCACCTGAAGAAGATGGAGCGGTGCGATGTCGGGATCAACGTCCTTGGAGAGGACCAGAAGCTCACCTTCTCGCGGCTCAAGGCCGCCCTCAGACTCATGGGGGTCCCCTGGGCGCCGGAGACGATCTTCTACGCGTTCGTCGGGTTGCCAGAAGGGCGGCTCTCCACGCGGAAGGGTCGGGTCGTGTACCTCGACGACCTGCTCGATGAGGCGGTCGACCGCGCGTACGAGGAAGTCCGGAAGCGCCGCGAGGACCTGTCCGAGGAGAGGATGCGGGAGATCGCGGAGCTCGTCGGGGTGAGCGCGGTGCGGTACAACATCGCCCGCGTCCAAGCGGAGAAGCGGATCCTGTTCCGGTGGGAGGAGGCCTTGAGCTTCGAGGGGAGCTCCGCCCCGTTCATCCAATATTCCCACGCCCGGGCGTGCGGAATCCTCGAGAAGGCGGGCGCCCTGCGGAAAGGAAATCCCGCCCTCCTCGTGGCCCTCGCGGAGCAGCGGCTCCTCCGGTGGATCGCGAGATTCCCATCCGCCGTGCGGGAGGCCGCGGAGACGCGGCGGGTCCACGCGATCGCCACGTTCGCTGCCGATTTCGCAGGCGTGTTCAACGAGTTCTATCGCGACTGTCCCGTCCTCACGGCGGAGCCGGAGCTCCGGGAGGCACGCCTCGCCCTCGTCGACGCGGCCCGCATCGTCCTGCAGAACGCCCTCAGCAGCCTCGGGCTGAAAGCGCCGAAGGAAATGTAAAAGGGGAAAGGGGAAGGGAAGGCACCTAAAGGCGCTTCTTCTCTTCCTTGACTTCCTTCCGCGGCTTCGCCTCGCCCTTCTCGCCCTTCTCCCGGCGGAGCCGTACGCCGGACCACTCGCCGGCCCGGACCTTCCTCCGGTAGTACATGTAGAAGACGAACAGGCCGATCGCACCCACGATGCTCCCGTACACGGCGAGGTTCACCCAGCCCGCCTGGCGCACGGTGATCAGCAGGCTCGCGCAGTTCTCCCCGGTGTTCCAGGTGTAGGGCTCGTCCGCGTCGCTCACGCACACCTTCACGGTCTTGTTGCCCTGGCCGCTCATCGCCACGACGAACGTGAGTTGCGCGAGCTCGCCTGCATCGAGGGTGTGGTCCGCAGTCGTGGCGCTGTTCCGATCTCGCCAGTCCGTCGTCGCCTCGGACACGAGGGTCGTCGTGCCGCCCGCGATCACGTACACCTTCGTCGCGATCGCATCCGCGAGTCCACGGTTCGCCTTGTTCGAGATGTTCACCGTGATCGTGATCGACTGGCCGTCCTCGGGGTCGCGGTTGTCGATCTTCATCGTGCCCGAGTCGACCTTCAGGTCCGGTCGGGTCGCCGTGTCGACCTGGACGACGATCTCGCGGGTCGAGTTCCCTTCGTTCGGGTCACCGCTCCCGTATCCCGTGTCCTTGACCGAGAGGACGACCTTGTACGAGGCGTTCCACTCCGTCCACTTGAACGAGATGTTCATCCCCGTGAACGTGTGGTTCTTCCCCGTGCGTCCCTCGATCGGCCCCGGGACCTTCCACGTGTAGTTCAGCGCCTCCGGCTTGTCGTAGTTGTCCGTCGTCCGGGAGGCGTTGAAGCTGTAGATGCGGCCCTCCGTCAGCGTGGTCGTGAGGCTGTACTCGTTGTTCGGGTCGCGGATGTCGAACGCCGCGGTCGGTTCGGTCGTGTCGTTCACGACCGCCGTGAACGTCGCGTTCGCGGACTTCCAGCCGACGCTGTCCGTGACGGTCAGGTTCACGGTGTACGCGCCCGGCTTCGCGAAACTCCAGTTCACGACCCGGCCCGTCGCGTCCGTGATCCGGTCCCCGTCGAAGTCCCAGGCGTACCCGCCGTCCTGGATGACCCCGTTCTTCCCGGGGTATGCGAGGTCCGTCGACAGGCCGCCGTCGTACTTCACGAGGACGTCCTCGTCCACGCTCAGGTTCCCGGTGAACGCTCCGGAGCCCGTCCGGTTCGTCCGGGCGCGTGCGACGGGGAGCTCGTCGTCCACGAACACCTTGATGTCGCGGTACGTGAGGTTCCCGCCCGTCTCCCGGACCGTGAGGTTCACGGTGAACTCCCCGGCCGCACCGTACGTGAAGTACGGCTCGATCCCGTAGCGGATGTTCGCCGGGTCGTCCGCCTCGGCCGTGTTCGCCTTGAATTTCCAGGTGAAGTTCGCCTTCTCGACGAGCGGGTCGCCGTTCGGGTCCGTGCTCAGCCGTGCGCTGAACGTGAGGTTCGTATCCGCGGCGACGTAGGCCTGGTAGTTGCCGAACGAGGCGTTCACGACATGGAACTTGCCCGCCGGGCCTTCGACGCGCGCCCGGGCGGACCCGTTCTGGGCCTTCTCGACCGTCATCCGGATCTGCGGGGTTCCCGACAGCGCGGTCGGGTCGACCGTCACGCGCGTGTACCCGTCCGTCGTCAGACCGCCGAAGATCGTCGAGCTCACCATCTCGTACGCCTGCGGAAGCGCGATCACGTACACCTGGTCCTGGAGGACGGAGACGTTCTTGTCCGCCGTCGTCGTGACGTTCACGAAGTACCGCGTCGCGCCGTACGCGATGTCCGGCGGCGTCTGCTTGAGCGCGTACGTCGTCGTCGTGTTGATCCAGACCTTCCCGGACGCGCCGACGAGGCCTTCGACGGATACGGTGTCCGTCAGGGCGGACCGGTACGCCTTCCCGTTCGTCGTGAGGAAGCCGTCCGTCGTCACGTACAGCGGGCCGTTCGCCACGATCCAGTCGCGGAACCGGCTCTCCTCCGTCGCGTTCACGGTGCCGTCTCGCGAGCCGCCTGGCCCGGTGCCGAACGTGTCGTCGACCTGGAGGCGGAGGTCCCGGAGACTCGGGGCGCCCAGGCCGGACAGAGTGCTGTCGGCGTTCAGGGTCAGGTTCCGGACCACGGTCGGGTTGCCCCAGTCCGTCGGCCCATACTCGACCGTCGTCCGGTACTCCTCCTTCTCGGACACGGCGAGGGTCACGTCCTCGAGCTGCGTGCCGCCGACGAGGGTCACCGGGACGTTCGCGGCCCGGTAGCCGTTCGCGTCGATGACCATCCGGTAGCTGCCCGGAGGCGCGTTGAACGAGTACAGGCTGCCCACGACGGTCGCGGGGACCACCTTCTCCGCACGGTTTGCGGCGGGGTTCAGGTTGTACAGGGTCCCCTGCAGCCCGGCGCTGAGGAACCGGCCGGCGGCGTCGCGCGCGTGGCCCGTGACGGTCACGCCTCCTGCGAGCTCGATCCGCGTTTCCGTCGTGACGCCCGTGTTGAGCGAGGTCACGCTCGGTGCGTAGCCGGACCTTGTCGTCCGGATCTCGAAGACGCCGGTCCACAGTGAGAGGGTCGCCGTCCCCGAGGCGTCCGCGGTGACCGTCCGCACGACCTCGCCGGACCAGACCGCCTCGACCCGGGCGCCCGCGAGCGCGGCGACGCTCCAGTAGTCCGCGCTCAGGCTGTCCGTGCCGTCCGTGAAGCCACCAAGGACCGTGAGGATGCCCGTGTCGATGTCGAGCGTCCAGTCGAGGTTCTCCCTCGCCATCCACGAGGCTCCGTTCTTGCGGATCAGGTAGCTCGCGGGGACGACGGGGTAGAACTGGAGGCGCTGGGAGGGCGTCCACGAGAAGTACGAGGCGTACAGGACGGAGCGGGTCGGGTCCGCGTCGAGGTCCGCGATGATGATCGGGTCGTTGATCTGGATCCGACCGTTGAAGTAGTCGAGGACCGTGTAGTCCGTCACGTTCGCGAGGTCCTTCGAGTACGTGCCGTCGAGGCGCTCGTATCGCAGGGTGATCCCCAGGCTGTACACGGGCTTCCGCGCGAGAGTCACGTAGTTCCCCGCGCGGTTCCACGAGGCCGCGGTGTTCTCGTTGCTCCCGAACGACTTCGTGAAGGAGACCGTCTCGACCCGGTGGACGGCGGCCTGGCTCACGATGAGGAGGCTCACGGTCTTGTCCGCGGTCGGGGTCGGGTCCAGGCAGAAGCCCGGGACCTCCGCGTTGAAGTCCACGGTCGCGCTGTCGTCGAACCGGATCGGGGAGGCCGTCGTCTCCGTGAAGTATCCGTCCTTCTCGACCTGGACGTTGTAGTACCCCGGCAAGGGGGAGAACGTGAACGTGCCGTCCGCGAGGGTCGTCACGCTCCGGGGGTCCTGGATCCCCTGGGCATCCGAGAGGGTCACCAGGGCGCCGCCGATGAACGTGGCCGGGCTACCGCACTGGTAGACCAGCCCCACGAGCTGGTTGCCTTGCGCCTGCGCGTTTGTCGTGAGCACCGCCATCCCGCTCAGCACGAGCACGACGAGCAGGACGAGCGCTCCGAACCCACGGTGACGACTCGGGTACATCCCGGATCTCTCCTCTCCAGAGGTGCGTCGAATTCCCCGGGTCTCGGAGAACGAACCGAGGCCGGAGTAGCGCGGCGAAGCGAGTGGGGGTATTTAAGGGTGATGGGACTCGGCTCGAACGGCGTCGTGACGCGCAGAACGCAGCGCCGCGGAGGGGCCGGGCGGGGCCGTGGCGTTGCCCTTCGCTCGAATACGCGCCGCCGCAATCCTCGTCCTCACGTACCTGCTGATCTCCCTCCGCCAGTCCGTCCATTGCTCGCTCGGGCGTCCCGCGACCGCGCTCCTCGGCGCCGTCCTCATGCTCCTGTTCGGGGTGGTCGGCCCGGGGGAAGCTCTCGCGGCGATCGACGTGAACGTGATCTTCCTCCTTCGGCGAACGTGATCGTCGTCCAGGCCGCGCCCCGCGACGGCGTCGAGGTCTCGATGCGGAGGTTCGTGAAGGCGGGCCTGCCCTTCACGCGGTCGCCACCCTCGTCGTCGCGACGCTCCTCCTCGGCCTCCAGGCGCCCCCGTGAGCCCCGGAACCCTGAAATCCGCGGACCCGCGTTCGGGCCCTGGATGGCCCGCGAGGACGAGCCCGTCCGGGCCCGCGCCCGCCTCGTCGACGCCCTTGTGCGAAGCGGCTACGTCCTCGACCCCCGGGTGCGCGCGGCGTTCGAACGCGTGCCACGGGAGGTGT